>CAZWJH010000021.1:0-30602 GCA_964634755.1 uncultured Clostridia bacterium
ATATGTGACATAATTTTTTGTAACTTTTTATGACATTTTTAATTTGTAACTTCAACTCAGCTCCTTCTGTTGAATTAGTTCAAAAGAAATGATAAAATATGGTCTCTCATGGAGGTAAAGATGAAAAAAGATATACATCCTTGGTATGGAGAATGTACGGTTATTTGTGCATGTGGCAATACATTTAAAACAAGAGCCACAAAAAAAGAAATAAGAGTTGAAATCTGTTCACAATGCCATCCTTTTTATACAGGTAAACAAAAGTTTGTAGATACTGCAGGTAAGATTGAAAAATTTAAGAAAAAATATGGAGATAGTTATTTAAAACAATAATCATCAATTATAATTAATGTTAAAAAAATTAGATTCACTCGAAAAGAGATATGGTGATATTGTAAAATTATTATCACAGGAAGAAATAGTAAAAGATTTTACAAAATACCGTGATCTATCTAAAGAATTGTCTCAGATAGAACCAATAATAAAGAAATATAGAGAATATAAGAAGATAGAAAATCAAATTCAAGAAGATAAAACCTTATTAAAAAGTAGTGACAAAGAGCTGAAAGAACTTGCAGAAGAAGAAATAAAAAGGCTTGAAAATGAAAAACAAACATTAGAAGATGAAATTAAGAAATTATTGATAAAGAGCAAAGAAGAAGATAAAAAGAACATTATTTTAGAAATAAGAGCAGGAACAGGAGGAGAAGAAGCTGCCCTTTTTGCTTCAGAACTTTTCAGAATGTACAGCAGATATGCAGAAAAAAATAATTGGAAAATAGAAATTTTGAGCTCTAATTTTTCTGATTTAAAAGGGATTAAAGAAATATCCGCTTCTATAAAAGGGGATAAGGCTTTTATCAAGCTTCAATATGAAAGCGGAGTTCACAGAGTTCAAAGAGTCCCTCAAACCGAAGCTTCAGGAAGAATTCATACATCCACTGCAACAGTTGCAGTACTACCGGAACCAGAAGCTGTTGATGTTAAAATTGATCCTAAAGATCTTAGAATTGATGCTTTTTCTGCTTCCGGTCCTGGCGGACAAAATGTAAATAGAAATTATACGGCAATAAGAATTACCCATATTACAACCGGAATCGTCGTAAGTATCCAGGATGAAAAATCACAGCATAAGAATAAAGAAAAAGCCTTAAGAATATTAAGGACAAAACTTTATGAAATAGAAAGAAGAAAGAAAGAAGAAGAAATCGCCAAAAAAAGAAAATCTCAAGTTGGAAAAGGCGAAAGAAGCGAAAAAATCAGGACCTATAACTTCCCTCAAAACAGAGTAACAGATCACAGAATTAACATGAGCATCTACAATTTAAACGAATTCCTTAATGGTGAAATGGATGAAATAATAGATGCCCTATTAACATATTTTGAATCAAAAAAATTGGAAGAAGAGCTTGCCTCCTTTGACGAAAATAAAGGAAATAATTAGAGAAGCATCACTAAAACTTAAAGAAGTTAGTGGAAATCCCCAACTTGAAGCTATAATCTTATTGGAGCACATTTTAAAAATTTCAAGAGAGCAAATCCTTGTAAATTATGAAGAATCATTAAAAGAAGAAGATACTACTAAGTACAATAAGATTATAAGCAAAAGAATCCATAAAAGAATTCCACTTTCCTATCTCATAGGCTCTAGAGAATTTTATTCACTAAAATTTATCACTACCCCTGATGTTCTAATCCCCAGAATAGAAACAGAAGGCCTTGTTGACCTTGCTCTTGATTTTTTAAAAAAAAGGAAAAATCCAAGAATTCTTGATATAGGAACAGGAAGTGGAAATATTATTATTTCAATAGCAAAAAATTACCCAAAACCAGCAAAATTTTTTGCCTCTGATACTTCAATAAAAGCTCTAAAGATTGCAAAAGAGAATTCTCTGTTTCATAAAACAAGAATAAATTTTTTCTGTTCAAATCTTTTTAAAGCAATTAAAAAAAAATCGACTTTTGATTTAATTGTATCAAACCCACCCTATGTGAGTAAAAAAGAATATGAAAAGGTTTCGCCGGAAGTCAAAAACGAGCCAAAAAATGCACTCATTGCTAATGATAACGGGATATTTTTCATAAAAAGAATAATCAATCTGTCAGAAAAATATTTAAAAAAGAATGGAAATCTAATCATAGAAATTGGTGATACACAAAAAGGAATTTTAGAAAAAGAGTTTCCTTTTCTTTCCTTTCACAAAGATATTTTTAAAAGATGGAGATTTATTTCTTTTGAAAAAAAATAATTCAAAGCTTCCTTATTATTTTTTCTTTTTCTTTTGAAAAATAAAAATTAACTTTACCAAAAGGAGTTGAATTATCAAAAATTGCGATTAAAAAGTACTCATCATTTAACTTAAACAGATAAATATTAAGTTTATTCTCCAATTTTAGAAAACTTGACAATATCTCTGATTTCATGGTTTCATGGGAGAATTTTATTTCACTTAAAAGAATTTCCGATAATTCCGCTATTTTTTCTTCGGAATCCTCAAAGCTGTCTTTTACCTCATATACAGGAAATCCATCTTTTCCCATTATTCCAATATATTCCAGATTCAAACTTTTTTTTAACTCTTTTAAAAGTTCAAACACTCCTTTTCATCCTCCTATTAAGCTTATTAAGAAAAGATTCATAAAATTTAAGGCCTGTTCGTTTGTATCCTCTCAAAGCAGATAGAGACTTACCTTTTTTGTACAGTTTATAAAATATTTTCTGAGCCTCATAATATTTACCCTGTTTTTCCAAAATATCCGCCATAGAGACAGTTGTGTATAAATCTTCCTCAGAAATCACTTCCCTTTCTACCTGCTCACTACTATCATCTTTAGCTTTTTCTTTCTCTGGTAAAATATCTCTATTAGTTGTAATTGTATCTTCAAAGCCCTCATGAAAGTTATCTTCTTTTTTTTCTTCTATAGATTCTGCAAAAGTAGGTTTCTCCCCTTTTTCAATTACTTCATCCTTATCCAGCATCTCTTCTTCTGCTTCAACTTTAATACCATCATTCTCCACTTCTTCTGAAATAACCTCCTCCTCACTAGAAAGGGCTATTTTTTCCCTGTCTGCTTCTGCGTTAAACTCTTCTTTTTCTTCACTCTCCACAAGATCATCTTCAGGTGGTGCTCCTTCTGAGGACTTATCCTCTCCCAAAATCTTTTTTAGTCTTTCTATCTCAGAAACAGATTTTGTGTCGCCGGGATTTAAAAATAATATTTTATTATACTCATCAATAGCTCTTTTTATATCTCCTTTTTTCTCATAAATATCAGCTAAGAAAAAATGAATTATAGAGCTACCAGGATTGGTTTTAATTAGCTCATCACACATAAATTTAGCTTCATTTAATCTCTCTTTCTCAATAAGAGCCCTTATCTTATAGATTTTTAATGTTTGGGAATATGGGAAATTTTCAACTGCCTCTTCAGAAAGTTTAAGAAGCTCATCCCATTCCTTTTTATTTTCATGTATTTCTAATTTTTCAAGATATTCAATAAGTTCCATATCTTTATTCACTAAAAACTACAGTTGCTTGGGCAGTTAAAATTCTATTATTAAACAAATACGGATCACCACTTACATGAGCAACAATTTTTACATAATGGATTCCAAAAAGCACATCAGGGGCATATAGTGTGCTCTCAAAAATACCATTTTCATCTGTTCTTCCTGAGCTTGGATTAAGTGAACCGAATCTTGAATATGAAGTACCATCATAAGTAGTGATTATAAGGCTAACATTAGCATTTTTAATAGGGCCAAGATTACTAAGAACTTTTACTATTACATTAGTGTTTTCTCCAGCATTTAAAACCGTTTTACCAACATTTATCATTGCATATAAGTCTTTAACCGCAGGCCCTGTAAAATCAGGAGCAGTGTACTCATTTCTTTTGCAGGAATTTAAAAGAAAAAAGCTTACAGTCACTATTAATAAAACAATTAATATTTTATTTTTCATTTCACTTCCTCCCATTGTTATTTATCCGCCCAGTCGGCAAAATAAACATCTATATTACCTTCTATCTCCATCTGATGTCCTGCCATATCTTCTGCATAAAATGTCACATGAGCTGTTGTTTGAATTACATCCTCATTTCCTCCTCCAACTAATCTAATTAAAGGAGGTTCCAACTTGGCTCTTACTGGAACAATCACAAAAGAAAATTTAGTCGCTGTATTAACTTTTACAGACACATTAATGTCCTCAACAAAAGTGTAAGGAACATCCACTCCCTCTTTATTCTTTCCATCATGTCTCGTAAAGGAAACTCTGTACCTTTTAATAATAACATCTCCATAATATGAAGAATCAGCATCAGGATTAAGCGGAACATTTCTAACTTCTGCCGTTGCAAGATCTTCCTGAACGGAACAGCTGCTAGTTTCTTTATTTAATATACATACATCAGAATCTATAACTGTTTTTGTACCTTCGCTATCAAGTAAATTATCAAGAATAAGAGTGCTTCCTGATCTTGTTTTGTTCTCTATTGCATTACAGGAGTTAAAATAGAAGAGTATCATGCTTCCTAACACAACAAAAAGTAAAATTATTTTTATTTTTTTCATTTTTCTCTCCTCCCTACCTAACTATTCTTGGAGTAATAAAAATCAATAACTCTCTATTTGTTCCAACTCTTTGAGTCCCTCTAAACAAGAAGCCTATTATCGGAATTTTGCCCAACCCTGGAACTGTATTTTTTGTTATACTATCCTCAACCTTATAAATTCCACCAATAACGGTTGTTCCTCCATCTTTAACAAGAACAGAGGTCTTTGCTCTTTGAGTGATAATAGGGGGAATTCCATTAACAAGATTAGAAAAGTCTGCATTATCATTTCTTATCTCAATTGTCATAATTATAGTACCTTCAGCTGTAATATGAGGGGTTACGTGAAGTTCAAGAGCAGCATTAACATACCTGGTAGAAACTGTATTGTATGCTACAGTTTGAACTGGAATCATTTTACCTTGAATAACATCAGCCTTAGTATTATCTTGAGTAGTAACTTCAGGCATGGATAAAATTTTTGCTTTACCCTTATTCTCAAGAGCTGTAAGGGCAGCATCAAGTCTAAAAGTATCAAGCACATTTCCTAAAGTAATACCTATTCCGCTTGAATATGCTGGAGCTGGTAAATTCACTGCATAACCGCCCAACGGGCCGTAAATCCCTTGCTGGGAAGCAACACTATTACCTGCTACTGTAATATTATTGGGAAACTTTAAAGATGTTTGGTTTCCATAATAATAATTACTTATGCCTTTAAACCCCCATTGAATTCCAAGATTTCGAGCATAATTTGATGTTGTTTCAACAATTCTTGCTTTTATATTCACCTGTAAATTGGGAGTATCCAAAATATCAATCATTTTATCAATAACTTGCACTTTAGGAACAACATCAGACACGATAATAGTATTTGTTCTTTGATCTATTAAAATTTTTCCTCTTTTACTTAATTGTGATTTCAACAATGGTTCCACTGCTTTCACTCTTGCATAGGATAATGTCCTGGTAAGAACTTTTAGAGGCCCTGATAATTTTTTAGCCTCCATAAGTTTTCTGTTTTCTTCCTCTTCTCTTGCCAAAACATCAGTTTTACCAACCCTTAAAACATTTCCTTCAAGCACTTTCCCCAGTTTGTTTGATTTTAATATCAAATCAAGAGCCTGATCCCACGGAATCTTAATTAATTCGCAAGTAACCTTACCGGAAACTCCGGGATCAATAATTAAATTTAAGCCAGCTCTAACAGCTATCTCTCTTAAAACATCTCTAATATCAGCGTCTTTTAATCTTAGAGAGATTAATGCTCCTTTGTAAATACTCTCTTCACTATGAAGTGTTTTTGCTTCAAACTTTTTAGTGTTTGCTTTTTCAATAGGAACTACTTTTATTTTCTTATTTACAACTTTCCTTACTTTTCTCTCATTCACTTTTTCAATAGCTTTGGCAATAATCTTTTTATCTTTTTTTACTACATTGTCAATTTTCTTCTCTTTTATAAAATTATCATTTCTTATCTTTACTGCACTATTCTTTACATTTATAATCAATTCTTCCTCGCTTTCATCAACGCTATAATTGATAATATTCTTCTTTAAATCAAAAACAAGCCTTGTCACTTTTTGAGGAACTACTTTGTTTTGTCCTACTCTTACCCTTGAAATATCAGAGAATTGAACAGAAAAAATATTTCTTCTTACTCTGTTTTTTGTATCATAAAGATCAAATACCAATCTTCTGGGATTATCAACATAAAATACATCATAAGTAGGAATATCACCATTAAACTTAAGATGTATTTTTAAATCATCTCCCACACTTTCAATTGCGAGATCATTTAAAAGGATATTACTTGTTTCACCATTAACAATTGGTGCATTCACTGTTTTATAAATCTCAACAATAACATTCGTTCCTTTCTTGTAAATTCTAAAAGGAGCGGATGTCTCCATTTTTAAATGAGAGTAAAGCTCTCCACTCTTTTCTTCAAAAGAAATACCTTTAACTATTCCATTACCCTCAATCTCCCCTTTATTCTCAGCAGAAACTCCTTTAAACCTCAAAACAATCTCTTTTGTATTACCTTCATTTTCAAAGAAATCAGGTATTTCACTAAATTCATTGGTTCCCACAAAAACCACTTTCAAGCTCTTCGCGTCATTTTTAAAATAAGTTTTTACAATTTTATTCTGGTAGGCCATCAAAAAGCTTCCGATGAATATAAGCACCGAAACTATCGTAAACACTTTAAGCTTTTTCATCTTCTCCTCCATAATATTATTCCTTCGAATTTTCATCTATATTTATTCTTTTAATAATTTCTCTTGTTTTTTTCAGCATTATGGGCGATTTTAAAACCTGAATAAACTTTACATAATCCGCCCTAACCTCTTCTACAACTCCATCCATTAACTTATCTCCCTTTTTTATAGAGTAAGCTTCACCTTCAGGAGTTACTACCATCGCAGAATACTGTCCTTTAAAACCAATAATTCCTGTTAATTGAATTTCAGTAATATAAAAAGGTTTTACACCTTTCTGGACCTTCTTTTTAGCAGCTTTTAATCCCTTTAAAAGATCATAAAATGGGTCTCTTCTGTTTTGCGGATCATAGTTGTAAAGCAAATTGGAATCGGAAATATTTTTGAATGAATTATTTGCAGGTTTTTCAATGGGAGCTTTTTTCTCTGTCTTTTGCACAGCAGAAACTCCACTCATACTCAGAAAAATTAACATTACAAATATAGATACAATTTTACTTCCCTTCATTTCTACCTCCTTCTTACCACAACTACTTTCTTTCCTTTTGGCCCTTTATTTTCCTTTTCAATAAAGATATAAGTCTTAGCTAAAACACGAGCAGATATAGTTTCACTTCGTGTTTGCTTCGTAAGTGCTTTAATCTCAAAATTTGAAATAGTGAAGATCCTCGATAAACTGCACAAATGAACAAAGAATACAGCCAAATCGTGGTAGCCTCCTCTTAATGAAAGACTTATAGGCCACTCAGCAAAAACATTTTTTACAGCTACTTTTTTATATTTAGTTTTCTCAATATTTCCCTGTCTTACAGTTACTCTTTGCTTAATAATTATACTCTTCGGAATTTCCCCTTTGGGTGTAAAACTAAGAATTGAAAGATTACAATCTTTTGCTCTTCCTTGTATAATTGTCAAAATCTTTGCAATCTCTTTTCTATTGGGTAAAATCTCTTGAAGTTTTTCCAAGTTAGCTTTTTTTAACTCTATATCTCTTTGAATCTTATTAATTTCCTTCTTCTTTCTCTGAAGTGTTTTTATCTCTGATTCTAATTGTGCCTTCTGTTTTTCCAAAGAAAGCACCTCATCCTGCCCCGGACTATAATACATCTTATAATAGATTCCTATAAACAATAAACCCAACAAAACAAAAACAATTAACTGGCCATACCACGGCAAACTTTTTATATCCATTATTTCACCTCGGGCATCTTATATTTAAAGTTGATGTTAAAGCTATAAAATTCAACTCCACCCTTTCTTAACTTTTTCGTGTTTATCAAATTAAAACTAGAAAACTTATTGGTCTTTTCAAGATTCGTGATAAATCGTGCGACTAATTCATTTGAAAAGGCATACCCTCTAATTCTAACAAATCCCTCTTTATAACTTAAAAAGGTAAACCATACCTGGTCCGGAATATTCTTAGATAAAAGATCTATTATCTCCACCGGCACTGTTCTATATTTCTTCAATCTATCAATAATCTCAATTTTCTTATTTATAACTTGCTGTTTTCTCTCTAGCTCCTTTAACCTTTTTTCAACATTTTTTAACTCAGGACTATTCTTTTTTGCCGTAAGAATATCTATATCCTGCCTTAATTGATCCATCTTACTACTCTGGCTATACCACATCGCTGCAATAATGAGCACAGTAACAACCATCACTCCAACAAACATATTTGTCAACCTCTTATCAGCTTCCCCCGTGACCAAAGCTTTTTTCTTTTTACCTTTTTCTCTTTTTTCTGATTTTAGTACATTTATCTTTATCATCTTTACTCTCCCATTTTTCTCATTGCCAAACCTACAGCAACAACAAAGGTACTTTCCATTTCATTTAGATAATCAGGATTAAACTTCTTCTCATTATAGTAAATATTCTGAAAGGGATTCACTAATTCCACAGGAAGACTAAGTTCCTCCTCCAAGAAAGAAGACAGATTCTTCATTTTTGCACTTCCCCCGCTGAGATAAATTTTAGAAATAGAGTCCTTAACAGAAATAGCCTGATAATAGTCAAATGTTTTTAATGTCTCCATTTTCAAGTCATTAAAAAGAACTCTTAAACTTGGCTCCAACACTTCAGCTGAAATTCCGGAAACCGTTTGTCCTTTTTTAATTTTTTCAGCCTTTTCAAAGTCAAGATGAAATTCCTTTTGAATAACATCCGTAAGATTTGAACCTCCAAGGTTAACATCTCTCGTTAAAATGGGAGCCCCGCTTCTTACAATTACTATATTCGTTAAAGAGGCTCCAACATTAAGGATAGCATAAGTAGTATCGGGAGGTATCGAGTAATTGTATTCAATCGCATTTTCCAGAGCAAAGTGATCAGTATCAACAACTTCAACATTCTTGCCAGCCTGAAGCACAGCACCTCTATACTCGTCAACCTTTTCTCTTTTAATAGCAACAAGAACAACTTCCATTCTTTCCTCATCTTCATTAACCACATCATAATCAAGATAGACATCTGTAATAGGAGATGTTAACTGACCTTTCGCTTCAAATTCAATAGATTCTTCTAACTCCTCTTCAGACATTTTCTGAAGAATCAGCTTCCTGGTGATAACAGCCGTTCCTGACAAGCTTATCGCCACATTCTTATTCTTAATATGAGCATTAGAAAAAACCTTGTTTATTGTCTCAGCCAAGGAAGTATAATCCATAATAGTTCCTTCAACAATCGTCTGAGGAGGTAGCGGTTCATATCCAAGTCCGGCCAGCTCGTAAATCTCTCTTCCACCTTTCTTTTTTGGTATTAATTCCACAACCTTTACAGCAAAGCTTCCAATATCAAGCCCAACTAAATTCTTTTTTTTAAACAAACTCACGCTTCTCTCCTTTTTTCTATACTCTTAATAATATATTATTTTTTGCAAAAAAGTCAATATATTTTAAAAATTTTTTTCTAAAATAAATAAAATTCAATATTTCAAAAATTATCATCTCTAATTTTCTCAACACAAATGTAAAGTTTAACGAAAAAGAACCCCCCCCCTCTCTCTTTTAAACACAGGTTTTCTCCATCAAGCGATTGTTATTTTTTCATCAAGATAGACATCTTGAATAGCATTTAAAATCTCAACCCCCTCTTTCATACTTTTCTGAAAAGCCTTTCTTCCGGTAATCAATCCCATACCTCCCGCTCTCTTATTAATAACAGCTGTTCTAACAGCTTGTACCAAATCGTTTTCTCCAGAAGCGCCTCCCGAATTAATTAATCCAGCTCTCCCCATAAAAGAATTCACTACCTGATACCTGGTAAGATCTATCGGATGATCTGTCATTAGTTTTTCATACATTAATTTGCTTGTTTTTCCGAATTTAAGCGCAAGAAAACCACCATTGTTTTGAGGTTGTTTTTGCTTTATTATATCAGCTTCAATAGTCACTCCCAGATAATTTGCCTGTCCTGTCAGATCTGATGCAAGATGATAATCTTTATCCTTTTTAAACTCAGAATTTCTCAAATAAGCCCATAATACTGTCACCATTCCTAAACTATGAGCATATTTAAAAGCCTGACTTATTTCTTGAAGCTGTCTCATGGATTGCTGTGAACCAAAATATATAGTAGCTCCAACACCGACAGCACCAAGCTCAAAAGCCTGATCAACATCCGCAAAAAGCACTTGATCATACTTATTAGGATAAGTTAAAAGCTCATTGTGGTTGATCTTAACTATAAAAGGGATTTTGTGAGCATACTTCCTTGCAACTGCTCCTAAAACTCCAAGAGTAGAAGCGACAGCATTACACCCACCTTCAATAGCAAGTTTCACAATGTTTTCAGGATCAAAATAAATAGGATTCGGAGCAAAAGAGGCACCAGCACTGTGCTCTATCCCCTGATCAACTGGCAATATTGACAAATAGCCCGTACCTGCTAACCTACCATGATTGAAGATAAGAGCCATATTTCTAAGAACAGCAGGAGACCTATCACTGTTAACCATTACCCTTTCAATAAAATCCGGTCCGGGATGATGAAGCTGCTCCTTAGGAATAGTTTTACTTTCATAGTTTAAAAGATAATCACTTTCCTTCCCCAACAAAATTTCAATATTTATACTCATTTAGTCCTCCATATTTTAATAATAGCAAAAAAAAATAAATATTTCAACTTTTTAATATTTTCTCAATACTTTTAACAATTTTCAACCCAAGTTCCCCGTTTGACAGAGGAGATTTATCTTTCTCAATAGAAAATATAAAATCCTTTACCATTAAAGACAAAGGTTCATAAGTATCGAGTGAGGGGACTGTAATATCCCCTACTCGATATGCAAGCTGATATTCTCCAAAGTCAGAGGGCTCTAACTCTTCAACTTTTTTATCATAAATTTTTATTTTTTCCTCAGCTTCAGTGTCATTATATAAAATCATCTTCTTACTTCCTACAATAATAGTTTCCCTTATCTTACGTGGTGAAAGCCAACTCACAATTCCCTCTGCAATTATATTATCTGGAAATTTAAGCATTACAAACCCGACATCTGGATGCTCTCCAACTGTAGTTTTTAGCAAAGTTTTTGATTCTAATATTTCAGTATCAAAACCTAACCAATAAAAAATCATTGAAAGATCGTGCGGGAGCAAATCCCATAAAACATTTACATCTTGCCGGTGAATCCCCAAATTAATTCTTCTAAATGATATAAACTCAATTTTTCCAATTTCGCCTGAATCAACAAGCTCTTTTATCTTTCTTACAGGGGGGCTATATAAAAAAGTATGCCCACTCATTATTTTTAAATTTTTCTTTTGAGCTTTTCTTATTAAAAGATCAGCCTCTTTTAGTGATAAGACAAAGGGCTTTTCAAGATAAAGATGTTTGTTATTTTCCAATATTTTTTCTCCGAGTTCAAAATGAGTTTCAGGGGGGGTTATTACAAAAACAATCTCAATGTTTTTTTCAAGAAGTTCATTTATACTATCAGTTAAGACCACAGAAGGATAATGCTTCTTTATATCTTTTTTCTTTTTGTCATTAATGTCAAAAATAAATATTTTCTCTATTTTCTGACAATTTACAAGATTTCTAACTATGTTTTTTCCCCAATAACCAACACCTATAACACCTACATTCATCAATTCCTCCTGATTAACATTATAAACTTTTTCATATCATTTCTTCACTTTCCCCTTCCAACAGGTAAACCGGCTTTTTTCCAAACATTAAATCCACCTTTTATATTATATACATATTTGTATCCCATTTCTTTTAATCTTAAAGTAGCAAGGGCCCCCCTTCCGCCAGTTTTGCAAAAAACTATGATTTTTTGATTGGGGTCAGTAATAACCTTATGCACTTTAAATTCAAGCAATCCCCTTGGGATATGCATAGCTCCTGGAATAGTACCTCTTCTAAATTCTTTCTCCGTTCTAACATCAATTATAATAATCTCTCCTTTATCCATTATAGCTTGAGCTTCATGAGGGGTTATCATCTTAATTTTTGCAATAGCGCTTTTAATAAAATACTTAGCAGGTTTAATCTGGGCATAAGCTGAAAAAACCATCAAAATCGCGATTAAAAAAATAATAAGTCTCTTTTTCATTTTAACCCTCCTTTATTTGCTCTATTTTCTATTTTATCTACCAAAGGGAATGTAACAGCAGCTATTATTATAGCGCTAATTATCAAAACAATATAAGGAATTCCCCAAGCTTCCATCAATGTTTTTGCATCTATTTTTCCAAGATGATTTAATCCTTTAAATAAAAAAGGATAGCCCAAATCCCACATTGCAATACCTATGTAAACACCTATGAAAAAAGCCATTGCGTCAAAACTTCCGGTAACAGCACTTACAAGGGAAGTTCCCGGACAAAATCCACCTATTGAAAAGCCTATTCCAAATAGAAAACCTCCTATTGCCGCTGAAATGAGATACGATGGATGAAAGCTTAAAAGCTCAAATTTCAATAACCCTATTCCTGAAAAAATCCACAAAAAAAGGGCTGCAGTAATTATCCCAACAAATATAACTTTGTAAACAGCAAAATCATAAAGATAAAAAACACCTGCTAACTTTTTTGCGCTATAAAAACCTGATCTGTAAAGAGCATAACCAAAGAAAAAACCCACAATAAGAGCAAGTACAAGCAACGTACCGTGCCCCCAACCTAAAACTTTATAAAGAGGACCTATCATTTCCATAACCTCCTAAAAAAGAAAGCTCCTATGTAGCCTCCCAAAAAAAGAAAAATCATAAAAAGCCATCCACTAGGAGAAAATACAGAGCCACCCGAAAGAGCCATAGAGGAAGTACATCCTCCTGCAACTCTTGTTGCAAAGCCAACAATAATTCCACCTATAACAGCATAAATAAGTCTTTGAATATCAGAAATCTTTTCCCCTTTTTCAACTCTGAATCTGAATTTATTGTTTGCCAAAAACATTGCAAAAAGAGCTCCTATAATTACTCCAAGCCCCATAAATACCAAAAAGTTCCATAGGGGATAAACACCCCAGTAGTGTCCCATATAGGAATGATTCTTTACACTCTCCGGAGCAAACGCGCCGAAAACAGCCACAAGTGTTCTCTGCACAAAACCGGATGAACCAAGCCCAAAACCGGTTAAATAAAAGGAAAAGAAAAGAACAACACCTAATAAAATACCTGCTTTTACGGGAGAAAGATCTTTTTTTGGTGGAAGTTCTTTAGGTTTATCAAGTCCCTTTTTCTTTTTTCTCCAGAATTTATAATGATGATGGTAAGCAAAATATTCGGAAACATAGCCATGAATCATACCGAAAAGGCCTTCTTGCTCGGGAGGATAAAGAAGAGCCATATATATATGTACAGATAGTCCCATTACAACAAGTCCTACAGCAATAAAGTGAATAATTATTGCCCACCTAATCAAAACAGGCGTCAAAAGGTGGAAAACCATTACAAAACCAGTTATAATTATCATCGGCACCATAAGAGCTACAACCATGGCAAAAAGTTTTTGTCCTCCATTATAAGAATCCTGAGGAGGGTAGTGCACCTTTTTACCGAGTGCGACTTCCTCAAACTTAGCTACTAACCATCCTATATCATCTTTTGTTATTCCAAAAATCTCTTTTAAAGTAGGTTTCAAGTATCTTCTCCATCCGAAAAAAGCATAAAGAATTAAAACAACCGCCCATATAACACCTACAAAAATGTGAGTTCTTATTATATTTGCTCTTGTACCGTAAATGTCACTTACAAGTTCAGTAAAAAATTTTGGCACAAAAATATAATAAGAGGAAATTATCAAAGCAGCACCTGTAACAAGTTCTGTTAACCATACGAGCATATTAAACCAATGAAGAAATATTGTAGCAACATGATGCTTTTTTATCTTTTTGCTTTTTAATGCTTCCTTCTCTTCAGGCGTCAGAGGGAGGTATTCCTCTAAAATCTCATTCCTCATCTTCACCCTCCTTTTCTCCTTGATTTATTTGAAACAGATAGGCAACAAGACTACCGATAAAGGTTGCACCTGCACCTAAAATTACAAAAGGTCTTAAAATATTAGACCAGATTTTAGCTGGAAGTATATCCTTTTTCTTAGGCGGATAATTCTTTATAATAGCCTCAATCTTGCTTCTTCTACCTTTATAATAAACATTGGGACCAGGGTTAACCTCTTTGGTAGCAATTACATAAGTATTCCCTTCACTTATCTTCTTGGAAATATAAGAGTCTTTGTTCTCAAGATCTCCGAAAATTTTTGCAGAAACAATGCATGTTTTTACACAAGCGGGGCCCTCTTCTCCCAATCTTGGATAACAAAAATCACACTTTTCAACTTTCTTGGTAACAGGATTTATAAATCTTGCTCCATAGGGGCATGCCTCAACACAATAACCACATCCAATGCAAAGATCATAATCCACAAGAACAATTCCAGTTTCAGTATCCTTAAAAGTTGCTTGAGTTGGACAGGCGGGCACACATGGAGGATCATCACAATGATTACACTGCCCGACATAAGAGGTAAATACCATCTCATCCTTAATCTGAACAGGTCCTATATGTTTAACCCATGTTCTGAAATAGTCTTCAGGAGTTTGCCACTGAGCTTTACAGGCAACCATACAAGCCTGACAACCAACGCAGCGGTCAAGGTCAATGACCATTCCATACTTAGCCATTAGCAACCTCCTTCTTCCTCTTCATGCCCATCAACGGGCAGAGAAGTTGTTAATTTAATTTTTATCTCCTTTTCCGGTTTTTTCTTAAAACCGGAAGGCTTTTGTTTAATTACAGGAAAATCTATCTCCTTCCCATCTTTAACTATTTTTATAAAATTTATTCTTTTTGCCATTCCTCCCATTATTGGATCAAGGACAATCTTTGTAATAAGAGCATTCTCAAACATTCCCTTCTTATACGCTAATCTTAGGAATGGGGATTGAGAACCAAAACCATGATATGTGTGAACCATATCATGTCTTATTCCAGGTGTAACTTTCAATTTAACAGGATCAGAAATAACACCAGCCTGATTTTTTAACCTTACATATTCTCCATCTTTTAATCCCATCCTTTTTGCAGCTTCTTCATTAATCCATAGGTCATTTTCCGGATTGAGAGCGTGGAGCCATTTGTTATTTTCTGTTCTCGAAAAAGTATGAACAGGGGATCTTCCGTAACTTAGCCTTGCCCATCCTTTTGGAGGATCCTCCACAGGTTCGTATTCAGGAATCGGGTCTTTATCATTCAAACTTAATTTGGTTGAATAAAGTTCAATCTTTCCCGTAGATGTTGGGAATCTGTAATTTCCTCCGAAATCATCAAGAAAAGGCTTTCCCTCATACCTATAAACTCCACCTTCTTTCTCCACTTTTCTCAAATTTGTTCCTATTGAAGAAAGTGCTAAATTGAGATAATCTTCCATAGTCTCACACGGAAAACAATCTTTAAGTCCAAGTCTCTTTGAAAGCTCCCTTACTATATAAAATGGATCTTTTGATTCGTAAAGAGGCTGAACAACAGGCCTTCTTATTTGAATAAATGGAGTTCTTGAATCAGCAACCATAAATGGTATATCGTATCTTTCTAAATATGTAGCTTCAGGAAGAACAATATCAGCATAAAGAGATGGTTCTGTAGGTTTTATATCCACCACAACCATAAAATCAAGTTTATTTATTGCCTTTATTGTTTTCTGAGGATTCGGTGTATTGTGTATTATATTGGAACCATAGACAATCCACATTTTAACTTCATCATTTAAGGTAGCTTCCCTTATACACTCTGTGGTGGTTTCCATAAAGGGATACTCACTTGTATCACAAAGAAAATCTTCCCCTTCTGTTTTATTGGGACAGGGACATCCTTTTAATTTAATCTTAGTCGGAAAAAAGTAGCCCCCTCTTCTTCCGACAGCACCTAAAATAGATGCAAGAATCGCAAGAGCTCTTACTCTTTGAGTATCATTTCCATACCATGTTGATTGTCTTCCCGGGAATATTGTTACAGCTGGTTTACTCTTTCCGAAAAGCTCTGCTATTTCAATAATTATCTCTTTCTTTATTTCCGTATTTTTTTCAGCCCACTCCGGTGTATAATTTTTCACCTCTTCTTTTAATTTATCAAAGCCATAAGTGTACTCATCAACAAAATCCCTATCATAAAGATTGTGCTGAATAATATAATTTATAAGAGCTAGAATAAGAGCTGTGTCAGTTCCCGGTTTAATTGGAAGCCAGTAATCCGATTTACCGGCAATCATGGAAAACCTCGGATCAACTGTAACAAGCTTTGCCTTTCTTCCTTCAACAGCCTCTATAAACTCTTTTACCAAGGAGGTGTGAACATTTTCTCCTATATGAGAGCCTATTAAGAGAATAGCTTTTGCATTTATCAAATCCACTCTTTCGGGAGAACCCGCTCCCATACCAAAGGTAAGCTCAAAAGCAACATCTCTGTTTCCTCTACACTGATCAAAAGAGGCATGAGCTATTCTGTCAGTGCCAAAGTTCTTCAAAAGCTTTCTCATGGGAATAGAGGATGAGCCGTGAGATAAGTTGGCTATGCTTCTTGCACCATATTTTTTCTTATATTCAAGCATCTTTTCGGCAATTCTATCAAGAGCTTCTTTCCACGAAATTCTCTTCCACTTGGGTTCTCCTCTCTTGCCAACATTTAACAAGGGATACTTAAGTCTGTCAGGATCATAGAGCTGCATTATACCAGAGTTCCCTCTCGCACAAATCTTTTCACCATTGTGAGGATTTTTGGTATTCCCCTCAATTTTCAAAAGTCTCCCGTTTTTAACCTTCCCTATAATTCCACACTTCCAGAAGCACATTTCACAGATAGAAGGAATCAGCTCAACATCTTCCTTACCTGCTTTCCCGGGTGGAAATTTTTTGAATACATAGGAGTAATCCGTAACACCTATTGCTCCTGCTCCAAGGAGCGATCTTTTAAAAAACTCTCTTCTGGAGATCGGTTTCCCCATCTTTCAACTCCTTTAATCTATTATTTAAAAAGACACCAATCTTTTCACAAATAAAAGAGTAAAAGCCTGTATCATCATTTTTCTTAACCTTTTCAATAAATCTTACAAACCACGGTAAAAAGTGCGAAGACAGAAATTTTCTCTCAGCTTTATATTTTTTATCATTTAAGAGATTTGAAAGAAATACTAACTCATAAATTAAATAATCTGGTGGGAATTCCCTTGCTTCTATTGCATATCCCCCACTTTTATAAAATGATTCAACCTCATCATAAAGATTTTCAGAGTTTAAATAGACAGAAGCAAAGGGAGGAGCAGGAACAAATGGATGAGCATTAACAAATAATTTAGTATATTCTATTTCCAAATCATCCAATGAGGGGATCTTCTCATTATGATGAAAACCAACTATATTTTCGAACTTACCAAAAAGGGATAATTTTTCTTCATTAGGATAATCCAAAAGATTTGCAAAAATCAGGTAAAAATTATCTTTGTTCATTTTCGCTTTCGCACTGATCTTCATTATTTACGAAGCTATGTCTCTCCTTTGAAATTTTTCGCACTATCTCCCTCATCATTTCCATTACCTTTAAAATTTCAGGCTGAGCAAGATAATAGTAAATATAGTTGCCAACCTTTTCTCTGCCCAATATCCCTATTTTATAAAGAGCTCCCAAATGGTTAGAAAGGTTACTCCTTGAAAGCCCGGTAGCTTCATATATTTCAGAAACATTCATCTTTTTAAGACCGATTGATTCCAATATCTTAAGTCTTGAAGGAGTGGTAATAGTTCTGCAAATTAAAGAATAATACTCATAAAAAGGATCATTAACAGCCATAATAACTTAATATATGAAAAAAAAATCGCCATGTCAACACATTGTTATTTTATTAATTCATTAAATAATGAAATACAATTATACTTTTTCTTCCCCAAAACAATCTTGCTTTTTTCCTTTTTTGCACTATATTATTATATTAAAAGAAATAGGAGGTAACAATGGTTTACCGCCGCCTTGTGAGTTTTATCGAAGAAAAAAAAGATTTAATCGCCAAAATGTGGATTAATGAAACAAGGGCGTCAAAATACATGAGAACATACCAAAAGCTAACAGATGGTGAACTTGTAAAAAGAAGCAAAAAACTTATTGAAAACCTGATAATTTTTTTAAAAGAGGATATTTCAAAAAATAAAATAGGAAAATACTTTGCGGGAATTGGAAGAGAAAGATACAAAGAGAAATTCCCTTTATGCGAAGTTCAGTACGCAGTTTATCTCTTAAAAAAAATTCTGTGGAAAACAATACTTGAAAAAAACATTTTTGATAGCACAGTAGCTCTTCAAACAGCTCTTGAGCTTCAAACCACTTTTCACTCATTTTTTGATAGAGGCATATTCTTCATAATTAGAGGGTACATAGAAAAACAGTATGAAGGACTTAAAAACAAAGAAAACTTACCAGAAGAAAAGCTTATAAAATACTTTTATCCTGGCTCTTTCATTCATCCTGATTTCGATATAGAAGAGCTTTTTAGCAAAGAGAGATAAAAGAATTTATAAATTCCTCACTTTTTATTTTAATATTCTTTAAAGCAAATTTGATTTTTAGGTGAGATTTATTTAAAATAGCAGATGAGCAAAGAGTTAAAAACTCACCCTGTAAAAGGCATTTTTTATTCAATAACTTCAGCTTTGTCAGTAACAGTTGTTTATATTATTTCAAAATTTGTTCAAAACACATTATCAACAGAGCTGTTTTTATTCTGGTGGTTTGGGCTTGCTTCTGTCTGGGGAAGTTTTTTTATCATAAAGATGAAAATCTTTAAAGAATATGTGAAAATAATAAAAAGACACATTGGGTTTCTTTCCTACTTTGCTATTTCCGAATCATTTGGAACATTTTTGTTTTTTTACTTAATAAAAAAGCTCAACCCATCAGTCGTCTCATTTTTAGGAAGCATTACTCCGCTTTTGGTTGTAATCGTAGGATACTTCATTTTAAATGAAAAATTTAACCTTATAGAAGGAATAGGAGCTATTGTTGCAATTATAGGAGTAGGTATAATCACATACACAACGCCTGAAGTAAAATCTCTATATCTTCTTATTCTGTTTATTATGCTCTTTATTTTCGCTTTCAATACAGTTTTAGTAAGAAAAAAATCGACTGAAATACCATCTCTTTTAATCACAATTCTAAGAGTTTATTTTTTATTTACAGTATACGCTCTTTTTATTTTAATGAAAGGAGGTTTTCAATTCCCTGCCAAAAGAGAAATGATAAATCTATTGATAGGCTCTTTTACAGGTCCTATTTTGGGAATGTTTTTACTTTTTAAAGCTCTGTCTTATATGAAAGCAGGGACTGTTTCAATAATCAGATCAATTCAGCCATTCTTAGTGGCTATCGGAACATATTTCATATTAAAACTTCCTCTTTCATCCAAACAGCTAATAGGAGGAACAATTGTAGTTATAGGAATAAATATAATTCTTTTCGGAGCAAATATCACAAAGAACAATTTTTTAAACCGTCCAATTAAAAATTAACGGAGGATAAAATGGGAAATAATTATGCAGTAATCGGATTACAGTGGGGAGATGAAGGAAAAGGAAAGATAGTAGATATTTTATCAGAAAAGATAAAACTAACAGTAAGATACCAAGGCGGACACAATGCAGGACACACTGTTATAATAGCAGATAAAAAGATAGTACTTCACTTAATACCCTCGGGAATCATTCACAGTGATACAAGATGCATCATAGGAAACGGTGTGGTTGTGGATCCTCATGCATTTTTAAAAGAGATAAATGAATTAAACCAATTGGGCATTAACACAGAGGGAAGGCTGTTCTTGAGCAAAGATGCACATATGATTTTACCTTTTCATTCTCAGATAGACACAATAATCGAAGAGGAAATAAGAGGAGACCAAAAAATTGGAACAACCAAAAGGGGTATAGGTCCATCATATGAAGATAAAGCCGGAAGAATAGGGATTAAACTTTCTAGCCTTTATAATCCGGAATATTTAAAGAAAGAACTTAAATACTTGGTAAATATAAAAAATCTATTCCTAAAGGGAATAGACAAAGAGCCACTTAATTCTAGCAAAATATACGAAGAGCTTATGTCAATAAGAAAGGAACTATTAAAATACATAAGCGATACCTTTCTAATCATTCAAAAGGCAAAAGAGAAGGGAGAAACAATTTTATTTGAAGGTGCACAGGGAGTTTTACTTGACATAGACTATGGCACTTATCCCTACGTATCATCATCACATCCGACAGCCGGAGGAATATTCACAGGTAGTGGTATTGGCCCTGATGTAGATATTAATGTGATAGGCATAGTTAAAGCTTATACCACAAGAGTGGGGAAAGGTCCTTTTCCAACAGAGGCAACAGGTAAAGATGAAAAGACTCTGAGAGAAAGAGGAAAAGAATATGGGGCAACAACAGGAAGACCACGAAGATGCGGATGGCTTGACCTTTTTGCACTCAAATATTCAGTGAAACTAAATGGGGTAAACTCTATTGTTTTGACAAAAATAGATATCCTGGATTCATTTGAAAAAATAAAAGTTTGCACGGGCTATAAATATAAAGGTAAAATACTGGAAAATTTTCCTACAGAAAGCTGGATATTAGAAGAAGTCGAACCTATCTATGATGAAATAGAAGGATGGAAAGGCATAACATCAGGAATCACAGAATATAACAAACTTCCTGAAAAAGCAAAAAAATACATCAAATATATAGAAAATTATCTGAATGTACCTGTCTCAATAATCTCAACAGGACCCAATAGAAAGGAAACTATTATAATAAAAGAATTTTAATGGGAAGACATTGGGGGCAACACTTTTTCTGGAATAAAGGTCTTGCTGAAAAGATAGTTAATCTTATTGAAATAAGAAAGGGGGATTTTGTTATAGAAATTGGACCGGGAAAGGGTATTTTAACAGAGTTTATACTTAAAAAGACAAAAAATCTTGTTACGATTGAAATTGATAAAAAACTTTCAGAGGAGCTTAAAAAAAAGTTTCAGAACCTTAAAATAATAGAAGGAGACCTTCTTAAGATAGATCTTGACTCCTTATTAAATAAAGATTTTAAATTGGTAAGCAACCTTCCTTACAAAATATCATCCCCAACACTTTTAAAAATTTTCAAGTACAGAGAAACATTCAGAGAGGGAGTAATTGTTATACAAAAAGAGCTTGCTGAAAGGATAGTTTCAAAAGAAAATTCAAAAAAGTATTCACCACTTTCCATACTGCTTCAAATATTTTTTGACATAAAAATAGCATTTCATCTATCGCCGGGAAACTTTAATCCTCCTCCACTTGTTGATTCTTCAGCCCTGGTAATAAAAAAAAGAGAAAAACCTCTTTTGGAATTAAACAATCCGGAACATTTCAAATCATTTTTGGACAGACTTTTTAATCAAAGAAGGAAAAAACTAAAAAATAATTTAACAGACGAAGAGTTCAAAATTCTAAAAGCAAATGATTTAATAGAGAAAAGAGCAGAGCAATTATCTATTTATCAATTATTCAAACTTTACAGGAGTGTCTATGAAACAGGTTGAAAAGGATTTCTTTAAAAGGGACACACTTGATATTTTGAACGAAATTATAGGAATGAAATTAGTTTCTGAAATAGGGGGAGTTAAAACAGGTGGGATGATAGTGGAAGCTGAGGCATATTTAGGAGAGAAGGATCCCGGGAGCTTTGCTTACGGAGGAAAGCGGACAAAAAGGAGCACACCCCTGTATGATGAAGAGGGGACAATATTTGTTTATTTAAACTATGGTATGTACTTTTTACTAAACATCATAGCAGAGCCAAAAGAGAAAGCAGGAGCTATTTTGATAAGAGCTATCTTACCTGAGATAGGAGTAGAAACCATGAAAAAAAGAAGAGGACGAGACACTATAAAAGGCTTAACGGATGGCCCTGGCAAACTCTCTATTGCTCTGGGAATTACGGATAAATTAAATGGATATAAAATTTATTTACCAAGTTCCCCTTTAAAACTTTTTTACGGGGAAAAAATCCCCTTCCGAAAGCTAAAATTTACAGGAAGAATAGGGATTTCTCGCGGACAGGAGCTCCCTTACAGAGCATTTTTTAAAGAATAGGAACTCTTTTCATCAATATAAAATTATGCCTGCGTAGCCAACCACATTTGAGGTATCACCAGAAGCTTCGGCAGAGGTTGTATATTTGATCAATTTTGTTTTTAAATTATCTCCTTTTAGAGCTTCCAACATTATGGTTACAGGAGCAACACCACACATTGAGACTCTCTTTTCTTTTACCTTTTTCCACAAACCTTCAGGGTCAACTGCTAAAATTCTTTCTATCGCAAATCTATCCTTTTCCTCTGCTTCCCATTGAGGAACATAGTGACTGAAATCACTGCTCGCCACAATTAAAACATCTTTTCCATATTCCTCTATTGCCTTTTTCAGTCCTCTTCCTATAAGGAGAATCTCATTTAAATCATAACCCATTATAGAAAAAGGAACAATTTTAATATCTTCTCTAAAAAACTGCAAAAATGGGATTTGCACTTCTATTGAATGCTCATACATATGAGCAGTCTCATCAATATATACATAAGGGGTGTATTTAATAATTTTTTCCGTTAATTCTTTATTTACTTCCACTATACCGAGAGGAGTACCCCAATGATCAGCTCCCGAAAGAGCGTAAAATTGACCTATCCCCTGATGATTTGGGCCTATAATGATTATATCCTCAGGAATTTCAATATTACTGAAAACCTCACTCGCAACTTTTCCTGAGTAAAAATAACCGGCATGGGGGCTTACAACTCCCTTAGCTCTTACTTTTCCCTCCACTTCTACAACTTTCACTTTAATTGTCTGAATCAATGTATCCGGAGCATCCGGATAAAACTTACCGGCTACAACAGGTATTCTTATCATTTTCCTCCCATCATATTAAGGCTCTTTTTTTGATAACCGGTCAAATCGATTTTAAAAACCGATAGAGGAATAGCCATTTTTTTAAATCTTATAAGCTTTGTTTTTGTAACAGAGGATTGTCCCATAAAGCTTGCAGTCTGTGTGCTTTCTACAGGGAAGCCCTCAATTTTTTTAAATTCAGGGTTATTAAGCAGTTTTTTTAAATCTTCGTCGGGAAGCATCATCTCATAGCTTTTCACATAAAGGTCTTTTGGAATACTTATATCCTTAGAAATCCAGCTCTCACTTTTCATCCCATAAATATCGGTAAGAACCTTATAGCACTTATAACCATCTATAACTTTTCTCTCTCCAGTAACTGTTACTGTTATACCTGAGTTCTTATCTTTTGAAAATTGTTTCAACATATTTATTATCATACCTGTCATCTGTTTGAATTTTGCCATATCAAGTGTGGAATATGTTTTATTCTGTTTGTTAACAATCAAAACTGTATTATCCTGATAGTTAATTACCGTAATATTGTCTCCAGAATCAGTTCTTAACATAGAAGGGTTAAACCATATTTTGGTTATTGTAGTCTTTGAACCCTGCGGCGATGTTGTCTCACTTTTTTGTTCAATATAGTATCCTGAAACCGCAAAAGCAATTACAATAAAAAATACGATAAAAAACAAACCAAATTTTTTAATCATTTTTCCTCCTTATTTTTTCCGGAAGGCTTTCTCGGCCTTCCTCTTTTTGCTGCTTTATTAACTTTCTTTTTTGCTGTTTTCTGGGGTGTACTTTTGGTCCCCTGTGTTTTTGTTTTTTTACCTGTTGTTTTTCTTACTTTCACAGCCATATTTTCATTTTTCTTCTCCCGTGTTCTACCTTTCCCACTATAATATTTTTTCTCTCTTCTTTCAACAAAATTAACCAATCGTTTCCATAAACCGGAACCCAGATACTGATCTACTGTATTGAGGATTCTCTCTATTGATAGCAAAAGGTCGTCATCACCAAGCCAGTATTTCTTAACTTTTTCCTCACCTGCTCTATTTATTATCTTTTTTATAACATAAGCAGCTATCGCAATATCATCTAAATAACCTATCGGACCCATAACTCCTTCGGGGAAAAGGTCAAAAGGTGATATAAAGTAGAAAAGAGCAATTCCTACCAAAAGCCTATCTTCCGCAGGAAGTTCTTTATCCGTTGAAAGTTTCCAAAGTAGATAGAAAAAATCAGGTGCAGCAACAATATACTTAAAAACCTTTTTCTCCCTAACACCCTTTCTCTCAGCCCATTCCATTATTTTTTCCCTTAAATTTAAGTAAAATGCTCTACTTCTCTGTTCACCCATTTTCAGCCTCCTAATTAGATTTTAAATAAAAAATAATATTAAGTCAAATCTAACTTGTAGAATAAAAATATTTATAATAGTATATAAAACTAAAAAAGATAAGGAGAAAAAAAATGAAAAAAACAATACTTTTAACCTTATTAATACTAATAATCACAACTACTTTTCTTCTCCCATGCACTGTTGGAGTTGCTTCAGGAAAGGCGACTGTTGACGGAAGGCCCCTTCTCTGGAAAAACAGAGATTCTTCAGGTTTTGAAAACTATGTAAGATATTTCATAAGCAATGGCTATAGCTACCTTGGACTATTCAGCAGAGGTATCCCTTCATCAATGTATGGGGGAATGAATGAAAGAGGATTTGCAATAATGAACTCAGTTGCCTATGATCTTGGGAAAACCGGAGGATCTGATAATGGCAGACTGATGAAAAGAGCACTTGAAGAATGCGCAACTATAGAAGAGTTTGAAAATCTACTAAAAAGAGTTTTGGGTAATTATGATCTTGCGGCAAATTTCGGAGTCATAGATTCAAAGGGAGGAGCAGCAATTTTCGAAACATCATCAAATAATTATAAAAAATTCGATGCTAATAAATCCCCAAAAGGATATTTACTCAGAACCAATTTTTCATTTTCGGGAGGTGGAAATGTCGGTATTAAAAGATTTAAAAGAGAAAAGGAAATTTTTGAAAAAAAGCTTAAAGGGAAATTGGATGTTAATTTTCTTTTAAAAAAAGTTTTCAGAGATATAAAAGATAAAGATGGATCCATATTTGATTATAAAAAAGGTTTTAAGAGAGGAGACAAGAGATTTTATTATACAAAAGATTCTATTTGCAGGCCTTATTCTGTTTCAAGTATGATTTTCAGAGGAGTGAGATCGGATGAACCCGAGTATCTATCCACCTTTTATATAATACTAGGAAACCCTTTAACAGGTAGCGTCATCCCCTTATGGGTAAAAGCAGGAAGTGTTCCGAAATTAGTAGAAAACTACAAGCATTCCCCTCTCAATTTTGAACAGATGAAGATTTATTCATATCTTTACCCGCATGACAAAGCTTATACTCTTGATGTTTCCTATCTTGCAGGAGAAAACTCTCCAAATTTATTACAGAAAATATTTTCCTTAGAAAATTCCATACTTAAAGAGACAGAATCAGCTCTTGAAAGCTGGAGAAAATCTTTTCCGGGAAGAAGATCAATTTCTCTCTTTCAAAACTACATCGTTAACAAAGTTTATAAAAATTATAAAAAAATCAGCAAAGAGTTTTATTATCTCAACATGAGTAAAAGAATAAAACTTACTCCATACATTAAAATAAAGGAAAAAATAAAATCAAACTTTCTTCCTCTTAAAGAGAACAGGATTATCTTTTCAACAGAAAGAGGAAAAATTGTTCTTTTGGATCTTAAAACAAAAAAGAAGAAAGAGAAAAAAATATCTTTAAGATTAAAAAATAAAAGAGTACTTTTAGCTAGAGGTTTAAACAATAAAATTTATCTCTACAGCGAAGCAAAAATTTATACACTTAATAAAAAAACCTTTAAATTTGAAAAAACATACAATCTTTCAAATTTTAAAGGATTTAAAAAGTACTTGAAAGAAGCAGAATTATCCTTTTTAGTAAGGGTAAGAAATAATCTTTATGCCGGTGTTCCTTCAAAGCATATAATAATAAACATAGACTTAAGAAAAAAAAGAATCCAGAAAAAGGCAGGTCAAAACAATAAGGCAGGATTCAGAGACGGCACAGGAGTCATTTCTTTGGTAAGCAACCCATTAAAAGCTTCCAGAAACTACAGAGACGAGCTTTTTTTCATAGATGCAGATAATTATTCCATAAGAAGTTTAACCACTTCAGGTGTAGTTTTTACACTGGCAGGAGTAAATGGAAGAGGAAGAGATAATGGCTGAACAGAGGAGGTTAAAATAAAAAATCCCTATGATATAATTTTAAATAAAAATGATGAAATTTTAGTTCTTTCTGAAAAGGGATTGAGAATAATAGATAAAGATAATTTTTCTTATTTAGTAAAAAGAAACCTTGGAAGAGATTTTATTTTCGTAGAGAACAGTAATAATCTATTTTTATACAATAGGAAAAACAAAATAATTTGGAAAATTTCAATTTAATATTTTTTAAAAAATCCAAATTTTTGGATAAATTAGTTATAAATAAACTTATGGTTTAAGAATAATAATATTTTAAAAATGGAATAATTTTTGCACCCCTATTTTACCAAATTTTATAAGGAGGTGTATCTTGCGTAAGCATTTAACAATTACACTCGCTTTATTTTTTGTTATAGCGAGTATCTCTTTTGCTCAGGTTCAAACAGGTAATATCTATGGCACGGTAGTTGATGAAAACAACCTTCCTGTTCCAGGAGTAACAGTTACTCTCTTATCAGATCAGGTAGGAAAGATTGCAACAATTACAACAGCAAAGGGAGTGTTTAGATTTCTATCCTTACCCCCTGGTAAATACAGTATAATAGCTGAGTTAGCAGCTTTTTCCACTGTGAAGAGGAAAAATATCACAGTCAGTGTTGGTTCGAATGTCACCTTAAAAATAAAGATGGTTCCTAAAACACTAAAAGAGGAGATAGTAGTAAAAGCCACTCCTCCCGTTATTGATACGAGAAAAACAACAACTGCTACAAACTTAACAAGTGAAGAGCTCCAGGCACTTCCCACAGCAAGGGACCCTTTTGTTATTATGGAACTTACTCCGGGAGTTGTTATGGACAGAGAAAATGTTGGTGGCTCTGAAACAGGACAGCAGTCAAACTTTGTTTCAAGGGGTGTCGGAAGAATGGGAGCAAATTGGAACATGGATGGAGTTAATGTAACAGATCAGATTTCAGTCGGAGCAGCTCCTCAATATTATGATTTTGATAGTTTTGAAGAGATTCAGATCCAAACAGCAGCAAATGATATTTCCGCCTTTTCAGCTGGCGTTCAGATCAACTTTGTTACAAAAAGGGGCAGTAACAAGTTTTTTGGAGGTGGCAGAACATACATAACATCAGAGAAATTTCAAAGTGAAAATATGACATCTGAACTTGAAGAAGCCGGACTTGAACAGGGGAATAAAATTAATTATATCGGCGATTATGGCTTAAACATTGGAGGACCTATTAAAAAAGACAAAATTTGGTTTTGGATCGGCGGAGCTTATCAGGATATAAGGAAATACTTGATAACAGGAGACTTACAAAAACAAGTTCTAAGAAATTTTGAAACAAAAATTAATCTTTCCCTTGGAAAGCATAGAATTGAAACATTTTTCAATTGGTCAAACAAAACAGTTAATGGAAGACAGAGTCATAGTCCTTTGGACGCCTGGGAATCAAGGTATAATCAAACAGGACCGCATCCATTTTTTAAACTTCAGGATGAAATAACAGCTTCTGATACTCTTTTTCTTTCAACTAAAGCAAGCTACTTTGGAGGAGGTTTTAAACTTGAACCTATCGGTCCAATCGGAGGAATAGCTATTTATGATAGAGCTTTAGATAGGTACCTCGGAACATATAGAATGTCAGATTACCAGAGACCTCAATATTTTGCTCAATTTCAGGGAAATTATTATAAAGAAAACATATTTGGTGCTGATCATGAGTTTAAATTTGGAGTTGAATACAAATATTCACCGGGAAGAAGAACAAGGATTTACTACTCTCAAAGACTCTATTACAAAGATTATGAAGCACATATCCCCTATAGAGCATACTTTTACAGAAACTCGGATTATGACTATGTGCTTTACAGATTGGGAACATTCTTTCAAGATACTATAAGTTTCAAAAAACTTACTATTATTGCTGGAATGAGACTTGACAGACAGAGCGGATGGGTAAATGAACTTAAAGTTGACGGAACCCATGTGGACTGGGCTGGAGAATACAATCTTCCTGCAGTAACAGTTCCCAAAACAGATCTTAATTTTGCTTGGAATACTTTTCAGCCGAGATTCGGATTAATTTATGATATATCAGGCAATGGAAAAATGCTTTTCAAGTTTAATATAGGTCTTTATAGCGAACATATGAGCTCTGACTTTCTTTACAATCTTGCATCAACTTATGGATATGGTTATACTTATTGGAATGATGCAAATGGAGATGGAGCTGTTCAACCTGATGAAATAGGGAAAATAAAATTAAAGGATTACTTCAAAATTCTTTCACCAGACAAGCTATATGATAAAGATCTTTCTTCCCCTAGATTGCTTGAAATAACAACAGGCCTTGAAAAAGAAATTTTTGAGAATTTTTCAGCAGGTGCAAATATTATTTACAGGAAGCACTATAACTCTTACTGGACACTTTATTATATAAATGATAACGGGACTCTAAGGCTTCCACAGCCAGATGATTGGGTAATTGGCGGATATATTCCTGAGCAGTATGGTGGTTACGCATGGTGGGAATTAAGAGACGGGCTTGAACGATCCACTCAAACATGGATGACAAATCGTCCGGATTATTACACAAGATACCTTGCTTTTGAAATAAGATTCAAGAAAAGACCAACCGCATCAAGCAAATTAATGCTTGATGGCTCATTTACTTATCAGGATTGGAGAAGGTTTTATCCTACAACAGCATCTTATAATGATCCTACAGGACATAAGCCTGTTGATCTTTATGATGGTAAGTATGCAGGATATATTTCCTCAAGTAGTGGAGCTTCCAATGCTTCTATGAATCCAAGGTGGATGACAAAGATTGGATTTGTGTATCAATTCCCTTACAATATTAATTTCGGAGGAACATTTATTGTAAGAGATGGGTATATACTTCCCAAACACTATGTTGATATGAGCGTTACAAGAAACGGGATCGATGATAACCCATCTGTCATGATCGCAGAATACGGCACATACAGATTGCCAACATTTTACATGTTAAACCTCAGAATCGAAAGAATGTTCAGAGTAAAAAATGCAAAACTTTATCTTACTCTCGATGGATTTAACATTTTCAATGCGAACACAATCCTGGCAGAAGAGTATCAGGTAACAGCAAAGAATTACGGTGCTCCACTTCAAATAATGAATCCACGAATTTTTAGATTGGGTATAAGGTTTAAATTCTAAGAAGCTGAAAATAAAAAAAGAGGAGGGAAAATTCCTTCCTCTTTTTTTTTGCCTTAAAGTTGTGTTAAGATACACCTTATGAAAAAAATCGAGATTTGGGAAAGAACAATAAATATTCCTATCAGTCTGGTAGATTTTAAAGGAAACATAAGGGTTGACTCAATTTTCAGCATTATGCAAAATGAGGCATTAAAACATTCTGATGCCATTGGAGTCGGTTTTAATAAATTTTTAAAAGACAGATAAATCTGGGTCCTAACATGGGCAAAGATAGAGATCTTAAAACATCCTCATTTTGAAGAAAATATAATAATAAAAACCTGGTTAAAAGAGCAAAATAAGCTTTTTACTATGAGAGACTTCTTTTTTTTAAAAGAAAATAATAGTTCTCCTTTAATAAAAGCCTCAACAGGTTGGCTTTTATTAAATGCTGAGACAAAAAGACCAACCCGTCCGAAAAGCTTACCGGACACAGTTGTTTTTTTACCAAAGATTAAGGCACTTGATGAAGACCCGAAAAAACTTGAGAAACTTTCGGAGCCAAAATTTTTAAAGAGCTTTACGATTGAATACACAGACATTGATATGAATAATCATGTAAACAATACAAAATACATAGAATTCATATTAAATTCATTCCCGATTAAAAAATTCGAATCTCAAAGGATTAATGCCTTAACTCTTTTCTTTTTTTCTGAAGCAAAATATGGAGAAAAGGTAGATATTTTAAGTAAAGAGGATACAAATATCTCCCAACTTTTAATAAGGAATAAAACAAAAGATTCGGAAATTTTAAGAGCAGATATCAGCTGGAAAGAACTTTAATCAAAGAAATTTTATAATATTCACCTCTTTTTTTGACTTTTCTAATATTTTAGTATATAATAATTTATTATTAGTTTAGTGAAGTGTAATTTTATCAAGTCAGAAAGATTTACTTCTTCC
>CAZWJH010000022.1:0-29865 GCA_964634755.1 uncultured Clostridia bacterium
CGTGTTGTAGTAAAATATAGGATTGACGGAGTTTTGGTTGATGCAATAACTCCTCTTGATAGGAGGTTCTCAGAAAATATAATATCAAGGATTAAAATAATGTCTGACCTTGATATTTCTGAAAAGAGAATACCTCAGGACGGGAGGTTTAGACTTAACATAAAGGGAAAGGAAATAGATTTCAGAGTGTCAATTATGCCCTCAATTTACGGGGAGGATGCTGTTATAAGAATCTTGGATAGAGAGATGATTACCCGATCTGTCTCAGAGTTAAAGCTTGATGTTCTTGGTTTTGATGAAATTCTGATAAAAAAAATAAGGAAATATATATATTATCCTTACGGAATGGTTCTTATTACAGGACCAACAGGTTCCGGAAAGACGACAACCCTTTATGCCATTTTAAATGAAATAAAGTCCGGTGAAGAGAAAATTGTTACGATTGAGGATCCTGTCGAATATCAGATTGATGGGATAACTCAAATCAATGTTAATGAAAAGACAGGACTTACATTTTCAAGGGGATTAAGGTCAATTTTAAGACATGATCCTGATAAAATAATGGTAGGAGAAATAAGAGACCCTGAAACAGCAGAGATAGCTATTCAGGCAGCACTAACCGGACACTTGGTTTTTACAACAGTTCATGCAAATAATGCTTTTGATGTAATAGGGAGATTTTTGCACATGAAAGTTGACTCATACAGTTTTGTCTCATCAGTTAACTGTATTATTTCCCAGAGGCTTGTAAGAACTCTATGTAAAAGATGTAAAGTGGAAGTTAGTTATGGAGATGAGTTTTTGGATAAAATAAAAGTTCCGAAAAAGTACAGGGATGGAAAATTTTATGAGCCATCCGGATGTAAAGAGTGCAATTACACAGGATTCAGAGGGAGGTCAGCCATAGGTGAGATTCTTGAGTTTTCTGATACTATAAGGGATATGATTCTTGAGAGAAAACCTCCGTCAGAAATTAAAAAAGAGGCATTAAAAGAAGGTCTTGTCCCGATGAGAATGAAAGGTATGGAAAAGGTTTATAATGGAATTACTACTTTCAGAGAGCTTAATAAGGTTACATTTGCGGAGGAAAACGGAAGTGCTTTTTAAAAGTAAAAAAATTTTATACGATGGTTCTGAATTTGTTTTTTTTGAGAAAAATTCAATAAGAGAAGTGAGTAAAGAGAAATTTTCTTATAATAGCGGAAATGTGGAAATTATACTTACGGAAAATCTGTATTCATTTGAAACCCTTGATAAAAAAACAATAGCAGGTTTTTCAGAAGATGAAATCCTTAAATTTATTGAGTGGAAGGCTACATCAAGAGGGGAGAGTGCCCCACTTATAACATATAAAAGGCTTGGTGAAACTATTTTCTCTTTTACATTTGACGGTTATAAGGAAATTGAATCTAACTTTAAGGGAAAGATAAAAGCTATTAAAACATTTTCTTTTTCGGTTTATAATTTTTTACGAAAAAATATTGAAAGAAATTCACTTTTATTAATAAATTATAAAAATTTGTTTGTGTTTCTGGCAATTGGAGAGAGAGAACCTGTATTTTTGAGAAAGAAAATGAATCTTACGGAAGATGAGATTGAATCAGAGGCAATAACAACCATAAAATATGTTAAGGAAAGATTTGGTTTTGAGCTTTTCTCTACATACAGCAATATCCCATTACCTCTTGAAAATTTTATGCTTATAGAAAAGAAATTCTTGGAAGGAATATTAAGATAAAATGGAAAAATTAAAAAGGGTTGATATTGATTTTTTGCGATTCGGAAGAAAAAGGGAAAGGGAAAAATTATATAAAAAGGCTTTAACCTTGGGCTTAATTATACTTTTTTTTATTTTGGCCTTCTTCTATCTCTCTCTTATAGAGGAGAAGAGAAGCCTTTTACAAAAAAAGAATTCTCTTGAAGATCAAGTGTTAACCCAAAAAGAGAGTTTTAAGTCAAAAGGTAAAAAGTTGAAAGAGTATGAAAAGAAATATAAAAAATTGGTTAATGAGATAAATAATACGATTGATTTAAAGGTATATCCTTTGGATGGATATGTGAATTATTTAAAAAATTATAATACCGGCGTAATTATTACAGATTTTAGTTTTAATCCTGATTTTAGAATCCTTTTGAATGTGAAATCTCAAATATATAGCTCAATTCTCAATTTTAAAAGATACCTTGAAAAAAAATTTGCTTACTCGATTACTTCTGATAGCAAACAGGGCTTGTATTATGTCCAATCTTTTGTTTTAAGGGAGAAAAATGGAGAAAAATAAAAATTTCTACCTTTTACTCTTCTTTCTTCTATTTTTAGCTTTGATTTTTTTTATTAATTTTATCCTTCCTTTAAAAAAAGAGCTAAACTCTCTTGAAAACAGAATTGCTGATTTGAAAATAGAATTAAAAAAAGTTTCCAATAAAAATTCAGAAAGAGAAAAAAAAATAAAAAAGTGGAAAAACACGGTAGAAGATATAGAAAAAATTAAGGGAAATTATACTCTGAATGATAGGATTATTTTAAGGTTTGAGATAGAAAAGCTTTTGAATTCAAGAGGTATAATCCCAAAATCGGAAAGAATTAGTTATAAAAAGATAAAGAATAGTGAATTTGGTGTGCTTTCTTTTGAGTTTACGACAGAGGCTAATGACAAGTTATTGGATTTATTTAAAACTATTAGAGAGAAAAAGCTTTTGATGGGAGTTGAATTTTTCAAAGTAGGAGGATTTCCATCTTCATCTGCAACTATTAGAATAAGAGGTTTGGTTTATGAAGGGAACTAAGCTTTTTGTTTTTATTCTTTTTTGTTCTTTTATGTTATTCGCCAGAGAGGAGAATTCTTTTATTAATATGAGTAAATTGGAAAAACTATTTTCTGACAAAATTAAAAAACTTGAAAATAAAGAGGAGAAAGTGAAAAAAGTCTCGGCATCTAAAAATTTTATTCCAATGAATCTCTCTCCTTTGAAAAATGCCCCTAAAGTAGAGAATAAATTGGAAGAAAAAAACAGTAAAGAATCAAGCGATATTAAACTGTTAGGAGTTATTTTAGGGAAAAAAGGCATATATAAGGCAGCTTTGATTGAAATTAATGGTGAGTACCTTTTTTTAAGGGAGGGGGAAAAGGATGATTTCTTTTCTTTGAAAGTTGAGAGTATTTTAAAAGATAAAGTTAAGATTTTATTGAAAAAAAAGAGAATAGTTTTAGAGGTGAGTGATGAATAAGTATAAAGCTTTTTTTATAATAATTTTAATTATCTTTTTATCAGGATGTGCTACCTATCTTCAGGAATATAAAAGCGCTGAAGCGTACTATCTTTCCGGGAATTTTGAAAAAGCATACGAACTTTACAAAGCTGCTGTTGAAAAGGAGCCTCTGAATAAAAGATATAGAATCGCTTATTTGAAAGCCAAGACAGCTCTTGTTTTAAGTTATTCAAAAGCAGTAAAATTTTACCTTGACAATGGGCAGAGAGGAAAAGCAGTGGAATTTTTGAAGAAACTCTCTGTTTTAGAACCGGAGAATTTTAGATATAAGAATATGCTTTTAACTCTTGAGAATAGATTATCAAAAAAAGTTCATCAGAAAAAAATAAATGCAAAAAGAGAAGTAGAAAGCAGGAAAGAGGGGCTTGTTAATATTAAGTTCAAAAATGCACCTCTTTCCGAAATTTTAAAAGCAATTTCAAAGGTAGGAAAATTCAATATTGTTTTTGATTCGAGTTTTAAGGATAAAGAGTATTCAGTAGAACTTAAGAATAAAAGATGGGAAGATGCCCTTGATATAATTTGCACTGCCACCAAAACATTTTATGTTAAATTGGATAAGAATACCGTATTGGTGGCTCCTGATACACTTATGGCAAGGAATCACTACAAAAGAGAAGAAGTTAGGGTTTTTTATCTTTTTGAAGCAAATGGGAAAAATCTTATGCAAGTTTTGTCAAGAATAGTAAGAGGGAGTGTGAACCTTTCATATCTTGAAGATATAAGTGCAATTGTGGCAAGGGGAGCAGCCAAAGACCTTGATTTTCTATCCGATCTTACTAAAAAGCTTGATAAACCCAAAGAGCAGGTTATGATTGAAATAAATATTATGGAAGTTAGCAACAATTTTGTTAAAAACTTAGGCTCAACCTTTCTTTCCGCTGGTGTCGGAATTTCTCTAAACTCAGAGGGGAAAGCGGAAACCCTTAATCTTGATGAACTTTCAAATTTATCAAAAACAAATGTTTACTTTACCGTACCTTCTTCTTTTGTTTCTTTACTTGAAACAAGTGGTTATACGAGAACTCTTGCCACTCCTACAGTTGTGGGAATGGAAGGTGAGAAGCTTACCTTTAAGATTGGGGAAAAATTTCCTTTGCCAAACACTCAATTTCAGGCAATGGCAGCGGGTGGAGTTTCTTCTGTGCCTGTTACAAGTTATGAGTTTAAGGATGTGGGATTAAATTTTGAAGTTACACCCTATATTCACAGAGGTGGAGAAATATCTTTAAAGACAAAGATTCAAGTTTCAGCTATAGGTACATCCGGGTACGGAGATATTCCTTCTATAAGAAACAGAGAGATAGAAGTTAACCTTAGATTAAAGGAGGGTGAGACCAATATTTTAGCAGGACTTTTACAGGAAGAGGAGAAAAAGACTTTAACCGGGATTTTGGGATTAAATAAAATTCCTTTAATAGGAAAATTATTTGGGAATACCACAAATACTCATTCTCAGACTGATTTGATATTTACTATAACACCTTATATAATAAAAAAGCTTGATATTTCAAAAAAGGATGAATCTCCTATAAGGCTTAGAAAAAATGAAAAAATAAAAACAGAACCAAGAGTTATTACCGATAGGCTAATTGGTAGAAGACCTTACATGAACCAGCAGGGAGAAAACAGACTATTTTTACCTAAAAAACTCTATATGAGGGTTAACAATGCATACACTCTTATTGTTTCAGGAAAATTAAAAGAAAAAATCTTCAGAGGTAATCTGTCTTTATCCTTTGACCCTGGTGTTTTAGAGGTTGTCAGTATCTCAAAATCGAATCAAAAAACATTCTCAAATTTTGATAATTCCTCGGGGAAAATTGATATTGGTATAACTTTTGATGGAGGAAAGAGCGGTATCTTAAGTTTTGGATCTATTGTTTTTAAACCGAAAAAAGCAGAGGCTACTTTTATTAATATTGATTCTGTAGATTTAAGAGATAAAAATGGAAAAATTGTTGACATGAAATATCCTGATAAAATAGAAATCTCGGTGAGATGAAAGTTCTTATAGTTGAGGATAAAGAGAATTATCTGGAGCTTTTAAAGGATATTCTTGATTCCGAGGGGATTGAGAATGTAGGTGTTTTGAAGGGAAAGGATGCTGTTGAAAAAATAAGAAGAGAGAGGTTTTCTGCGATAGTTACTGATCTTTTTCTACCTGACATTGATGGTTTTAAAATTTTGGAAGAGGTTAAAAAAAGATATCCTGAGCTTCCTGTAATTATTATCACAGCATTTAGCTCAATAGAGAGAGCTGTTGAAGCAATAAAAAAAGGTGCCTATGATTTTATCCCGAAACCCTTTGAGCCCGAGCATTTAATTTTAAAATTAAAAAAAGCTGTTGAAGCTTACAATTTAAAAATTTCAAAAGAAGCTTATGCTGAGAAGTTTGAAAGCATTGAGATAATCGGACAAAGTGAGCTTTTGAAAAAAGCTCTTGAAAAATTGGAAAGTGTTGCGCTTACAGATTCATCTGTGCTTCTTTTGGGAGAAAGTGGTACTGGTAAAGAGCTTTTTGCTAAAAAGCTTCATTTCTTAAGCAAAAGAAGGGATTTCCCATTTTTAAGTATAAATTGCGCTTCCATTCCTGAAAAACTCCTTGAAACAGAGCTTTTCGGGTATGAAAAGGGAGCATTTACAGGAGCTTATAAAACAAAAAGAGGGAAACTTGAAATTGCCCATCAAGGAACTGTATTTTTAGATGAAATAGGGGATCTTCCGATAGAACTTCAACCAAAGCTTTTAAAGGTGCTTGAGGAAAAATCTTTTGAAAGAGTGGGAGGGACTGAGAAAATCTCTGTGGATGTACGATTTGTTTTTGCTACTAACAAGGATTTGAGGGAGGAAGTGAGAAAAGGAAATTTTAGAGAAGACCTCTTTTTTAGAATTTCAGTTTTTCCGGTAGAAATTCCTTCTTTAAGGGAGAGGAGGGAGGATATTCCTTTACTTGTTGAATATTTTATTAAGAAGATAGGTGATAAAATAAATAAAAGAGTAAAAGGCATTTCTCCCGAGGCTCTAAGGATTTTGAAGGAGTATGAGTGGAGAGGCAATATTAGGGAACTTCAAAATACTATCGAAAGAGCTATCATAGTTTCCGATGGTAAACTTATCGATAAAAAGGATATCTTTCTTTACAGAGAGGAACCAGAGCTTGATTTTTCAGGTACCTTGTCTGATGTTCTTGAAAGAGTAGAAAGGTTTAAAATAGTTGATGCAATAAAAAAGTTCGGTGATAAAAAGAAAGCAGCAGAGTATTTGGGGATAAATTATAAAACATTGCAAAGCAAAATTTCAAAGTATAAGATAGAAAGTTGAGAGGTAAAGATGAGCAAAAGTATAAAGATTTTTGTTTTTTCTCTTATAATTTTATTCGTATCTTTTAGTTTAAAAGCACAGAAGTTATCAGTTTTTTTGGGAGGTGGTTTTAATTTTATGAGCTCCTACGGAAGTATTGATGATTATATTGCAGGGGAAAATGATTTTCCCGTAACGCCATCGCACAAAGGCGGGATGTTGTCTTTTTCTGCAGATTACAGATTGTTTGGGAATTTTGGTTTTATGCTTTCAGGGAATTATTATTTATCATCATCGGTTGAACTTTCTGATCCTTCTGATGGGGATACTGTTAATATTGATACTTCTCCCCATTTCGGAGTTTCTTTGAATTTGTTTTACTCTTTGGATAGCGGGATTATAAAATCCTTTTTTTACATTGGCGGAGGATTTGACAAACTTTTTTCGGAAGATAAGGTTTACACTTCAAATTATGGATATGAAATAGTCTTTTTGTCTCCGGAAAAAACAGTTGATCCACTGTTTAATGTGGGAGGTGGAGTGGATATTAATGTTTTCACTATTGTTTATATGCGGTTAAAAGCTGCTTATACAATGATTTTTTCAGAGCCTGCAACTATTAAAAGCATGAGCTTTGCTTTAGGGTTCTGTGTGAAATTATAATGGCATTTTCTGTGTTTCCCGGAAACACTGAAATTAAGAATCTTTTGAAGAAACTAATAAAAGAGGATAGATTATCTCAGTCTCTTTTGCTTTCAGGTGATTCTCTCTCTTTTAAAGATGAAATGGGTTTTGAGATAGCAAAGGCTCTTCATTGTGAAAAAGGGGAGGGAGAAGCATGCGGCGAGTGTAGAAATTGCAAGCTAATGGAAGGGATTGAGGATGAATCTGGTGAAAAAGTCCCATCTCATCCGGATTTTTTTTACATTGAACCTCAAAATAATATGATAAAAATAGATACTGTAAGAGAAATAGCTTCCTTTATAAGAAGCAGACCTATGATATCAGGAAAAAAGGTGATATTGATAAAGGATGCTGATAGAATGAAAGTTGAATCCCAAAATGCTTTCCTTAAAATTCTGGAAGAACCGTATTATTATGTAAATTATATTTTGACGACCTCAAGGATTGATACCATACTTGATACGATTATTTCAAGGGTTCAGAAAATTTATCTTAAAAGAGTTAGCAGGGATGAGTTTTTTGGATTTTACAAAGATTTTTCGGAAAATCTTCTCTCATATTTTTATGAGAAAGGAAAAATTCCATCTGAGGGTGAAAATGAAAAAATCAAAAAAGAGATGGAGATATACGAAATTGTGAGAAATATTGTCTTAAAAGGAAATAAAAAGGGCATTTTGATTTTAAGGGAATACTATTATAAGTTAGGAAAAGATGAAAGGGATGAGTTTCAGAGAATTATCATTGATAATATAAAAAGGAGTTTAATGGAACTTTATAATAAGAAGGCCGAGGAAAATAAACTTTTTAATGAAAAAGATTTTGAGATATTTAATACTCTTGAATCCATTGAAGGAGACTTGAGTTTAAATATAAACAAAGAGCTTTCCTTTACCGCCATTTCTGAACTTATGCTTCGTATTTAATTAATTTCCTCCTGTTAAAACTCTCTACATTTCTCATTTTTTCAGATATAATTTATTATGAAGAGAAAGACAATAATTTTATTAATAGGTTTTGGTATAGTTCTATTTTTAATTTTTTACCTTTTACTCCCTGTAAAGTTTATAATTATTATTCCGGCAGAAAAAGAGTACACAGGTATAGATAGAAAGAATAATTTTGCTGTTATTCCAAATGGGAGAATTATAACTCCTACCGGTAAAACCTTTGAAGTTGCTCCCCATCCTTTCGGGTTAGCTTTAACTAAAGACGGTAATATTGCAATTACTGCAAATTCAGGTGTTTCCCCTATTTCAATTTCAATAATAAAAAATCTTAAAGGGGATAAACCTGAGATTTTGCAGATTCCACCGGGTTTTGAATCGGATAGAGGCGTGCTTGCTTCTGTTTTTATGGGTCTTGCTGTTTCTCCTGACAACAAGTATGTTTATGTTGCCGGGGGACAGGAGAATAAAATTTTCATTTTTAATCTTGACAATGGAGAAAAGGAAGGATTCATAGATTGTTCTTTTAAGGATGAAAAAAATGATTATAGTGATGGTTATATCGGAGATCTTATTATTGATAAAAGTGGTAAATACCTCTATGCTGTTGACCAGATAGGATTTAGGGTTATTATTATTGATTTGAAGAGTGGGAAATTGGTTAAAAATGTTAAAGTCGGAAGATATCCTTTTGGAATAGCTCTTTCTCCTGATGGAAAGAGTGCTTATGTGGCAAATGTAGGAATGTATGAATATGATTATATAAAAGGTGTGGATTTTGAAGATTTGAAAAACACTGCTCCGAATTTCCCCACTTCAGCTTTTTTATCTGAAAAATCCATAAAAGGTTATAAAACGGAAAAGTATGAAGTTCCTTCCCTCGGGGATCCTAATGTCCCCGAATCTTTTTCCGTGTGGAAGATAGATGTTAGCAGGCCTTTTAAGGCAAAAGTGGTGGCCAAAGCAAAAACCGGCGTACTTGTTGGAGAAAAGGTTGAAGGTGTCCCCGCAGTGGGAGGCTCAAGCCCCAATTCAATAGTTGCAACAGGCAAGTATGTTTTTGTCAGCAATGGGAACAATGATTCAATATCAGTTGTTGATACAAAAAACTTTGAGGTTAAAAGAGAAATTTCTCTCTGCCTTGACAAAAGATTGAAAAAGCTAAGAGGAATAATCCCTTTCGGACTTGCTCTTTCTCCTGATTTTAAAACACTATTTGTTGCAGAGTCAGGGATTAATGCTGTGGGTATTATTGATTTATCAACGATGAAAGTTAAAGGGCACATCCCTGTAGGATGGTTTCCTTCTAAATTGAAAATTACATCCGATGGTAAGTATTTGGTTGTTGCTAATGCAAAAGGATATGGGAGTGGCCCCAATGGAGGGAAAAATTTTAAAGGGGATGAAAAGTATTCTTACATAGGTTATCTGATGAAAGGAACAATCTCTTTAATAAAAATTCCTCAAGAAAAAGAATTGAAAGATATGACAAAAAAAGTTTTAAATAATAATTTTAAATTTTATAAAGTGAATGATAAGAAGTTTAAATGGAGAAAAGATAATCCTGTGCCTCTTTATCCTGGAGAAAGAAAAAGTCCTATTAAATACATAGTGTTTATTTCAAAGGAAAACAGAACTTTTGATGAAGTTTTTGGTCAGCTAAAAGGAGCTAAAGGGGATTCTGAACTTGCAAGATATGGATTAAATGTATCTTTTTCTAATAAAGAGGGGAGCCTGAAAGTGAAGAATGCTTCCATTATGGTTAATCATTATGCTCTTGCCGAAAGATTTTCGATTGCAGACAATTTTTATGTTGATTCTGATGTTTCAGCTGATGGACATAGATGGCTTTCCAACACTTATCCCAATGAATGGGTTGAAACTTCAGCCCCTGCCTCTTACGGAGGTAACAGAAACTTTAAAAAGGATAGTAAAGCTCCGGGGATTTTTGGGTTTACGGGTTCTGCAGGGGCTATTTACCCTGAAGATTATAATGAAAAGGGTTCAATGTGGGATCATCTTGAAAGAAATGGAATTAATTTTTTTAATTTTGGATTTGGGATTATGTTCGAACCCGCATCTTACAAAGAAACCTATACTGATACGGGAATGAGGTATTATGTGAATTATCCTGCTCCTTCTCCTCTTTTTTATCACACATCAAAGGAATATCCCACTTTTAATATGTCAATTCCGGATCAATTCAGGGTGAAGAGATTTATTAAGGTATTTAAGGAAAGGTGGCTTTCAGGCAAAGAAGAACTTCCGAAACTAATAACTATAATCCTGCCGAATGATCATGGAGCAGGGGAGAGGCCTGAGAAAGGCTATCCGTTCAGAGAGAGTTATATGGCTGATAATGATTTGGCCCTTGGTAAAATAGTGGAATTTTTATCTCATACAAAGTACTGGAAAAATATGGCAATCTTTATTACTGAGGATGATGCTCAGGGTGGGGTGGATCATGTGGATGCTCACAGAAGTATTTTAATGGTAATTTCCCCTTACACTAAAAGAGGATTTGTTAGCAAGTATCATTACAGTTTCGGAAGTATTTTTAAAACATTCTGGAATATTTTAGCAATTCCTTATTTGAATCAATATGATGCCACTGCTAATGATTTGGCTGATATGTTCATTTCGAAGCCAGATTATTCCCCTTACAAAGCATTACCTGTTGATAAAAGATTGTTTGATCCTGAAAAAGCGATGAAGCCATTTTCGGGTAAGGTTGACTGGAGAAAAATTAAAAGCCCGAGAAAATTGGATGATATTAAGGATATGGTAGAAGATAGCAAGGAAAAAAAGAGCTGGAGAATTGAGAAAAAATAGTTTTCATGTTTTCACAAAGGCTGAATCCAGCCATTGTGAAAGCCGTAAAAGTCAAGAAGCTCCAATGCTTTTTCGTACTCTTTTGAACTTATTTTTCGGGATAATTCTTTGTAATTGTTCGCTTTGTATGCCGGGAAATATTGACTCATAAGGGAGATGTAAATTTCAGAGGATATTTCTTCCTTTAAAAATCTTAAAATTTTATCAAGCCCTGAAATGTTTTCAGGTAAAACCAGATGTCTTATAATAACTCCTCTTACAGCTATACCGTCTTTCATAACCAAGTTTCCTACCTGAGAAAACATCTCTTTTACAGCCTGTTTAGCTATTTCAAAGTATGATTTTGCTTTTGAGTATTTTAGTGAGTATTTATTGTCAGAATATTTTATGTCTGTAAGATATATATCAACTATTCCATCTAAGAATTTTAATGCTTCCACATCCTCATACCCGCTTGTATTCCAGACAATCGGAATTTTTAGCCCTTTCTTCACTGCTATTTCAAGAGCTTTAACTATTTGAAAAATCCATGGAGTTGGAGTTACTATGTTTATATTGTGAGCTCCTTTGCTTTGAAGCTCTAACATCATGTCTGCAAACTCTTCAAATGAGTATTCCTCTCCGTATCTTAATTGGGAGATTGGATAATTCTGGCAATAGACACATCTAAGCTGGCAACCTGTCATAAAAATCGTACCTGAGCCATTGTATCCTGAAATAGGAGGTTCCTCACCAAAATGAAGATTATAGCTTGATACCATAGGGAAATACCCCCCTCCGCAAACACTCTTTTCTTTACTTTTTACCCTATTGGCTTTGCACTTCCAGGGGCAAAGGTCACAGGAGCTTATTCTCTTCTCAAGCTCTATAACCTTTTTTTTTAGAAAACCTTTTTTGTATGTTTCAATGTAAATCGGATTTACCATTTTGTCTGCCTCTGGCCTTGTTTAATTTTATACGAGAGATGAAAAAAATTAAAGAGATGTTTACTTATTATTTTTTTGTGGTAAAATTAAATATTCAAGAGTTTATGCTTGTTTTACAAATTTGCTTGTAAGAAATGAATCTTTAAAGAAAAAGATTGTAAACTATTGACATTTATTGCATTTTTGAGTATCCTATATACTCAAATTTTCAGGAGAATAAGATGAAAACATATGTGCCTAAAAAAAAGGATATTAAGAGAAGTTGGTGGTTGGTTGATGCTAAGGGAAAAACTTTGGGAAGATTGGCTTCTAAAATAGCTACGGTACTTAAAGGGAAACATAAGCCTGATTTTGTTAATTATCTTGATACAGGAGATTTCGTGGTGGTTATAAATGCTGAGAAAATAGTTGTAACAGGTAAAAAAGAGAGTGATAAGATATATTACAGACATTCAGGCTATCCCGGTGGTATCAAAGAGATGACCCTCTCTGAGATGAGAGAAAAGAAGCCTGAAGAAATTTTAAGGCATGCTGTAAAAGGGATGCTCCCAAAGAATGCAATGGGAAGAAAACTTCTTAGAAAGCTAAAGGTTTATAGTGGAGAAGAGCATCCTCATAAAGCACAGAATCCTGAAATTTTAAACATATAAGGAGGAAATAGAAAGTGATTCAATATTATGGAACCGGCAAAAGAAAAACAGCTGTGGCAAGAGTTTTTTTAAGACCGGGAGAGGGCAACATAGAGTTAATTGTTAATAACAGAAAAAGAGATTTTGAGAGGTATTTTTCCCTTGAAATGATGAAAACTCAAATCAGAAGGCCCTTTTTCGTTAGTGAAACCTTGGATAAATTTAATGTGTACATAACTATAAAGGGAGGAGGTGTCTCTGCTCAAGCTGATGCCATTAAACTTGGAATTGCAAGAGCACTTCTTCAGTATAATCCTGAATTGAGAACAAAGCTGAAAAAAGAGGGGCTTTTAACAAGAGACGCAAGAGAGAAAGAGAGAAGGAAATACGGTCTCCACAAAGCAAGAAAAGCACCTCAATACCATAAGAGATAAAAAGGAGGAGAAAGTGGTAGAAGTTTCAATGAAAGAATTATTAGAAGCGGGTGTTCATTTTGGGCATCAAACGAATAGATGGAATCCTAAAATGAAACCCTATATTTATGGAAAAAGAAATGGTATTTATATTATAGATCTTGCAAAAACACAGAAGATGTTAGTGAAGGCTCTTGAGTATATTGAAGAACAGGTGGCAAATGGTAAAGAGCCTATTATTGTGAGCACTAAGAAACAAGCACAGGATATAATTGAGGAAGAAGCTTCAAGAGCGGGCGCTTTTTATGTAAATGTAAGATGGTTAGGTGGTCTTATTACTAATTTCCAGACTATCAGGAAAAGTACAGAGAACTTAAAAGAGTATGAAAATATGAAAACAAGTGGAGAGTGGGAACAGCTTAACAAAAAAGAGCAGAGTAAACTTGAAAAGGTTTATAGAAAACTTTATAAAAATCTCAATGGTGTGAAAAATATGGAAGATCTTCCCGGATTCCTTATTGTAATAGATACAGAAAGAGAAAAAATTGCAGTACTTGAAGCAATCAAAAAAAATATTCCCATAGTTGGTGTAGTTGATACAAATGGGAATCCTGAAATAATAGATTATCCTATCCCAGGAAATGATGATGCTATTAGATCAATAAAATTATTTGCTTCAAAGTTTGCTGATGCAATTTTAGAGGGAAGAAAAAAGAGATTGGAAAAGGAGATGGTTCCTATTGAGAGTAAGGAGGGGCAGAGAATTAATGATGAGGCAAGTGAGGAAGAAGAGATAGAAGAAAAAACAGGAAAGGAGGAATAATATGGGAGTATCAATGGCGAAGGTAAAAGAATTAAGAGAAAAGACAGGAATTGGCATAATGGAGTGTAAAAGTGCTCTTGAAGAAACTAATGGAGATATAGAAAAGGCTATAGAGCTTTTAAGAAAAAAAGGAATGGCTAAAGCTGCGAAAAAATCAGGAAGAGAGACGAAACAGGGAAGGATAGGCTCATATATTCACTTTAATGGTTCTGTTGGTGTATTGGTAGAGATTTCTTGTGAAACGGATTTTGTTGCAAAGAATGAAAGATTTTTGGAATTAATAGATGAAATAGGTATGCATATTGCAGCGACTGCTCCTGAATATGTTTCTCCTGAAGATGTTCCGGCGGAAGTTATTGAAAAGGAAAAGGAGATCTACAGAGAGCAATTAAAATCTCAGGGAAAGCCTGAGCATATTATAGAAAAGATTTTGGAAGGGAAAATAAAGAGCTTTTATGAAGAGAAGTGCCTTATGGAACAACCTTATGCAAAAGACCCCAAAATAAAAATCAAAGAGCTCATTGCCCACTTCATCCATGAATTAGGAGAAAATATCAAAGTAAAGAGATTTACCAGATATCAACTTGGTGAGTAATGGATAATCTTTCTCCACGATATAAAAGGGTATTGATAAAACTAAGTGGAGAAATATTATTAGGTAGAAAAGATTACGGAATAGATACAGAGACAATTGAAAGATTAGCAGAAGAGATAAAAGAGTTAGTTGACATTGGTATAGAAATAGCAATTGTTGTGGGTGGGGGAAATATCTTTCGAGGTGTTAATGCCAAAGGGATGAATATTAAAGCGGCTACTGCTGACTATATGGGAATGCTTGCAACTATAATGAATGGCCTTGCTCTACAGGATGTTCTTGAATCAAAAGGGCTTGTAACGAGATTAATGACTGCTTTGGATATAAGACAGGTTGCTGAGCCGTTTATAAGGAGAAGGGCAATAAGACATCTTGAAATGGGAAGAGTTGTAATCTTTTCGGCAGGAACAGGGAACCCCTTTTTTACAACAGATACTGCTGCGGCGTTGAGAGCAATTGAGATTGATGCAGATGTTATCTTAAAAGCAACCAAAGTTGATGGAGTATATAATCTTGATCCGGAAAAATATAAGGAGGCCGTAAAATTTGAGGAGATAGAATATTTTGAAGTGCTAAAAAAGCAGTTGAAAGTTATGGATGCTACTGCTATTTCCCTTTGTATGGATAATAAAATACCTATTATTGTGTTTTCCATTAGAGAAAAGGATAATTTAAAAAGAGTTATTTTCGGGGAAAAGATAGGAACTCTCGTATTTTAAGTTTTTAAAAATTCTTTTGAAAAAGCTTTATTCATTACATGCAAAAATCTGTCGGGCATTCCTATAATTATAAAAAAAGATAAACCGGTTAAATAATCAAACAAAAGGGTAATTTATTTTTCAGAAAACTCAACATCTTTCTCTTTTGCTAAACTTATAATTTCTCTTAAGAGCTTTTTTTCAACATGCTTTAAAAATTCTTTTAATTGGGGTAGATTGGATTCATTATCTTTCAATTTTAATCTTAGTACTATATTCATTGATTCTTTATCATTTTTGTGTAGCCAAAATACTGTTTCAATCATTAGGTTTAATAAATCTTTTTTGTTTTTAACATCTTTTATCCCCTTTAATAATCTTTTGAGAATTTTATCCTTTACCCCGAGAATAATTGCTTTTAATATTTCCTCTTTGGAGTTAAAATAATAGTATAAAGCAGTTCTTGATGTTCCTGTTTTAAGTGAAATATCTTCCATGTTTGATGATACGATTCCTCTCTTTATAAAAGTTTTTTTTGCTGCTTTAATAAAAAATTCTTTTTTCTTCTCCTTTTTCTTCTGCCTCATTTGTCTCTCCTATTTAAAAAGTTTATTATAATAATATCTAAATGATCTATAACTTATACCTAAAAGCTTTGCGGCCTCTTTTTTGTTCCCCTTAGTTTTTTCTAAGGATGTGCTAATTGTTTTTTTTGTAATTTCATCAAGATATTTATTAAGGTTAAAATTTTCAAATTCTGAAGGAGGTGGGGTATCTCTTACTATTTTCGTACTTTTGTATTTTTCAGGTAAATGTTTTTTTGAGAGTTTTTCTCCCTCCTCTAAAATCATTAACCTTTCCACTATGTTTTCCAGTTCTCTAACATTTCCCGGCCAATCATATATAAAGAAGACTTCTAATAATTCTGATGAAGCCCCTTTTATATTTTTCCCTAATTTTTTGTTCATTTTTTCTATAAAGTAGTTGATAAGAATAGGGATGTCTTCTTTTCTTTTTCTTAGAGGCGGGATGTCTATGTTTATAACATTTAACCTATAAAAAAGATCCTCTCTGAAGTTTCCTTTTTCTACCATTTTTTCCAAATCATGGTTTGTTGCAGCAATTATTCTCACATCAATTGTCCTCTCTTGTGTTCCTCCTAAAGGCCTAATTTTTTTATCCTGTATTACTCTTAATAATTTCGCTTGAAGGCCTTGAGGTAATTCTCCTATTTCATCAAGAAAAAGTGTCCCTTTGTTTGCTTCTTGGAATAAGCCGGCTTTGCTTGTAACTGCTCCCGTAAATGCTCCTCTTTTGTACCCGAATAATTCTGATTCTAATAAATTTTCAGGAATACTTGCACAGTTTATTGCAACAAAAGGGCCTTCTTTCCTTAAACTTCTAAAGTGTATTGCTTTTGCGATAAGATCTTTTCCTGTACCACTTTCTCCTGTAATAAGTACCGTAGAATCTATTGGAGCTATCTTATCAATAAGAAGAAATATTTCTCGCATTTGCTTACTTTTTCCTATAATGTTCTCAAAGCTGTACCTTTCCTCAATAAGCCTTTGAAGTTTTTTATTTTCAATTTCGAGTTTCTTTTTTTCATAGGCTTTTTTAACTATTATTCTCAATTCTTCTATGTCAAAAGGTTTTATAATATAATCTTCAGCTCCGAGCTTCATAGCCTCTATTGCCGTAGATGTTGAAGCATATGCGGTTATCATTATGATTGGTATCTCAGGATGAATTTCTTTTACCATCTTTAAAATTTTCATCCCTGAAGTGTCCGGTAATTTTATGTCTGAAATTATCACATCGAAAAAATCATTTTTTATTTTATCTATCCCCTCTTCTCCTGTTTGGACTATTTCAACCTCATAGTTTTCTTTTTCAAATAAAAGTTTAATTACTTCTCCTATGTTTTTTTCGTCATCAATGATAAGAATTTTCATTTGCTTACTCTTTTTTCTTTTGGGAAAGGGTTATTTGGTACTCAGTTCCTTTTCCTTTTTCGCTGAAAACTTCTATTTTCCCTCTGTAAAGTTCAACTATTCTCTTTACTATGGTTAAACCCATTCCCATACCTTTCCCTTTTGATTTAGTAAAGAAAGGATTAAATATGTTTTTTAAGTCCTCCTCTTCAATTCCAATTCCTGTGTCTTTCACTACAAGCTCCATATTTTTTTCATCTATGTAAATTTTTACAGCAATCTCACCTTTATTTTTAACAGCTTTGATAGAATTTGTCAATAGGTTTTTAAGAATAAGATTGAAATGATAGGCATTTCCGGAAAAATCTTTAACTTTATTGTCAATTTTTATCTTTATATTATCTGTTTTATATCCATCTCTCTTTAATTCTTCCATAAGGGTTTCCACCTGTTTTTTGGGCTCAAATCTTTCAATTTTAAAGTTTCTGTTTTCTGTAAAAATCAAAAAATCTTCAATAATGGAGGATATTCTTTTTATATCGTCAACTATAATATTGGTAAGAGATGAAATATTTTTATTATTATCATTCATTTTTTCTTCTTTTAACAATTGTAATGAAGCCATTAGCGAAGTTAAAGGATTCCTTATTTCATGAGCCATTCCTGCTGCCATTTCGCCGAGATACAAAAGCCTTTCCTTGATTTTTTCCTCTCTTTCCTTTTTCTTTTCTTCTGTTGAATCCTCAATAATAAAAATATTGTATTTTTTTTCCTGAAAATGTATTGTTTCATATTTGATTCTTAATATTTTCTTCCCAAAATCTTCTTCAAAAGTTCTATTTTTCTTTTTTAAAATGGGATATTTTGACAAGAGTTTTAATATGCCTTCTTCAATTAATTTGTCTGCCTCTCTGTTTTTGAAGATAAGGTTTAAGTTTTCATCAAGGGAAATAAATGCATATTCAATATTCTCCACTATGTTTTGTAATAATAAGTTTAAACGGTTAAACTCTATTTGTTTTTTTTCTATCTCTTCTTTGTAAAGTCTTGTCCTTTCAACTAAATATGTGGAAAGAAGAGCAATCCCTGTGAAGGATAATCCATAAAGAACAATTCTGCTTATTATAAATTCAAAGGCAATATTTTCACTTAATTTATAATAGAAGAAGATTATTATAATAAGAGCTAAAAAGCTTAGTAGTCCCGTAAGTATAGTTGTATTTTTATTTAGATAAACGGATGATATTATGATAGGAATTGTTAGCAAAAAAAGGAAAGGACTTTCCGTACTTCCCGTGATATATATTAAAGCTGAGATAACAATAATATCAATAAATATTTGTAATTGAATTATAAAATCTTTTGATATTTTTGTTTTATTATTGAGAAAAAAATATATACCTGAAAGAACGGCTATCAGCAATGTTATATTAAGAAAAGGAGTTATATTCAAGGAAGTAGGATATAGGAAATTAAATATTAAAATTGTAAGAAGAATCCCTATTATTATAAGGAATCTTGAAAATATAAGGTAATTTATATTCTTTACCAAATATTTTTAGCCTATGTTCTTGGCAAGATTGAACATCGGTAGATAAAGAGCTACAACCATTCCGCCTATTAAAACTCCTAAAAAGACAATCATTATTGGCTCTATCAAGCTCAACAATGTATCAACAGCTCTATCAACCTCCTCTTCATAAAAGTCAGCAATTTTTGAAAGCATTTCATCCAAAGATCCTGTGCTTTCTCCAACTGCAATCATTTGAGATAGCATAGGAGGAAAGACTTTAAAATTCTCAATAGAAGTACTTAAATCTCTACCCTGTGTAACCATATTTCTTGCTTCCATTACCGCATCTTCTACAATAGCATTTCCCGATGTTTTTGCGGTGATTTCAAGTGCTAATAATAAATCTATACCGCTTGAAATCATTGTTGCAAGTGTTCTTGAAAACCTTGCAACTGCACCCTTTATAACCAGATCTCCCATTACAGGCATTTTTAATTTTAAGTTATCAACAACTCTTTTCCCTGTGTGTGTTTTATAATATGCCCTGAAAGCAAGAAAAACGGCAATTACTATTAAAATTAGCCATTGTATATTGTTAACTAAGATGTGAGATGCTGAAACAAGAATTTGTGTAGGTATAGGTAATTCTGCTCCGAGATCTTCAAATAAAGCGGAAAAGGTTGGAACAACTTTGTAAAGTATTAAAAGGGATATTGTTATTGCAATTACCAAAACGACAACAGGATAAGTAAGTGCGGATTTTACTTTACCTTTTACTGTTGCTTCTCTTTCAAGATATTTTGCTAATCTTGATAAAACTTCAGGTAAATTTCCTGATTTTTCTCCTGCACTTGCCATGTTTATGTAAAGCTCTGAAAATGCTCTCGGGTGTTTTCTCAATGCATCTTCCAGAGAAATTCCGCTTTCAATGTCAGTTTTAACTGTGGAAACAGCTTCCTGAAATTTTTTGTTTTTTATCTGGGCGGCTAAGATTCCGAGTCCCTGAACAATCGGAATTCCAGCATTTATTATTGTTGCAAGTTGTCGGGTGAAAATAGAGAGTTCATCTACCTTTACTATTTTGCCTTTGAATAGATTTAAGCCTAAAGAGAAACCTCCGCCTTTTTTCTTTATCTTTTGAATCACTATTTGATCTCTGGCAATCATCCTTCTTGCGTCTTCAAGTGTGGCTGCACTCTTTGTTCCTCTTATTATCTGTCCAAACTTATTTTTTCCTACATATTCAAATACTGGCATAACCCCTCCTAAAATCCTCTATCAAAATTTAGGGCCATATCAACTCCTTCATAGACTTTAAAGAGATATGGGGCAAGACTTGATGGCCCTCTATTTATTATTTCAGTTAATTCATCTGGATTGTGAGAAACACTCATTGCAAGTTCAAGAGTGATTAATCTTTTAAAATAGAGGACTGCTAAAGATTGATTAAAAGTTTGCATGCCTGTTTTTTCCTGAGCGGTTTGCATTGATGAATAAATCTGATGAATTTTATCTTCTCTGATTAGATTTCTGATTGCAGGAGTAGGAATAAGAATTTCAGTTGCTACCACTCTTCCTCTTCCATCTGCTCTTGGTAGAAGTGATTGGGTTATAATTCCTTCAAGTATTAATGATAATTGGGTCCTAACCTGTGATTGCTGATGTGATGGGAAAATATCAATTATTCTGTTAATAGTTTGAGAGGCTGAGTTGGTATGCAAGGTAGCAAATGTTAAATGTCCTGTTTCTGCTACCTGCAATGCTGTTTCAACTGTCTCAAGATCTCTCATTTCTCCGATAAGTACGACATCAGGGTCTTCTCTTAAAGCTGCTCTTAATGCTTTCGCAAATGATTTTGTATCAGATCCAACTTCCCTTTGGTTTACAATTGCTTTTTTGTGTGTATGCAGATATTCGATAGGATCTTCTATTGTTATTATATGCACAGGTCTTTCGCTATTTATCTTATCAATCATAGTTGCCAAAGTGGTAGATTTTCCTGAACCGGTTGGGCCGGTTACAAGCACCAATCCTCTTGGCTTTTCACAAAGTGTTTTTACTACTGGGGGTATTCCCAATTCTTCAAAACTTCTCTTTTCAAATGGAATCATTCTAAAAGCACCACTTACCGCTCCCCTTTGATGAAATACATTTGCTCTGAATCTTGCAAGTCCCTTTATTCCAAAAGAAAAGTCCAGTTCAAGGTCTTCTTCAAATCTGTGCTTTTGAGAATCACTCAGAATTGAATAAATTAGCTGTTTTGTTTCAGGAGCTTTAAGTGGTGGGTGGTTTAAAGCTTTTAATTTACCATGAACTCTTATCTGAGGTGGCGAATTTGTGGTGATGTGAAGATCTGTAGCACCTTCGTCTATCATTATTTTTAACAACTGATGTAAAGGTAATGCCATTTAACCCTCCTATACTTTGACCGTTTCCCTAACGACCTCTTCAATTGTCGTCAGACCTCTTTTGACTTTTTCAAGCCCACTCATTCTCAATGTATACATACCCTCTTCAATAGCTTTTCTTCTTAACTCTGAAGTAGATGCCATTGATATAACCATCTCTTTTATTTCTTCTGATATTTCCATAACTTCAAAAAGTCCGACTCTTCCTTTGTATCCTGTGTTATTGCACGCAGGACAACCCTTTGCTTTATATATTGTAAGATTTTTAACCTCGTCGGGATTAAATCCCACATCTATTAATGCTTTTGGAGGATAGTTTGCTTCTTCTTTGCATTTGTTGCAAAGTCTCCTTACCAATCTTTGGGCGACGACTAAGAGCAGAGAGGATGCAACAAGATAAGGTTCTATCCCCATGTTAATTAATCTTGTTATTGTCGAAGGGGCATCATTTGTGTGTAGCGTGGATAAAACCAAGTGTCCGGTCAAAGCCGCTTTTATTGCAATATCAGCTGTTTCGAAATCTCTGATCTCTCCAACGAGTATAATATTCGGATCCTGTCTTAAAAATGACCTTAGAGCAGATGCAAAATTTAAACCTGCATCTTCATTAACATTTACCTGATTTATTCCGTATAGATTAAATTCAACAGGATCTTCAACTGTCATAATGTTTGTATCCTCACTATTTAATGTTGAAATGGCAGAGTAAAGGGTATTTGTCTTTCCTGATCCTGTTGGCCCTGTAACTAAAATAATTCCCCACGGTCTTCTTATCGCTTTTTTGAATTTTTCAAGGGATTCTTCTTCAAAACCCAATTGGGTAAGATCCAATCTTAATTGCTCTTTATCAAGAATTCTCATAACTACTTTTTCACCGTACAATGTGGGGAGAGTAGATACTCTCATATCTATTTCTTTTACTCTTCCATTTGCAAGTTTTATTTTTGTCTTAATTCTTCCGTCCTGAGGAACTCTTTTTTCATCTATCCTCAATTTTGCGATAACTTTTACTCTCGTGATAATTCCATCTTTCATACTATAAGGAGGCTCCTGCTGTTCGTATAGTATTCCATCTATTCTATACCTGACTCTCAGCTTTTTTTCATAAGGCTCTATGTGAATATCACTTGCTCCTTTTTCAACCGCGATTTTTATTAAATTGTTAACATATTGAACAATTGGTCCCCTTTCAGCTTCCTGCTCCATTTCAGCTATGTTCATTTCCTCTTCTTCTGTTAGAAATTCAATACTTTCTTCGCCAAACTCATCTTGAAATTCCTCAAATGTTTTTTTAAGTTCTACTTCTGAGGTTGTGCCATAGTGTTTGTCAATAGCTGCTCTGATGGCAGACTCCGGGGCTATGACAGGTTGAACTTTCAAACCTGTCATAAATTCAATTTCAGAAATTGTCATAAGATTTGTTGGCTCAACCATTGCAAGAGTAAGGGTATCGCCAATTTTACTTATTGGTATGATAAGAGCTTTCCTGCAATGTTCTTCACTTATGATATTGATAACACTTTTGTCAATTTCAAATCTTGACAAATTAATAGCTGGTACCCCCTGCTGTTTGGAAAGAACTTCTGCAATGTCTTCCTCTGATACCATTCCAAGATTAATAAAAATTGAGCCCAGTCTTCCACCCCTTTGCTTTTGATATTCAAGGGCTTCTTTCAGCTGAGCTTCACTAATCAACCCTTCTTTTAATAATAATTCTCCTAATCTGTATGCCATGTCAATTAAATTGTAAGCAAATTATATTTTTTTGTCAAGACTTATTTAATTTTTTTACTCATTTGTGAAAAATCTATTTAGTTTTTTTATTGAAAAACAAATAATGATAGTAATTGTCCAAAATGTGACTGAAAATATGTTTCAAAGAGAAAATTTGCTTGACTTGAATACTTACAAGTTTTAAAATAAATCTAATTCGGAGGTGAAAATGGTTTCAGAAAGAATTAAAAATATGCAGGAATCACCAATAAGAAAGCTTGTCCCTTTTGCGGATCAAGCAAAGAAAAAAGGTGTGAATGTTTTTCACCTTAACATAGGACAACCGGACATAAAAACTCCTGACCCTGTTTTAAATGCGATTAAAAATTTTTCTCAGGAAATCATAGCTTACGGCTATTCTCAGGGAGAGCTTTTTTTAAGAGAAGCTATTTCCGATTATTTTAAAAATTATAATATTGAAGTTTCACCTGATGATATGATTATCACGACAGGTGGTAGTGAAGCGATTCTTTTTGCTTTTTCTGTGGTTGCGGATATTGATGATGAGATAATAGTTTTTGAGCCCTATTACACAAATTACAATGGTTATGCTGTAATGAGCAACATTAAACTTGTACCTGTGACAACAAAAGCTGAGAACGGATTTGCCTTACCTCCCACAGAGGAGATTGAGAAAAAAATATCGGATAAAACGAAAGCTATTTTAATTTGTTCCCCCAATAATCCCACAGGTACAGTTTATCCAAAAGAAGACCTTGAGAGAATAGTTGAAATAGCAGAAAAGCATAATCTTTTTATAATAAGTGATGAAGTTTACAGAGAGTTTATCTACGGAGAGATAGAATATACGAGTATGCTTCACTTTGAAGTGGCAAAAGATAGGGTGATAGTAGTTGATTCTATATCCAAAAGGTACAGTGCTTGTGGAGCAAGAATAGGATATATAATAAGTAAGAATAAAGATGTTTTAAATGGAGTGATGAAGCCTGCTCAGGCAAGACTTTGCCCTCCAGTTGTTGAGCAGGTAGCAGCTGCTGAAGCATATAGAATGAATTTTTCCTATTTTAAGGAAGTTCAGGGAGAATATAAAAAGAGAAGAGATATCATGTTCAATAAATTAAAGTCCATAGAGGGAGTTGTTCTGGAACTTCCAATGGGAGCTTTTTACATGGTTGTCAAATTACCTGTCAAAGATTCAGAGCATTATGCAAGATGGCTTCTTGAAGAGTTTAATTATAATAATGAAACTGTTATGGTAGCTCCTGCCGGCGGATTTTATTCAACACCGGGGCTTGGAGCTGATGAAATCAGATTAGCCTATGTTTTGGAAGAGGAAAAGTTAAGGAGGGCAATGAATATTTTGAAAAAATCTCTTGAAGTTTATCCGGAGAAAAAATAGTGAAAAGATCAAAATTATTGGTAATTTTTTTGCTGAGCACAATTTTTATTACAGCTTCGTCTATTACCCCATGGAAAAGTCAACTTTACAAATATACGAAAACTTTGCTACTCTTAAAAGAGCTTTATTATAAACAAAATATTAATGAAGAAAAGATAACTTATGCGGCTATAAGAGGTATGCTTTCCTCTCTTGACCCCCATTCCTATCTTCTTGATCCCAATTCTTTTCAAACCATGCAGGAGGATCAAAGCGGGAAATTCTATGGCATAGGAATTCAGATTTTAAAGATAGAAGATAGATTAACAGTTATAACTCCACTTGAAGGAACTCCTGCTTACAGATTGGGAATTCAAGCTGGTGATGTTATAGTGGAAGTTGAGGGTAAGCAGACTAAAAATCTTAGTCAAAATGAAGCGGTAAGACTTTTAAGAGGACCTAAGGGAACTTATGTTAATATTAAAATAAAAAGGGAAGGTTTTAAAAAACTGTTGCATTTCAGAATAAAAAGAGCCGAAATTCCACTTTATTCCATTCCTTATCACTTTGTTGATCCCTTTTCGGGTGGAAGGATTGGGGTGATAGTGATTAGATCTTTTACAGGGACTACAAGCAGAGAATTCGAAGAGGCTATAAAAAAACTTGTACAAAAAGGGATAAAAGCTCTGATACTTGATTTGAGATACAATGGCGGAGGAGATCTCAAAGCTGCTTTAAATATTTCCGATGAATTTCTTCAAAAAGGCAAGATTATTGTTTCTATTAAAGGTAGAGTTGAAAGAATGAACAAGGTCTTTTATGCTATGAGAAATGGACAATATGAGAATCTTCCCCTTGTCGTGCTTGTTAACAGAGGAAGTGCTTCGGCTTCAGAAATTGTGGCCGGAGCCATTCAGGATAATAAAAGGGGAATAATAGTAGGTATGAGAACATGGGGGAAAGGGCTTGTACAGACGCTTTATCATATTAGAAGTAATGTTGCAATAGCTCTTACCACTGCAAGGTATTATACTCCCTCGGGAAAGATGATTCAAAGAGATTATACCCACCTTGAAGATTATCTTTTATTTTATAATGATAAGGATAGTTATGAAAAGAATACAGGGGGAATAGTTCCCGATGTTAAAGTTGAAGATGGAAAGCTTACAATGTTTACGGCAAAATTGAGAAGCAAAGGTCTTTTTTTCTCTTATGCAAATCACCTTGTAAAAGGAGAGACAGGTTTAAAAGGGGAAATAAAATTCGAGAAAAAAGCCCCTATTTGTATATTTAATGACAAAAAAATAAATCTTTATACAGATCCCATTCCTTCAAGAATAACCCACGATTTCAAGTCTTTTATTAAAAGTAAGAAGATTAAATTTAAAGAGAGTGATTTTACAAAGAGCTTATCTTCTATAAATCTTCAAATAAGAAGAGAGATAGTCTCAAGAGTCTGGGGTGTGGAAGAAAGCTTTATTTCTATTCTAAAAGATGATCCGCAATTTAAAAAAGCAGAGGAAATTCTCTTAAAAAATAATTAAAATTATTCATATCTCTATTTTTTTATGTTTGTTTTAGCAAAAAGATTCCCGCAGGAAGCTTTTATATCTTTTCCTTTGCTATCTCTAATAGTTACTACGACTCTATGACTTCTAAGATATTCTGCAAACTCCTCTATTTTTTCCATCTCTGTTGGTTGAAGCTCTGAGCCTTCAAAATAATTAAATGGAATAAGATTTATCTTTTTGGGAATTCCTCTTGTGATTTTTAATAATTCTGAAGCATCCTTGAGACTATCATTCACTCCTTTTAACATTATGTACTCAAATGTAACTCTATATTTTAGTTTTTTTGAATATTTTCTTAAAAGCTCTAAATTTTTCTTTAAGGGAAATTTTTTCTCAACTGGCATTAGTTCTTTTCTTACTCCAGAGAAAGGTGAATTCATTGAAAATGCAAGCTTCATATCCTTCATTTCATTTAAAAATCTTTCTAAATAATTGGTAATTCCTATTGTGGAAACTGTTATTCTTTTCGGAGAAATTGAGATTCCATCAGAGTCTGTTATTAGTTTTATTGCTCTTTTTACATTTTCATAATTATCAAGAGGTTCTCCCATTCCCATAAATACCAAATTTATTCTCTTATCTAATCTTTTCCTATTTATGTGTAGAGCTGAAAGTAGTTGAGCCACTATTTCACTATACTTAAGATTGTGGTGAAATCCCATAAGACCAGTAAGACAGAATTTGCAACCAAATTTGCATCCAACCTGAGAAGAAAGACAGATTGAAGTTCTATCTTTTTGAGGGATGAAAACAGACTCTATTCTCTTTCCATCTTCAAGCTCAAAAAGATATTTTCTACTTTGATCTTCACTGGAGATTTTTTCTTCAATAATTTTCATTGGAGAAAATGAAAAACATTCAGAGAGTTTTTTTCTTAATCCTTTAGATATATTGGTAAATTTATCAATATCCAATACCCTTTTTTTGTAAACCCAATGATAGATTTGTTTTAATTGATAGTTTTTGGTGAGAATATTACCTATATTTTCTCTAAGCTCCTGAAAGTCCATTCCCAAAAGATTCTTTTTCATTCTTATTCTACTGTAACGGATTTTGCAAGATTTCTCGGTTGATCTATGTCAACTCCCCTTCTCAAAGCTATATAATAAGCAAAAAGCTGAGCATAGACGATTGTTAGAAATGGTGATAGAAATTCATTTACTTGAGAAATAGAGAACATAACATCACTCAATGAGAGTAATCCACTATCTCCTTTTGTGCCTATACTTATAATCTCGGCTCCCCTTGTTTTTGCTTCTTCTATGTTGGAGAGAATCTTTACCTTTGCTCTGTCTTCCGGAGCTATTGCAATAAGAGGAGTTCCTTCATCTATAAGAGAAATAGGTCCGTGTTTTAGTTGTCCCCCGGAATATGCTTCTGAGAATATGTAAGAAATTTCTTTTAATTTTAAAGAGCCTTCCATTGCTACCGGATAATTTATCCACCTTCCTATGTATAAGAAATTCTCTTTTTGATAGTATTTAGAGGCAGTTTTTTCTATTGCTGAGCTTTTGTTTAAGACACTTTCCATTTGAACAGGGATTTTTCTTAACTCTTCAAGTAATTCTATAATTTTCTTTTTACTTAAAGTATTTTTTTGTTGAGCTAATTGAAGAGCAAGCAAAAATAGTAATGATATTTGCGATGTGAATGTTTTTGTAGCTGCTACTGAAACCTCTGGTCCGCAATGGGTTAAAACATAGCTATCACTCTCTCTTGTAATACTGCTTTCCGGCACATTTGTAATTGCTATTATTCTGTTTTTCCCATTAATCTTTCTTATTGCCTTTAATGTATCCGCTGTTTCACCCGATTGTGAAATTGCGATAAAAAGGGTAGTCCCTTTTTCCTTTAACTCTTTATATGGATATTCTGATGAAAGAATTACAGATGTCTCAACTCCTGAAAAGGATTCTAAAAAATAACTTCCTATTAATCCTGCATGGTAAGATGTTCCGCAGGAAAGAATTTTAATCTTATCAATTCCTTCAAAAAGTGATTTGTCAATTCCTACATTAACAGTACCATCTTCAATTGAATATCTATCTTGAATTGTTTCTCTTATAGCTTCCGGTTGTTCAAAGATTTCTTTGAGCATGAAGTGTTTAAACCCTTTTTTTTCAATGAAAAAGCTGGTCTTTTCGATTCTTTTGGCTGGAATCTTTTTTTCAGCTCCCTTAAAATCAAAGAATGAAAACTTTGACTTATTAAGGAATACAATAGTTTCGTCTTCTAAAAAGTATGCTCTATCCACATAAGTTGAAATACCTATAATATCCGAGGAGAAAAAGAATTCTCCGTCTTTTTCAGCAAAAACGAGAGGTGAATTTTTTCTTACCCCAATCATAAGTTCGGGATAATCCGCAAAAATAAAAAGAAGAGCAAACGAACCTTTTAAGGTATTAATTGTGTTTAATATGGAATCAAAAATGGGATAGTGCTTTAGATTTTCTTCGAGAAGATGGGCTATTACTTCTGTATCCGTATCAGAAGAGAATTTATGCTTTTTCTTTTTTAACAATTGTTTCAATTCAAGGTAATTTTCAATGATACCATTGTGAACGAGTGCGATTTTGTTTTTACAGTCCGAATGAGGATGAGTGTTCTCTTTGCTTGGACTTCCGTGGGTAGCCCATCTTGTATGCCCGATGGCTGAATGTGTGTTAACTTTTGCTTTTTCTATCTCTTTTCTTAGAAAATCAACTTTTCCCTTTTCTCTGATTTTTTTTATCTTTTTTTTCTCAACAAATGCAACTCCTGCTGAATCATATCCCCTGTACTCAAGATGTTTCAACCCATTGATAATTACTTCCATAGCATTTTCCTTTCCCATATACCCGACTATTCCGCACATATTAACCTCCGATATTAATAAGGATTTAATATTATCCTTTTTAAAGGAGTTTTTCAAGGTAGGGTAAAGATTTAAATAGTAAAAATTGAGAAAAAAACTTGATTTTTTTTTAAAAGAGGATTATAAATATATCAAGGAGCAAAAAAATGGAAAACAATGGGGTCATTTTGTTTGTTGATGATGAGGAAAACATACTTAAGTCCATAAGAAGAAGCCTGATGGATGAGCCTTATGAGATGTTTTTTGCTAATTCCGGTAAGGAAGCTTTAAAAATATTGGAAAAAAACAAGGTGGATGTTATTGTTACTGATATGAGAATGCCTGAAATGAATGGGCTTGAGCTTCTTGAAATAGTTAAGAAAAAGTATCCTGATATTGTCAGGATTGTATTAACAGGGTATGCCCAGGTTTCAACTCTTATTACAGCCATAAATTCAGGACAGATTTATCGTTATTTGATAAAACCGTGGAAATTGGAAGCTGAATTTAAACCTGCTCTGAAACAGGCTCTTGAGCATCACAGGTTAACGGTAGAAAGGAATAAAATGATTAAAGAGTTAAAATTTAAAACAATAGAACTACAAAAACAGATAAAGGAAAAAGAGGAATTAATTAAAAAGATAGAAGAATCGGATAGAAAAAAGAAGGAAATTCTATCTATCCTCAGTGCTAAAACCATTCCTTTTATAGAAGAGGCGGTTTACTGGATTGATGAACTTTCAAAAAACAGTAAGTTAGAGCTTGAGGGGCATATTTTAAAAGAGCTTGGAAAATTAAAAAACAGAGCAAAGCAAGTAATAGATATTTTATTGAAGATTAAGGATATATTTTAAAAAAATTGTTAAAGGGAGGGTAAAATGGAAGAAAAAAATGTAAATGTTCTCTTTGTTGATGATGATGAAAATATTTTGAATGCTTTAAAAAGAGAACTAATTGATGAGCCTTATAATAAATTTTTTGCTCAGAGTGGAAATGAAGCCTTGAAAATTATGAATGAATTTGAAATTGCAGTTATAATTACAGATCTCAGTATGCCGGAACTCAATGGACTTGAGCTTTTATACTCTGTTAGAATGAATTATCCCGATACGGTTAGAATAATATTATCAGCTTTTACAGATGCAAGGGTAATTCTTGAAGCTATTAATACAGGAGAAACCCACAGGTTTATTCCAAAGCCCTGGGATTCAGAAAAAGAATTGATTCCCATAATAAAACAGGCGATTAAGCAATACAAAGATTGTAAGCAGAAAAAGGAGTTGGAAAAAATCCTTAAGGAAAGGGATAGAGAGATTATGGAATTAAAAAATAAAATAAAAATATTGGAAGATGAAAATAAAAAGTTAAAATCTTTA
>CAZWJH010000023.1:0-28811 GCA_964634755.1 uncultured Clostridia bacterium
CAAGCTCTATAGAAGGAAAGACCAATCTTTTTAATGAATCTCTCAGGAACTCATCAAGCAATTCCTTTCTCGGGTGTCTTTCATTATAAAAGAAATTATAAGAGCCAACAACAGCCTCTTCTAAACTTACCTTAATAGAGGACTTTAAAACACCCTCTTTCTCCCCTCTTCTTATGGCAAGAATTCTATGAGAAGGAATCTTTCTCACTGGTTCTTCGAACTCATAATACTGCTCATATTTACTCCTTTTACCTTTCCAATTCTTGGTAACATTAACACTCCAAACACCTTTTTCGAAAAAGAGCTTTCTAATAAAACGCCTCAATTCCAAGTTTTCGGAAAAATTTTCAGCAATTATAAAGCCAGCTCCTTCAATAGCTTCTTCAACAGAAAAAACCTTTCTTTTCTCTGAGACAAATTTCTTTGCTAAAATATTGATATCTTCGGTCTCACCAGGGTTGAGAATTAAAGCTGCAAAAGGCTCCAACCCTTTCTCTTTTGCAATAGTTGCCTTTGTTCTCTTTTTAGGCTTAAACGGGAGATAAATATCCTCAAGTTCGTTTTTTGAATAAGTTGTTTTTATCTTATTTTTAAGCTCTGCGGATAGCTTTCCCTGTGATTCAATAGTTTTTACAATAGTCTTTTTTCGTGAGTTTAATTCATTAATAAAATCAAAAAGCTCCTTTATTTCTTGAATTTCAACTTCGTTCATACTCCCACTAACTTCTTTTCTATACCTGGCAATAAATGGAACAGTTATTTCTTCTTCAAGAAGACTTACGATATTTTTAATGTAAACTTTACTTTTTCCAGTCTTTTCCGCTATAAAGTTAAGATCCTTAAGATTCATAAAACCTCCACTTTCAAAGTGTGGAAGATTTTATCATACGGGGATAAAAATGAAAAAGGTAGAAAATTAATTCTTTATTTTAAAAATCTTTCTCCCTCTAAAGCCACTGTTTAGATCCGTTACAATCGTATCCAAATGAACTTTTCCTTTTTTCTTTATAATAAGGGGGAATTTTACCACTATGTATTTCATTCTTAAAACTTCCTCTTTGTCTAATTCCAAACTTTTTTCTCTTATGAGCTTAGAAAAAGTCTTATCCTCAAAATAGAGCAAAAACTCAACCCTAATTTTAATTATCTCTCTCCCATTCTTTTCTTTTAAAAGTAAACTTTTCACAGGTATCTTAATTTCCACTTCTTTTTTATCAGAAAAATACTTTAATTTAAAATTAATAGGTTTTACAACAAATTTAACTTCACTTCCTCCCATTAATGTATATTTTGCCATCTCTATTGCATCTAAAAGATCAGAGTTATATGTAATCAATTCATAGCGTCCGCTCCCATCTTTATCTACAAACTGTAAAGCCAACCTATAATTTCCATAAAGCCAGATTTTAACTCCTTTATAATAGCCGGAAAGCATAGGATAGTCTCTCACATTATCGGGAGGACCTAAAAGGATATAAATTCTTCCTCTATCAGTGTTCCAACCGGGCATTCCTCCCTCTTTAAAATAACGGGAAGCATATTCAAACCTTCTCTCTATTTCTACTTTATACTCATTTATCTCTGTATAAGGATTGGGATCTCTTATTTCCCAAAACTCTTTAATAAATTCTTTTCTAGATTTTACATCAGGAAGATTTAAAAATACTTCCTCCTCTTGTTTAGTCATCAAAAGCCTTGCTTTTTTGTAAAAAGTCTCACTGTAGGGATCTAACCTGACATTCTTTGGAATGTAACAACCTGCTATAAAAAGCTCAAATCCTAGAAACCCAATTATTAAAAATAAAACAGTATAATATCTTTTCATTTTTCCATTCTCCTTTTGATTCCGTCCCAACATTAAAGTCTACTGCTGTCTTTAACCTAAATGACCTAATAGCAACACCTTCTAAAGGATTTCCGTTTTTATTATACACAAAACCTTTTAATTTCCCTTCCCCTGTATAATCACCTGATAAAGCAAATGATATCACCACGAATAAGGCCAAAGCTACTAAACCTATTTTTTTTAGCATTTTAAACATCCTAATTTACATCAGTAAAAAAATTATACTATAAAAGAGAAGGCTTTGCAAAAAAGAGAGTATCAATTAATAAATTATAAACTTTTCAATCACAAAACATATAAAAATAATAAAAAGAAACCATCCCCATAAAAATAGAACGAACCTTTCATTAAAAACAAATCTCACTTTTCTGTTTAATTTTTGCCTTGTTCCTTTAATAATAAAAATAATGAGAAAGGGGATAAAAAATCCTGTAAGATTCCACCAAAGCCATGATACTTCAGGATGCCTTATCCATAAAAAGATATTTACCATTATAGCAAAGGCAAAACCCATTAAAGTTTCAAATTCTTTTGCTTTGGTAAAAATACCTATAAAAAAGAAAGCTGCAATAGGGCCATAAAAGGCTGATCCTATTTTATTTACAATCTCGACAACAGTTTCACTACTGTTAACTATCATAAGGGCAAACATAGAAGTGAAAACACCCCATAAAATGGTGATAAAACGAGAATAAAACACTTTTTTTCCATCTTTAATTCTTTCCAAAGACGGAAAAAGTTTTATTAAAAAATCCTCCCAAGTTGCTGCACTAAGAGAATTAATAGCTGAATCAAGGGAAGACATTGAAGCTGCGAAAATACCGGAAACAACTATACCCAAAACGCCAGCGGGTAAATATGTTTTAAAAAAGAGAGGCATTGCATAATCCGGCGAAAGGTTAGAAAGTTTAAATGCAAAAGAAGAATCTTTCTTTAAAAAAAGTAAAAACAAAACACCCACTGCTGAATAGGTTAAAACCAAAGGAAATCTTAAAAAAGAATTAAAAACAAGGGCTTTTTTTGTTTCCATATCATTCTTTGTGCTTAAAAGTCTTTGAGCTTGACTTTGATCACATCCATAATAAGATATATAAAGAAAAAGTCCTCCAAAAAGCATAGGAAAGAATCCAAAATTTTCTCCATCTCCCAAACCGGTTTTAGTAAAATAAAATACTTTTAATCTATCAACCGATAAAGTGTGAACCCCAGAAAAATCCCAACTTAAAAGATTTAAAAGTACATAAATGGAAATTATGGAAGAAATCCATAAGATTATCAGTTGAATAATATCAGAATATATGTCAGCCTTTATTCCACCTACAGAAGTGTATAAAAGGGAGACAAAAGCAGTCAAAATAATCGTAATTTTTATATCAAGATTTAATGCAACGGATGTAACATAAGAGGTCGCAAGGAGAGCCACTCCAGAAGCAAGAGACCTTGATATTAAAAAAACAAAGCTTAAAAGAGACCTACTAAAAGATCCGAACCTTTGCTCTAAATACTCATAAATACTGATTTTTAATTTTTTTCTATAAACCGGAATAAGAACCAAAATTATTACAATCATAGCAAGAGGAACAGCAAACTCATATTGAAGCCATTTAAGCCCCCCTCCTCTTTTTATAGCTATAAAAGCTGGTACCCCCACCAAACTAATTGCACTAACTTGGTTTGCTACAAGAGAGGAACCTACCTGCCAGTATTTCAGAGTTTTTCCTGCAATATAATAATCTTCCTGATTTTTCTGTTTTTTCCCTATTATATAACTTATTCCCACAACAACAGACAAATAAATAAAAATTACAATCCAATCATAGATTGTCATTCTTCCCTAAAAGGCTATTTCTAATTTCTTTATAATGTTTTAAAAGTTCTTCTGCAATCTCAAAGGCTTTCTTCACATCACCGGATGTAGGTGTATGTTTTGCGAATTTGACAAGATCTGAAAATTCAAAAAATGAAATAAGGTTGTTTTTTAAATTAGTATCTATCTCTTCTGTAAAATCTCTTCTAAATTCATAAGTCGTCTTATCTATATAATTCTTTTTATAATAAATTGATAAGAACTTTCTTATAACATCCGTTATATCATAATAAAACTCCTTTATTAATCCTCTTCCTGTATAGTTTTCTCTCTTTATTCTTTCCAGTTCTTTCTCAAAAAACTCAATAGGATCTATTTCCTTTTCCCAGAGCTTTTGCTCTTCTTTTTTAATGTTCTTTTTCTTTAATCTTTTAACAATCACAATAATAAGAATTATCAGGGACACTAATAACAGAACCATAAAAAGAAAAGGAAAAGGAGTCCACCCTGTTTCAAGCCCCTTTTGAGGAGGAATAATATCACTTATTTTGTCCCCTTGGGAAATCATCTTTATTTTTATAGGTTTTCCTTTTATGATAATAGTATACTCCTTTCCTCTTTTATCTTTGACTTTTACTTTTATATCCGGAAGTTTTTTCAGATTTATAGAGAAAATCTGATATTCTCTTAAAATATTTATTTCCCTTTTTGAAATTTTATGATATTTATTCCGAATATAAACACCTTCTATTTTCTCATCTTCTATTGAAACAAGCCTTTCCCCCTCGGATAAATGCAAACAAACTTTTATTTTTATTAAATCTCCAATAATATAAGAATCTTTTTTATTTATGATCCTATTACTTGTTAGTTCTCTTGCAAAGGAGATGGATAAAAAAGTAATAATAATCAAAAAATACAATCTTTTTTTCATCTGACCTTTCTCTTCTCTCTAATTTTAAAAAATTTCAGCAAAATAGGAAAATAATCTTCTCCCGTAAAGATTTCCATAAAATCTGCTTTTGACAATAAAAAGGATTTTCTTACAGTATCAGAGTTTTTTTTCATCCTTCTTAAAAAACTTTCAAAAGAGCTTTTCCCCATATAAGCAATTTTACCTATTTCCATATCTTTTAAAGGTAAAACACCTACAATCTCAGGGGTTGCTTCAAACTTGTCCACAATACGAATTCCTATAACATCATGCTTTTTTGAGAGAATTTTTAAACCTTTTTCAAATTTATCGTTCTCATCAAAAAGAAAATCCGAAATAATAAAAATAATAGTTTTTCTCTTTAAAAATGAATTTATCTCTTCCAATGTTTTTGAGAAGTTTGTCCCTCCATCTTTTGCTTTGTAAGAAAGAATCTGCCTAACAATATTTAGAGAATGTTTTTTACCTTTATTCAAAGATATGTATTTTTCTACTCCATTGGAAAATAAAATCAAGCCTGTTTTATCATTGTTTTTCAAAGCCGCAAAAGTAAGAATACCTGCAATTTCTCCTCCTATCTCTCTTTTAGACTCCTCTCCGGAAAAAAATGTTGAATAGGAAGCATCATAAACAATTAAAACATTCAACTCTCTCGTTTCTTGAAAAACCTTTATATAAGGATAATTTTGTCTTGCAGTAACTTTCCAATCAATAAGCCTACTATCATCTCCAAATTGATAAGGCCTAACCTCAGAAAATTCTATACCCTGTCCTTTAAAAACAGAATGATATTCTCCACCAAAAATTTCATTTACTAACTTAACCGTCTTTATCTCAATTTTCCTTACTTTACTAATTATCTCTCCGACTGTTTTCATTTTATTACACAAGGATTTCTCTTTGATCTCCAACTCTTCGTGTAATTTCAAGATAATCCAAAAGTTCAAGGATAGGAACACTGTATTTTCTGCTCAACCCTGTAATCTCCTTAAAATCCTTGATTTTAAACTTCGGTTTGTGAACCTTCATTTTTCTTAATTCCCTTATTAAATATTGAAGATACTCATCATTGAGAAAAAAGCCACCTTTAACAGGTAAAATCTTTTTCTTTTCTATTAAAATATCAAGATATTTTTTTAAAAGCACTTTATCTATCCCCAATTCCTTTGAAAGACTATCTTCATCCATTGGGTTAAACTTTTCTTTTGAATAAATTTCTTCAAGTTCTCTCAGAATTTCTTCCTCTCTCTCTGTTAAAATATCCCCGCGACGTGTAAATACTCTGTCGGAATAAAACTCTATTTTCCCATCTTTTTCAAGTTTTTTTAATATGAATTTAAACAACCTGAAACTTTTTATCTGACTTTTCTTTTTTACCTCGGATATCTTAATTCCGAATCTTATTCCATTTTTTACCTCTCTCCTACTTATCACTTGCAATACCTTATTGTATAAAGATTCAAGAAAATCTCTTCTGATAAAAGAATAATTTTTTAAAGAGAGTAAAAGAATATCAGAGGAAAATTCATATTCCTTAATAATAAAATCCAATTTCTTTTTATTAAAATTAAGTAAAAGAAAATCTCCACCAATACCCCTTTTCCCGGAATATTTTATAAGAAAACTCAATCGTGCTTCTGTTGAAAAACTTTCCAATTCACCTATTTTTTCCAATATATTCTCTTTTAAATTAGAAAATTCATCAGTAAAAATAAAAACGATTCTCCCTTTACCTTCTTTTTTTCCTTTTTTGTTAAAGATAGTTATTTTCCCCGTCTTTAGTTTTATTTTTTTCTTCGTTGATAGAGCCGAGAAAATAAAATAATTATTATTATCTTTTATTTTTTTTAACTTACCCGAGACCTTTTCTTTTTTTTGTTTTAATAAAAATCTCCCATTATGCAAAAAAGAAGCTTCATCAATTTTAATTATAAGCTCCATTTGACTCTTCTCTTTTTACTTTTTTACTTTGGTAAAAATATCCCTTACTGCTGAGAGATCAAAACCTTTTCTGCCTAAAAAGGCATAGGTTAACTTTTTCCCCAATTCAACTCCGGGCTGATTGTAAGTGTCAAGGTTGAGGATCTCTCCGGCAATAGCTGTCTGCATTTCCATCATAATAAAAAACTCCCCTATACTTTCGGGAGAAATTTCCTCAAAAGTATAGGTAAAACTTGGTTTTCCATTTTTCGCAAGTGCAAGCTCTGTTCCTTTCTTTTCAGAGTCAATAAGCTCTGAGATTTTATGTCCTCTCAAATAAGAGGTTGAAGAATACCCTTCCAAGATTTCGGGAATCTTCATATCCTTTCTTTTATTTTTTACTTCAAGGAATCCAAATATTTTATCATGGGGTCCTTCCATATAAAGTTGGACTTGAGAATGTTGATCCACAGCACCAAGTGCTTTAACAGGGGTTTGTCCCCATCTTATTTCTTTCCCACTTTTATCATATCTTTTCCCCAAGCTCTCTGCCCATAACTGCCTAAACCAATCAGCAAGAAGATAGAGTTTTGAAGAATAGGGAAACATTACATATATATTTCTTCCCCTTTCAAAATATTCCAAAAGTATAACAGCAACAAGAGCTGCGGGATTTCCAAAAATATCTTTATTTTTAATCTTATTTAATACAGCTTCTGCCCCTTCAAGAATTTTTCTTGAGGAAATACCGGTAAGTTCTGCAGGCAATAAGCCAACAGAGGTTAATACGGAAAACCTCCCTCCTACATTTTGAGGTATAGCAAAAGTTATGTATCCCTCTTTTTTTGCTATTTTCAAAAGGTCTCCTTTTTCAGGATCAGTAATAACTATAATTCTTTCCGAAGCTTTTTCCTTCAATTTTTCGTCAAAAGCATCTTTTAAAATCATAAATTGTGAGATTGTCTCAGCAGTTGAGCCGGATTTTGTTATAACAACAGCTATTGATTTTTCAATTTCGACCTTTTCAAAAAACTCTGAGATTGTTTCAGGGTCCACATTTTCGAGAAAAAGCACTCTTGGCTTTTCAAAGATATTGTTATAATAAGGTAAAAGAGCTTGGGATATTGCTTGAATTCCCAAGGAAGAGCCACCAATTCCCACTATTATAATGTTCTCGTAGGAAAAAGATAAACTCTTCACAAAAGATTCTATCTCCTTAACCAATGAAAAATCAGAAGGCAAATTCAAGAAGGAAAGTTTACCTTTCTCATGATCCTCAATAATAGCATCTATTGCTTTTGAAACATTATCTTCATATTTTTTAATGTCAGATCTATCAAGACCGTTCTCTCCTATCACATCCTTTAAAACATAAGTGTAATCCACTGAAATCATTTTTCCTCCTTTTACCCCCTATTTTAACAACAAAACCTTTTCTCTTCAAATAATAGTTAAGTATTTGGGCAATTTTTATAAAGATTTTTTAGTAAAGCCCGTATTTATTAAAAAATTCAGAATATTTTATGAGAGTTTCTCTTGGCTTCCTCTATAATATCGCTTCATGAAGTTTATTGAGCGTACTAATCAATTTCTTATGCTGAGCATCGATTTCCATAATATTAACACTTATTTTGTTACTCCATTACATCAATTCATAAATCTCAATACTAATAGAAAACAATCTTACTATTTATCAACTCTTACAAACCTAAAATTAAGGTTGCTAAATTTTACCATTCGTAGTAGTATATTTACGCTGGTGATTAAATGAAGCAAAAAATTAAAATATTGTTTTTTCTTTTTTTTTCTATAGGACTAATAATTCTCCTTATCTTCAAACCTCTTAAAAAAAGGGATATGAACATTACAAGATTAAAATGGGAAATAAAAGCATCACATCAAAAATTTTCCTACAAAACAAAAGAAAATGAAGAAATAAACATTGAAATATCGGGAGAAAAAATATTTTTAACTAAAAACAAAAAAGCTTTTTCATTTAATGGAATTATGTTAACAAAAGGAGAAAAACTTACAAAAATAGTAAAAAAGAAAGGAACATATCTTCTATATTTCTTTATTTTTCAGTCAAAACAAAGGACTAAAAAAGGGAAGCTCGTCTTCAACCACATAAGAAAAGGAAAACAAATAAAAACATTATCAATAAAAGAAATCAATAAATTAATCCCTGTCAAATATAAAATAAAATTAAGATATAATGATAAAATAGAAATTGTAAATAATGGAGATTCCTTTTTACTCATTTCTGATTTGATTTTCTACTCAGAAAGAACAAAAGCACAGTATATTTTCCTCATAGGAGTAGATACATTGAGAAGAGATTCAATAGGAATTTATAACAAAAAGAATGGTGCTACTCCATATATAGATGAATTTTCAAGGGATTCAGTGGTTTTTGAAAATGCGTTTGCTCCTTCTCCTTGGACACTCCCGTCATTTGCTTCTGTTTTCACAGGAACGAAACCAGATACTCATCTATGCAATTATCCGAGAGACAAAATACCAGAAAAAATCCCAACTCTTTTTGAAATTTTAAAAGAAGAATTCATTACAATAGGCTTTACAGGAGACTATTTTTTATACACAAAAAAAGGTTTTTCCCGAGGTTTTGATCTCTACGAAGAAACACATGACGATGGCATAAAAAGGAACGCCTCAAAAGAACTTTTTGACCAAACCAAAAGATTTATAAAAACATTGGGACAAGATAAAAGAGTTTTTTTCTTCCTACATACATATCAGATACACAATCCATACTTCCCCGAAATCAATTTAGCAAAAGAGTACTACAAGAAAAAACATGGTAATAAATACAAATTATTATACTTTAACCCTATAAAATTTATAAAAGGAGGAAAAGAGATCGGAAAAAGTGTTGGTAATAATAAAAGAGAAGAAATAAAAGCTGTTTACAATGCTGGAGTTTATACCTTTGATTACAGATTTGGAGAATTCATCAGTTTTTTAAAAAAAGAAGAAATTTATAAGAAATCTTTAATCATACTCTTTTCAGACCATGGCGAGGAATTTGAAGACCACGGATGTTGGAAACACGGACATTCACTTTATAATGAACTTATAAAGATCCCTCTTATTATAAAACTACCTAAGAACAAAAAGGCAGGAGAAAGAGTAAAATATAATGTTTCCCTAATTGACATTTATCCTTTTTTAATCTCCTATTTTAAGAAAGACATACCAAAAACAGTCGAAGGTGAAAATCTGTTTTTACCCCAAAAAAACAGAATAATAGAATCCTATTTATATCCTTTTGCTGTAAGAAAAAAAATACCCGGAAAAATCGCATTGATTAAAGATAAATACAAAATCATATATAGCCAACAATTAAATGCTAAACAAAAAGCTTTTTTTGTTCACCCCCCTCGATATAAGAAACTTGAGTTTTACAATATACTCTCAGATCCGAACGAACAAAAAAACATTTTAAAACATAGCAATAAAACTGTTCAAGAATTTTTAAAAATACTAAAGACCAAAAAATTTAAGAAAAGGAAAAAAAGAAATTATGAAGATATAAGAAAGAGACTTAGGACAATAGGTTATCTTGACTAAATACAGTAAAAGATGTAAATTATAGCCCAAAGGAGAAAACAAATGAAAAACGAAAATAAAGAGTTAAGAAGTACTACAATCCTTGCATTAAAAAAGGATGGAAAAACAGTAATAGGTGGAGACGGACAGGTTACTCTCGGCAACACAATCATCAAAAGTAATGCACAAAAAGTAAGAAGGCTTTACAAAGAAAAAGTTCTTGCTGGCTTTGCCGGAGCAACTTCAGACGCTTTCACTCTGTTTTCAAAATTCGAAGCGAAACTCGATGAATACAGAGGAAATCTGAGAAGAGCAGCCGTTGAGCTTTCGAAAGATTGGAGAATGGACAAATACTTAAGAAGATTGGAAGCTCTTCTTTTGGTAGCAGATAAGGAAACTATTTTCTTAATTTCTGGGACAGGAGATCTTATAGAGCCTGAAGATAATGTAATTGCAATAGGTTCAGGAGGTCCTTATGCTCTTGCAGCCGCAAGAGCTCTTCTAAGAAATACTAACTTAGACGCAGAGGAAATAGTTAAAAAATCATTAAAAATTGCATCAGAGATCTGTATTTATACTAATGAGAATGTAATAGTAGAGGTTTTATAATGAAAAACGGAAATTTAGATGGTTTTTATAAAAGACAGGAGCTAACACCAAAGGAAATTGTTGAGGAGCTTGACAAATATATTGTTGGTCAGGCGGATGCAAAGAAAGCTGTGGCAATTGCTCTCAGAAATAGATATAGAAGGAAGCTCCTTCCAAAAGAGATAGCAGATGATATTGCACCTAAAAATATTTTAATGATAGGACCCACCGGGGTTGGCAAAACTGAAATCGCAAGAAGACTTGCTAAACTAACATCTTCTCCTTTCCTAAAAATAGAAGCATCAAAATTCACTGAAGTAGGATATGTGGGAAGGGATGTTGAAACAATGATAAGAGATTTGACAGAGATTTCCGTTGATATGGTAAAATCCCAAAAGATAAAAGAGATAAAGAAAAAAGCAGAGCAAAAAGCAGAGGAAAAATTACTTGATATCTTATTGCCCCAACCAAAGTTCATTGCAGAAGAAGGAAATGAAGAATTTGAGAAAAAGGTTGAAAGATGGAAAAAGACGAGAGAAAAGTGGAGAGAAAAATTAAGAAGCGGAGACCTTGATCAAAGGAAAGTTGAAATAGAAGTAAGTGAAAAAAGCATAAAACCTTTGGAAATATTTTCCAATACAGGCCTTGAAGAAATCGGAATTTCAATTCAGGGAATCTTCCCGGATATGTTTCCCAAAAAGACAAAGAAGAAAACTATGACTGTTTCGGAGGCTAAAAAGTATCTTCTTGAAGAAGAAGAAAAAAGTATGATTGACATGGATGAAGTTATAAAAATAGCTCTTGAACTTGTAGAGCAAACCGGGATCATATTTCTCGATGAAATAGATAAAATAGCAGGAAGAGAAGGAGGAAGAGGACCTGATGTAAGCAGAGAAGGAGTTCAAAGAGACCTTTTACCTCTTATAGAAGGAACATCTGTTTATACAAAATATGGAATAGTAAAAACAGACCACATACTCTTCATAGGAGCAGGTGCGTTTCACGTTTCAAAACCCTCTGATCTTATACCTGAACTCCAAGGAAGATTCCCGATAAGAGTTGAACTTCATCCATTAGGAGAAGAGGAATTTGTAAGAATTTTAACAGAGCCAAAAAATGCTCTTACCAAACAGTATATTGCACTAATGAAAACAGAGGAAGTAGAGGTCGAGTTTAAGGATGAAGCTATTCATGAAATAGCTAAACTTGCTGAAAAGGTTAATCAGGAAACCGAAAATATAGGAGCAAGAAGACTTCACACAATTATAGAAAAGGTAATGGAAGAGATTTCTTTTAATGCACCGGAACTACGAGGGAAAAAAATTGTGATAGATAAAAAGTACATAGATGAAAGATTAACCGGAATAGTGGAAGATCAGGACCTTTCAAAATACATACTGTGATAAGAGAAAAAAGATTTTTATTTCTATTTATTTTTACTCTATTTCTCAGCTTTTGCGGAGAAAGAGGCCCCTTAATAATCAAACCATTGCCCTTTCCTCCGGCTCCTAATAAAGTAAAGTTATCTCAAAGAGGAAATAAGATACTCATAAAAATCTCATACCCTGATAAACTCGAGAGCGGAGAACCTCTTAATTCTCTTTCTAAAATTGTAATAAAGGGATACATAATGAAACAAAAAGAGGAAGAAACAGAGAGTGCTCCTATAAAAAAGACTGTTTTGTATGAAAAAGAAAATGTAAAAATTAAGGATGGAAACTTTTTTGCAGAGTTTACTCCTTCTACATGCGGAGAACTTATATTAAAGATTTATTCTTATAATAAAAAGCTTGAATCAAAAAGTAAGGAAATAAAATTTACTATATTAGAATCAAAGCCATCCCCAAAAATAATCTCAAAAGTAATTACAGATAACAAAATTAATTTTAAATGGGAAAGTGAAGAAGACTTTGAAGGTTTTTATATTTACAAAAATGACATAAATAAATTTTACAAAAAACTTGATAGTGAAGCCACAGAATTTAATGATAACTTAAAAACTGAAGAAAAGACAGTATACTATCTTTCGGGAATCATAAGAGAAAGTAACCTTGTAGAAACAGCTCTCTCAAAGCCTATAGTCTTTCTTTTTAAAGATAAAACACCTCCTTCTCCTCCAGAAAACATAAGGTACTTAGTATCACCGGAAGGGCTTCTCATAATTCAGTGGAACAAACCTCAAGATAAAGATATAAAAGGATATTCAATTTTCATGAGCACTAATGGCAAAATATACAAAAATATTATTAATAATGAACTTACAAAGGAAAACAAATTTATCTTTAAAAAGAAAATTAAAAAGGTGAGAACTTACTATTTTTACATAATCGCTGTTGATAAATCAGGCAATAAAAGCAAAAAATCAAAAATCACAAAAATTAGGTTTTAAGTTGAAATTTTTTGTCTATTGTAAAGAGTTAAAAAATTGCTTTGAAATAAAAGATTTCAAAACAAAAAAGGGAGTAAAAGAAACTCTCCTTTTAAAAGATTGTACTCCTTATATTCCTGCTCATTTTTTAGAAGATATCCCCATTTACACATTACACCCTGCTTCCTTAAATCTAAAGGATAAAAAAAGAATAAAGATTAAAATAGGTTTTTTCTGCAAAAAGAAAGAACTTCTTTTTTCTCTTGCAGTTGAAGAGCATTTTCATATTCTCAATCCTATTATTATAAAAGAGGAAGATTTCTTTGGTAAACCCCACTCGATTACAATTCACAATGATGGGAAAAGAGTATTAAAACATTCCTTTTATCCAAAAAGAGGAAAACTTGACTTTTATACTCTGATTGATAAAATATTCTTTGAGTTTTTGCAGTTTGATACTATTTTTGATAAAAAATTGGTAATAAGTTTTAGAAAGGAGGAAAGATGAAGATTTTTCTTGATACCGCAAAAATTGAGCATATAAAAAAAGGTGTTGAATACGGGATAGTTGATGGTGTAACTACAAACCCTACTCTTATTGCAAAAGAAGGGTTTAACGATTACAAAGTTGCGTTAAAGGAAATCTGTGATATAGTTAAAGGACCTGTTTCTGCTGAGGTCGTCTCCCTTGAAAGCAAAGGAATGATCAAAGAAGGTGAAGATTTATCAAAAATAGATGAGAACATAGTTATTAAAATTCCTGCCACTTTCGAAGGACTAAAAGCTGTCAAAGAACTAAACAGCATGAATATAAAAACAAATGTAACACTTATCTTTTCCCCTTCGCAAGCTCTACTTGCTGCAAAAGCTGGAGCAACTTTTGTAAGTCCTTTTGTAGGAAGATTGGATGATATAAGTACAGCAGGAATGGAAATGGTAAGTCAAATTGTAGACATTTTTAATAATTATCTTATAGAAACCCAAATAATCGTTGCTTCTGTAAGGCATCCCTTACATTTTGTGGAAGCTGCTTTAATGGGAGCAGACATTGCCACAATTCCTTTCACGGTTTTAGAAAAATTGATGAAACACCCACTTACAAATATAGGGATAGAAAGATTTTTAAAAGATTGGGAATCTGTAAAAAAATAGAATATGAAAAGACTCATAAAAATTAGCGCTTTTTTTTTGCCATATTTTTAATAATATTTCTTTCCTTAGTAGGATGGCAAAAAATTTTTTCAAAAAAAGTCAGTAATTATTTAGGAGAAGTAAAAGACATCAAATATAGTTATATTCCTCTCAAAATAAATTTATTTCATATTAAGAAGAAAGGAGATAATTTTTCTTTCAAAGCTCTTACATCAGAAATTAAGCTCGAGGATTTTAGATTTTTCCCATTTAAACCTTCTATTTATTTAAACTTAAACAAACCGGAAATAATACTGAATCTTACGAAAACAAAAAAAATAGAAAGTGAAGGAAAAATAAATTTTCCATCGGCGGATTTCCGGGGAAAGTTTACAGAGGGAAGTTTAAAACTCTTAATGGAAGGGGTTAAAATAGAAGTAAACAAAATGGATGGAGAATTTAAAAAGATTGAAAAAACAATGATAATGAAATTATCTTCAAAAGAGCTAATATTAACAATAAATGATACCTACAAAATATCGGGGTTTGGGGAACTAAGCTTTTCTATAAGCAATAGTGGGAAATTAAATTTTAGAAAGATAAAATTATACTCCGGTAATCTATATTTCACAGGAAGAGGAAGAATTTACCTGGGGGAAAAAACAAAATATTCATTCACTCTTCTTCCTCAGGGAGAATTAACTCAAATTGAAAAGGATTTTTTATTACCTTTTATCTTTGAAGGAATGGGAAATGGAGAAGTAAAAATTTTCAGTGATTCAAAAGGAAAATCAAGAACAATTGTAACAGTTTTTGGGAAAAACGGTAAAATAGGAAATTTAAAAATAAAAGAAATTTCAGCTAAAATAGATATTTCAAAAAATATAAAATTCAATATAAAAATGAAAGACACCTTCATTGAAGGATCAATCAATAAAGATATAATGAACTTAAGTTTAAATAAAATGTACTTTAATGATTTTTTAAATTTGTACGAGTATTCTTTACCTTTTGAATCTTTATGTGATGCAAATGTAAAAATGAATTTTAAAACAAACAGATTAACAGGAAGTGCTTTCTGCAATGACAATTTTTCCGAGAGAAATCCTCTCAAATTAAAAGGGAAAATTATTTTTTCTTACAATATAAATAAAGAACTTTTATCCGTAAAAGCTGAAAAGATCTTCAGCGAAGAGGACTCCTTTTCCTATAATTCCATTATAAATTTTAAAAGGGAAAGATATGAAAATTTTAATTTTTCCGGAAATTTTAAAAGTCTAAAAAAGTATTTAAATCCTATTTTCTTCTTTACTGAAATAGATTTTTCTCCTTGGAACCCTGAAGCAGATGGAACTGTCATTTTAAAAGGAAAAGGAAGTTTTTTGAATCCTGAACTGGATCTTTCCCTTAATTTCAGAGATTTTCTTTCTCAAGGAGTTTATATAGGAAAACTTAAAGCAAAACTAAAAACAAAAGATAAAATCACAAAGGGTAATTTTTCATTTTCAGGTATTAAATACTCAGGCTATGGAAACATAAAAGCTGATAAAAAGCTATCTGAAATCAATCTCTTCGTAAAAAAGGCAGATATAAAAGGAATCAATAAAATTCTCGAACTCGAGCTTCCTATAGGAGGGATTGGAGAAGGAAAATTTGAAATCAAACTTTTTGACAAAGAACAATTTGAAGTAAATGGGAATGTTAAAGGAGACTTATTTACTTATGGAGAGATGAGATTTAAAAATTTTTCAGCTAAAATTAAAAATATTCAAAATAGCAGTTCAGGAGAATTTTCCTTGAAAAACATTGACGCTACCTACAATGGAGGAAAAGTAAAAGGTTTTTTTACGCTTAGCTATGTTAACAAAAAATATGATTCTTTCAACATTGATATCTCAGGAAAAAGCATAAAGGTAAGTTCTTACATAAAGAAATTTTCAGGAGAAACAGATATCCAAATAAAAGGAAAAGGGAAATTCGCTAAAGATCCACTTCTGATATCAGGCAAAATAGATAGGTTTCAAGGGGTATCCCCCACAGAAATACCATTAATATTCAATGGTATAATCATTCCTTTTGAAAGCTCCATTCAATTAAATCTAAAAATAAATTCAGAAGATAACAAACTTTCAACAAAAATAAAGGGGGAAGTTAACCGGGAGAATGAAAAGCTACAATTAGACATGCTTTTAAACACAAAAGATATAAACTACATTCTTCCCTGGAAATATAATGTGGGAGAATTGAATCTTTCCTTAAATGTTTCAGGGAATTATGAAACTCCTGTTTTCAATGGTTTTATTACAGCAAAGGGAGATACCTTGGTAATTCCAGATTATTCCCAAAGTATAAATAATTTTGATATTCTAGCAATCATTAGATCTAACAATATTACAATTTCTAAATTCAAAGGAATTCTTGGTGGAGGTGAAATATCCGGAGGAGGCATAATAAAACTTAAAGGGACCGAAATAAAAGACTTAAATATTAATTTTCAGGGAGATTCACTAAAATTAATGCCAATGGAAAGAGTTAAAGGGATAGCTGATGCAAACATAAACTTGAAAAAAGAGGGAGATAGCATAAAAGTCAATGGAATTATCTCTGTAAACGAAATGGAGTGGCAAAGAGAATTTGAAGAAGGGATAAGTTTTTCCTCTTCTCCTGAACCGATAGGAGAACAGAATGATTTTATGAAAATATTTAATTTTGATGTAAATTTTGTATCAAAAGGAAATTCCTGGGTAAGGAATAGCTTATTTGAAGGGGAGATTAAATACGATTTTCATATAAGAGGAAATTACCTAAATCCAGTTATAATAGGAAACATAAAAATCAAAAAAGGTTTTATGTTTTTCTCAGACCAAAAGTTTAATATTATTAAAGGGAATCTTATTTTTGATAATCCTTACTACATAAATCCACGACTGAATATAATCAGTGAAAGTTACATAAAGGATTATAGAGTTAATTTTTCAGTAAAAGGCTATTATGATCATCCGGTTCCTGAACTGACCTCCTCCCCTCCATTGCCACCCCAAGAGGTTCTTACATTAATAGCCATGGGAGAATCATACAGAAGGAGCTATTCAAGTGAAATAGCTAATATGCAAAGTTCCTCTACTCTAATTGCCTCATCGTTTACCGGAATAATTAACTCCCTTACCCCAAAAAAGTTCAGACCGGATATTATTCGTGTATATCCTTTTATTAATGCTTCATCCTCTGAGCCATCTCCTCGAATTGCAGTAGGAAATAAAATAGCAAAAAACTTATTCGTAATATACACTTTTGACCTGACAAATCAAAATAACTACATGGTATACGGAGAATATTCTCTTTCAAGAAATATCTCTCTTATTGCCTACAGGGATGAAAATGGGTATTATAGTTTGGAATTCAGGATAGTTAGAAGGAAAAGATGAAAAGATTTTTAAGAAAATTCTTAATTACAATCCTATTCTTCTTGTCTTTATCTTTTCTCTATTCTTCTGTGCCTTGGGAACTCTGTCTAAATAGAAAAATCAAAACATTAGTAATTAATCTTAAAAAAGGAGAGATTGGAAAAGCAGACATAATAAAAATTCTTTCAACAAAAAAAGGAGAAACATTCTCCATAAAAAAAATAGATCGGGATTTAAAAAATCTCTTATCTCTGGGATTATTTAGTGATATTAAGATCTCTGCTATAAAAGAAGGAGATGGGTGCAAAATTCAGATTAATTTCAAAAATTTTAAGATGATAGATCAAATCCACCTTTCTTTTTACAACTTTAAAATAGACAAAGATTTAAAGCAATCTTTGTATAAAAGATTAAGAGAAGAATTGGAGGAAAAGGTTTTTTCAAAAAGGAAAGTTGAAAAAATAATTAAAAATACAAAAAAAATAATAGAGGAAAATGGTTATCTTGTGAATAAAAACAAACTCATACTCGGAAGAATAAAAGGGAAAAATGTTCTAAGAATATTTTATAAAATAGAAGGCAAAATCATTACCGAAAAAATTGCCTTCAAAGGTTTAACAAAAAGTGATATCTTGGGCATATCAAAAAAAATTAAAATTAAAAAGTTAAAAACTTTTAGAATTTCAGACCTCAAAGATTCTGAAAGAGAAATATCTAACTTTCTGAAAAAAAGAGGATTCTTCATGTGCTCTGTAAATTCAAAAGTAAAAAAACTAAGTAAAAACAGAGTAAACATCACATTTGAAGTAAAAAAAGGGAAAAAGATAATATTAAATGTTATTGGGATAAGGGTAAAAAAATCTATTTTCTATCCCTTATGGGAAAATGTTGTTTTTCCACCTTGGGCAATAGAAGAAGGGAAAAATAAAATTTTGTTTGAGCTGAGAAAAAAAGGATACTTTTTTCCAAATGTGGAGATAAAAAAAAGAGAAAAAAAAGATTATTTAAAAATCTCATACATAGTCAAAAAAGGAAAAAGATTTAGATTAGGAAAAATAAGCTTTAAAGGGAATATACATTTTTCAAACAAAGAGCTAAAAAGAATAATTTCAAAGTATATAAAGGAATTTTTCTATTATGGTTACTTTGATGCTTCTGTCTTAAAAGACATAATTTACGAACTTCAAATCTTTTACTGGAACAATGGCTTCAAAAGGACAAAAGTTTTTTACAATGCTTCTCCTATCAATAGTAGCTTAAATCTTGAAATTACAATAAATGAAGGGCCTCAAACTATTATAAAAAAAATAAATTTCAAAGGAATCCACTTTTTCAACATACTATATTTGAAAGAGAAAATAGGAATAAAAGAAACTTTACCATTTAACAATAGTGCAATTCAGAGATGGAAAACATCACTTCTTACTGAATACTATAAGAGAGGATTTGATAATATAAAAATAGACACTAAAATAGAAAAAGAGGGAAATTCAATAACTTTAACTTTTCTTGTAAAAGAGGGAGAAAGATTTACTGTTCACGATATATTATGGATCGGAGAGAAAAATATTAACAGTTCACTTTTTTGGAATAGCATTAAGATGAAGAAAGGAGATTATCTTGACAAAAAGAAACTTCGGCTTTCTCTAAATACACTTGAAAGTCTTGGAGTATTTAAAAGGATAGAAATAAAAATCCTAAATATTTCAAAAAATAAAAAGGTAATAATCATAAAAACAGCCGCGGAAAAAAGTGATTATCTGAGTTATGGTCTTGGGTGGGGTGAAAGAGTTGGCTTAAAACTTATGCTAGAATACCAGAAATATAATCTCTTTGGAAAGGCAAATTCTTATTCTTTTGTAATGAAATATGGTAAAAATGAAAAAAGAATTATCCTAAGTTTTGATACTCCTTGGAAAACCTCTTTCATGCTAAAATCCTTTTTCAGTTCTTGGTTTGAAGAGGAGTCTTTAAGAAGCTATTCTTACAGAAGAAGAGGCTTAACCGTAAATCTTATAAAAAAAATAGAAACAAAATCATTTTTTTCAATGAATTTTTCAATTGTCAACACAAAATTGCTATCATTAAATATCTCTCCCTCAGAAGTTGACAGGGAAAATGCACCTTTTTCAACAACAAACATAGCTTTTTCTTATACAAGAGATAAAAGAGATGATCCTTTTAATCCCACTCACGGAAATTTCTACTATATGAATCTCACTTATGCTTTTCAATTCTTAGGAACCACTTCAAGATATCTTAAAATTTCCGGTAAATATCAAAAATTTTGGTTATTAAAAAATGATATCGTAATATTTGATAACATAAGGTGGGGAGTGGGCTGGGGAAATATTCCTATTGTAGAACGATATTTTGCAGGCGGAAGCTCTTCTTTCAGAGGAAATGCTATAGATGAACTTGGCCCCCTTGATCCTGAAACAGGGGCTCCGTTAGGGGGAAAAGCAGAGCTTTTAAACAATTTTGAGATAATACTTCCTTCACCCCTTCCAATTGAAAATTTAAGAGTAGCTTTTTTTTATGATAAAGGAAACATAATGAGAGAAACTTCAGATATCTGGAAAAAAAGCTTTGATGATGCTGTTGGGATAGGATTAAGATACAGAACTCCTTTAGGGCCATTGAGAATAGATTTTGGCTGGAATCTTGAAAAAAAAGTGAGGAGGAAATTTCATGTATATTTTGCGGTGGGTAATATTTTTTAGCTTCGCATTAGCTTCAACTTTAAATTCCATAACAATTGACCTACCTCTTGTAAAATTTGAGAATGAATACATAACAGCTTTTGATCTTTCTCTCGCAAGGGATTTCTTTTTTAGGGACAAAAGTTTTACCGATGAAGACATTCTAAATAAACTTGTTCTCATAAAAGCAGTTATTTATGAATTCAAAAGAGATTATGAGACGTCAGAAGACCTTAACATTAACTCATTTAAAGAAAAGTTAATAGAGGATTACGGAGGAATTGAAAACTTAAAAAAGCAATTAGAAATGTACAATCTGAATTTAGAAGATCTTAGTAAATTTATAAAGGATTATCTCTTTTTTAATAAAATGAAAGAGAAAGTCTTAATGTCAAAGGTAATAGTAAGATTTGACGAAATAGAAAATTATTACAAAAAAATATATCTACCCAATCAAAAAAAATTAAACTTACCAATAAAACCTCTTACAGAAGCAGCCGCAATAATAGAAAAAAAGATTAAGCTCGAAAGAGCAACAAAGCTTGAAAAATACTGGAAAAAAGAACTTCTTTCCCATTATACTGTCATATTTTTCAGATAATGGAATCCAATGCAGTAAATTTTTTATCTGGATACAACAAATTTACAGAATTAATTAAAAGCTTTAATGAAAAAAAACAAGCAAAAATAATAAGACCCTTCGATAGTGGATTTTCTCACTTAATTTCATATTTTATTTCAAAGAATAAGAAAGATCTTTTAATAATTTCAGATAAAGATATCTTCATTTTAAAAAAACAAATTTCTTCTTTCTTAAAACTCTACAGTAAAGAAACTGAAACTTTCTTGCTTCCCTCTCCCTACAGCTCACCTTATTTGATAAAGAATATTCCATTGTTCATTTCTTACGAAAGGATAAGAACTTTTCTTTCTCTCTTAGAAAAAAGTAGAAAAAAAATTATTATTGCAGATCCAAATTCCTTTTTATTTCCCTTTCCTTCATTCTCAGCAATAAAAGAATATAGTGTAGAAATAGAAACAGGAGAGGAGATGTCCCAAGAATTTTTGATAAAAAAATTACGACAATTTTCCTATTCTGAAAAAGATCTTACAGTTTATCAAGGAGATTTTTCTGTAAGAGGCCATATTATAGATCTTTTCCCCCTGGGTAAAATTTTTCCAGTCAGAATAGATTTTGAGAGCGATGAAATCCTTTCCATAAGGCATTTTGACCCTTCAACACAAAGAACAGTAAAAAAAATAGAAAAAATTCAAATACTAACAATAGCAGAATTTTTAACAGAAAAAGAAAAAGAGAAATTAAAGCTGATACTTAAAAAGAGATGGGATAATTCTTTAACAAGCAATTTATTAAAAAGAGTATTCAGGCTTTGGAGTGAAAGTCTTTATTTCCAAGGCGAGGAGTTATTTAGGGGTTTTCTTAAAAACGAAAATTGCTTACTTAGCAAAGAAGATAAAATAATTATTAAAGATATAGAAAACTATGATAATTATATTGAACAATTAGAGGAAAAATGGAAACAATACAGAGACAAAACTATTTCCAATTCTCTTTCTCCACCTGTAAATCTATTTTTTAATAAAAATAAAATTTCCTTACTGATTGAAACACCAAGCTATTTAGAATTTACAAACATCTCCGAGAAAAATACTTTTTATTTTCCTTACAAAAAGCTAAATTTTAATGAAAATTCTTTTTCTGAAATAGTTAAGAAAAGTAAGAATGAAATCTTTGTGCTTTTTACAAAAGAAGAAAAAATAAGAGAAAAGATTATTAAAGAAATTGATGAGAAAAACGTCAGCAAAATTTATTTTGTAAAAGATGAAATAGAGGATGGGTTCTCTTTCGCTCTTCCATCAGGAATAAATATAAATTTCGTCCATTTTTTTAAAAAAGCTAAAGAAAGAAAAATAGAAAGGAGAGCTGCTTCTTTTCAATTTCAGCTCGCGTTTAAAGAGGGCGATTTCGTTGTTCATACAAAATACGGAATAGCCCTTTTTAAAGGAATAAAAAAAGTTAAAATAAAAGATAATTATTCGGAATTTCTTGTACTTGAATATTCTGGAGGAGATAAAGTCTATGTTGCCATTGAAGATTTTAATCTTGTTTATAGATACTCAGTCCCCGAAGGATATATACCGGTTCTAGATAGACTCGGGAGTAAGAATTGGACAAGAACAAGGGAAAAAGTTAAATCAGGAATACTTAAAATAGCAAGAGATCTTCTTAAACTATACGCAAAAAGGAAATCACTAAAAGCTCCTCCATTGTATCCGGACGAGGAAAAAGAAGCTCTTTTTATCTCAAATTTCGAATTTGAGGAAACAGAAGATCAAAAAAGAAGCTGGGAAGAGATTTCCTATGACTTAATACAGGAAAAACCCATGGATAGACTTCTCTGCGGAGATGTTGGGTTCGGAAAAACTGAAATAGCAATGCGAGCAGCATTTAGAGCAGTCTCAAACAAAAAACAGATAGCACTTTTATGCCCTACAACTATTTTGGCTGAGCAGCATTTTAGAAATTTCAAAAAAAGATTTTCAGGCTTTCCTTATAAAATAGAGGAACTATCAAGAATGACCACTCCTGCAAAAAAGAAAAAAATCTATGAAAAAATAGAAAAAGGAGAAATAGATATAATAGTTGGAACCCATGCTCTCTTATCAGACAAAATTAAATTTAAAAGTTTAGTTCTTTTAATAATAGATGAAGAGCAGAGATTCGGAGTAAAACATAAAGATAAAATTCTAAAAATAAAGGAAAACATCCATGTTCTAAGTTTAAGTGCAACCCCGATTCCGAGAACCTTGAATATGGCTCTTTCAGGGGTTAAAGATCTTAGCATTATAGAAACACCTCCTCCTGGAAGAATGGAAATTGCCACAATTGTAGAGGAATATAAAGAAGAAATAATTAAAGAAGCTATAAAATTTGAGGTTGCAAGAGACGGTCAAGTGTACATAATTTACAATAGCATAGAAAGAATAGAAAGTTTCGGAAATTTGATAAAAAAACTAATACCTTCAATTGAAAACACAATAATCCATTCAAAACTACCAAATAGGACCATAGAAGAAAGAATGCTCAATTTTATTAATAAGAAGACAAAAATTTTAATCTCCACAACTATCATCGAAAATGGAATTGATATAGAAAATGTTAATACTCTAATTGTAATTGATGCTCAGAATTTCGGTCTTTCCCAGCTCTATCAATTAAGAGGAAGAATTGGAAGGGGAGACAGAAAAGCCTATGCTTATTTTCTTATAAATTCAAAACATCTTTTAAATGAGAAAGCTAAAAAAAGACTCAAAGCCATAAGAGAATTTCAGGAATTGGGCTCCGGTTTTAGATTAGCTGCGATGGATCTTGAGATAAGAGGAGCAGGAAACCTCTTGGGAAAAGAGCAGCATGGGCATCTTAGGGCAGTTGGGTTTGAATACTATCTTTGGCTTTTGAACAAAACTATAAAAGAGATGAAAGGAGAGGAAGAGTATGAAATTTCTCCGGAGATCAATCTCCCTCTTACCTATATAATACCGGAAGCCTACATACCTCAATCATCACAAAGATTAGCCTTGTATAAAAGATTCTCTTCAATTAAAAATCTTACCGAATTAAAGGAATTGGAGGAGGAGCTATTTGATAGATTTGGAAATCTTCCCTTAGAAATAAAAAATCTTATCTTTGTTGTCACGCTAAGAATTTATTCCCAGAAATTAAGAATAATCAAAATGGAGTATAAAAATGAAAAATTAACAATAGAGTTTTCCCCTCTTTCTAAAATTTCAGAAAAAAGGATTATAGAAGTCTTAAGAAAATACAAAGGAGAATCTCTTGATGATTTAAGAATATCTTTTTTCTTTACTTCAACAGAAAAACTAAAAAAAGAACTTTCACTAATACTAAAAGACTTTTCTGCCCATGAGTAAATTATTTTACACATTAGGTGAAAATAAGATAAAATAGGTGATAATAAAATAAGGAGAAAAAGATGGAAAAAAATGAGGTTGTAATTCAATTTTCGGGAGGTATAGATTCCCTTTACTTAGCTTATGAGCTCGGGAAAAAATATAACAAAGTCCATCTTTTAACATTTTACAAAGGTTACCTTCACTTTGGCATGAACTTTAGCAAACCAAATGTTGAAAATTTAAAAAAATTATTAGGAAAAGATAAGGTAGTTTACAATCTTATCAATATGAAATCTCTTTTTAAGGAAATGGGTGTAAAAGGTTTTTGGAAAAACTCGAAAAGATTTGGAAATGAAACATCCTGGTGTATCCCCTGCAGAGCTTCAATGGCAGTGATGAGTATACTCTATGCCCTCGAAAAAGGAATCTATGATTATACTGACGGAGCTAATTGGGAACAAGCTCCTGACGGAGAAAAAATCATTGTTACTGCAGACAATTTTCCCGAATATCTACAATTAATCAAAAATTATTCAAAAAAATATAAAGTTAACTACTTCTCTCCCCTTTACGAATCAAATACAAGAGAGAAGAGAAGAAATCTTCTCTTGAAATTAGGATTTAAAATAGATTGGAACAGTATGGATGTGGAAAATCCAAAATCTCTGAAAAATCTCTTTAAAAAGGATTTTTACAAAAGATACCAACCAATGTGCATTTCAGGATATCTTCTCCATTGGAAAAGAAATCTTTTTAAGAAAAAAGAGGAATTTAACATAGATGAACTCGTTGAATTCATAAAGGGCAAATTGGAAAATGTGGGAGACAAATATATAAGAGATTACTTCGGAGAAAACAGACTAAGAGAAATTTTAGAAAAAAGAGAAGAAATTTAACAAAAAAGAGTTAATAAATACTAAAGTTTTATTTTGGTTAATTTGTTAAAATCTTGACAATTTTAAAAAAAAGAATTATATTATTTTATTACTTACACAAAGAGGGTATAATGAAAGTAAAAGATATTCTTGAAATACTCAAAGGCGAATTAATCATAGGTAAAGATAAGCTTCATGAAGAGGTAAATTTAATAGGAGCTGCTGATATGATGAGTGATGTATTAGCTCTTTCAAAACCCGGTATGCTAGTTCTTACTGGGAACACGTCTGCACAGGCAGTAAGAACTGCTATAGTAACGGATCTCATAGGATTAATCTTCGTAAGAGGGAAAGAAATTCCACCAGAAACAATAAATATGGCTAAAGGAAGTAATCTACTTTTAATAAAAACAAATAATTATATGTATTCAGCTTGTGGAAAACTCTATTCTGCCGGATTAAGAGGAATAGATGAGTAATAACCAAAAGTGCAGATTAAGTAAATACGCTTTCATCTTTGAAGATCTTACAGCAGAAGAAATAATGACAAGGCATGTAAGTACACTTACAGCAGATAAAAAGATATCTCAAGCAAAAGAACTTATGAAAATAAAAAAAATTTCAGGCATTCCAATTGTAGATGATAAAAATCTGCTAATTGGGATAATTAGCATTGAAGATATAATCAAAGCTCTTGAAATGGGTAAAATAGAGGAAGATATAGGAAAGATAATGACAAAAAATGTAGCCTTCCTGAATAAAAATGAAACGCTACCTGCTATCGTTCAAAAGTTTGACAAATTTAAATTCGGAAGGTTTCCGGTAGTTGACAATAATGGTACACTCTGCGGAATTTTAACAAAAGTGGATATTCTTCATAAAATTTTAGATAAATTCAACTTACTATATCTTCATGATAAAAAGAGAGATTCCATCCTTAACAAAGAACTTTCTTTAATCACAGGAGAGAAATTATACAGAGAGGATGCTGAATTCAGACACAGAATAGATACATCTGACATAAGTAAAGCAGGTGAGGGAGCAGCGATACTAAAAAATTTTTTGATTAAAAAAGGTATAAATCAGGATATAACACGAAAAGTGGGAATAGCAGTTTACGAAGCTGAAACCAATGTAGTTATTCACAGTAAAGGGGAAGGAGAAATTTTGTGTTTTCTAAAAAAAGATAAAATAATAGTAAGGGTAATTGATAATGGAGTGGGTATTGAGAACCTTGATCAAGCAATGAAAGAAGGATTTTCCACTGCCCCTGATTATATAAGGGAAATGGGATTCGGGGCTGGTATGGGAATTCCCAACATGAAAAGATTTGCTGATAAATTAGTAATTTTATCTGAAAAAAACACCGGCACTCAAGTTGAGCTTGTCTTTTTTCTATAGAAAAGGATTAATTTTCTCCGCTTTCTAAAAGTTTTAGAAAATTAGAAGATATTGACTATTTTTTTCAGATGTTCTAATATTTTAATCCTTTAAACTATGGAGAAAAACAGAGTAAACGAAACAGAATCTTTTAGCTTTGATAATTTAATTGCTTTCAAGTCTATCTCAGAAAGATACAAAATCATTAAAGAACTTGGAGAAGGGGGAATGGGTGTCATCTATAAAGCATACGATAGAAAATTAAAAAAAAATGTGGCTATCAAGATAATAAAGAACCCTCTTGCAACCAGTGTTAAAAAAATTGAAAAAGAAGCGGTAAAATTAGCCCAAATAGAACATGAAAATGTCTGTACCCTTTATGATTTTATAGTAAAAGATAAAACAAGCTTTATGGTCATGCAATATATAGAAGGGGAATCTTTAGGGGAAAAGATAAACAAGGGAGAGCTAACCTTTAAAGACAAAATAGATATAGCAATTCAAATATGTAATGGATTGGAAGCTATACATTCTAAAGGAATAATTCATAGAGATTTAAAACCCTCAAATATACTGATTACTAAAGATAAGAAGGTTAAAATCATTGATTTTGGTGTATCAAAATTCATAAAAAATGATATTTCAGACATTACAGACTCATTAACAATTACAACCACTATCTCAGAATGGAAAAGCATTAAAATTAGAGGGACCCTTAATTATATGTCTCCTGAAGCACTTGAAGGTAAAGGGCTGGATGAGCGAACAGATATATTTTCTCTCGGTGTTATTCTCTATGAAATGTTTTCAGAAGAAAAGATGATAAAGAGCAATACTCTAACAAGCGTGGTTGAAGAAATTATGTTCGGAGAGACAAAAGAAGTAGAATTAACAGATCCAATAATTGAAAAAGAACTTAACAAAATAATAAAAACAGCAGCTCATAAGAAAAAAGAAAAAAGGTATGAGAATATTTCAGAGTTAAAAAAAGATTTAGAAAAGATTCAAAAAAGAGATTTGGAAAATGTGTTTACAAAAGGTAAAAAGAGGAAAAAAAGGAAAAATATGAAAAAAATTGCTGTTTATTCTCTACTCTTCCTTTACATAATTTTATCTTTAATAGTTAATATTTTACCCAAGAAAGAAAATAAAAAACTAAAATATTTTAGTTACAAAAAAATGAAATTCCTTAATAATTTCACAATTCCTATGTCAGCTTCAATCGGAGAAGATTCCCCGAATGGCGAACTTTATATAACATCAAAAAGTACAGGGAACAACATAATAATATACTCATTTGGATACGGGTTATTTCCATGGGATAGAATGTCTCTTTCCAAACTAATAAATAGTAAAAAAAACAAAAAGCTAATCAAAAGAAAAATCTTTCTCAAAAGCAAAAAATTCTCTAATATCACTGTCTCCTCCTTAGTTATCGATAGAAATAAGGAAATTCTTATAAGCGGAAGCCATCTCACAAATATGAGAATAACAAAAAGCTATCTTGCAAAATTGAAGCAGAATGGGGAATTACTTTTTGAAAGAGATTTCAGCATAGGAGGTCTCACCTCTTCCATAGTAAAAACTTTTGTAGATGATGAAAACAACTATACCCATATCTGTGTTGTCTTAGGAGAAAAAATCCCAATAAAAACTAAAATTATAAAAACAGACTCAAACGGACAGATAATATGGAGTAAGGATATTGGAGAGAAAGGATATATTGTTTCCCCTGCCCCATCCATTGTTCTAAATAATAAAAACATACTTATTACTTTAATAGAAAAAAGTATCAATGAAAAAAAAGAATCCTTTATCACTTTTACAATTCTTAATGAAAATGGGAATATAATAAAAAAAAGAAAGCTTAAACATGAAAACGTAATAAAGTCAAACCCTAAAATAATTAAGACCAATAATGGTTTTATTTTCTCTTTTGTTTCCTCTTTATACTCAATTGATAAAAAAAGGGAATTAATAATAATAAAATTTGATAATAACCTAAATATTATTTGGGAAAGGGGCTTCAAAACAGACTATACAACGAACCTTTTAATGTCCACTTCCTCAGATGAATATATAGTTTTTTGGAAGAAAAAAGGCTTAAGACTCTTTCCACTTTTTCAATACAAATATTTAATGGCAACAAAGTATAATAAAAATGGTATTCCCCTTTATTCAAAAAGAATAAATCAATACTATTGGGTGCTTGATAGAATCATATATAAACAGATTAGATATGATTGGTATTCAAGTATTGTCTACATATTAGAGGAATCAATACTATAATTCCCCTGTTACTAATATAAAACATGTCATATAAAAATACAACAAAAAATGTCACATTTTT
>CAZWJH010000024.1:0-27864 GCA_964634755.1 uncultured Clostridia bacterium
CATCTTTTTTCAATGATATTTTATGCTTTAATTGTTTCAATAGTTTTTTCTTTTTTAAAGGAAGATAATGCAAGGGGTAGGTTAAAATACGGATTAGTGCTTTTTTTCTCCTTTTTATTGGGAGCTATTCTATTTGGGTGGATAATGTATTTTATTAGATGAGGAAAGTTTTTCTTTTCCTTATCATCGTTTATTTAATTATTATTTACTATTTTTCATCCATTCCCGTACCGGAACCTTTAAGAGACAAACCTGATATTTTGTTGCATTTTTTGGAATACGGAGGACTCGGAACACTTTTCTTTTTTTATTATTCTGATTTTTTTAAAAAGAGAATAGAATTTCATGTTTTGCTTTTTATTTTTTCTTTTATTTTCCTTTATGCAGCCTCTGATGAGTTTCACCAAAGCTTTGTACCCGGAAGAGTATGTAGTATAAAGGATCTTGTTGTGGATTTTGTGGGTGCTTTGTTTTTTGTTTTTGTTTTGAATTTAAAAGCAAAAAAAGGATAAAATATTCTTTCTTTCAAACTGCAAAGAAAATTGAAAAATAGAAATTTACTCAGAAGAACAAAAGAAATTTATTTTATTCTTTATTTTTTAAAAGAATTCTTCCGTCGCGGGGAGCCAATGTTATGCTACTTACAGCTTCTCCCGTATTAATTTCGGGGACCTGCGTTCCCTTTATCAAATAATATGTATTGTCAAGAGAGATAGTTACCTGCTGATTTGTAGGATTACAAATAACAATTCCATTCTGATACTCTCTCTTCCATACCCATCCATCCCCAGCTCTTAAAATTTTTTCCACATTCTTTAATGGTAAATCTAAATACCTTCTTTTATTTCCAGCCTTGTCATATTCATCAAACCTTATACAATCATGTTTTTTAAGTTTATTAAAAGGTTGATTTCATACATCAGGCCACCAGATCGCGAGCCGACGATAACCAAAAATATTTTCCTTTCTCTCCTTTTCATTTTCTTCTTTCTTGTAAGAATAATCAATAATAATGAAAAAAGTAAGAAACCTTTTACAATAATGAACATATCTATTTTTTACTTCAATATAAAATTTCTTCTAAAAAACCATAGCAAATTCTTGTTGGTGTTTACTCTACTTTTAACATCTCGAGGTTATAAAAAACACCATGCTATAACTTATTGCCTATGCTATTCATTATTGACAAAAGAAAAAAATATGTCATAATTTAAAATAATTTCTAAGGAAGGAGGAAGTAATGGCTGATGATATGGCCAATGAAATGGAAGAAATAATAGTTGATTTTCTTCAGGAAACAGGAGAAATTCTTGAAAATTTAGACCAGGATCTTGTTACCCTTGAAGAAACGCCCTATGATACCGATCTTTTGAATAAAATATTTAGAGGAATCCATACGGTAAAGGGGACATCCGGTTTTTTGGGTTTTGAAAAGATGACAGAAGTTGCCCATAAAACAGAAGATATTTTAAATAAACTTAGAAAAGAAGAAATTAAATTAACTCCGATTCTAATGGATGTAATTTTAGAGGGTGTTGATGCAGTCAAAGCTATTTTTGAAAGCATTAGAGAAACAAGGGAGGAAAATGTTGAAATAGAGGATGTTGTAAAAAAATTGGAAAAAGTACTTCAAGAAGAAGAAGAAAAGCAAAAACAAAAAGAAGAGGAGGGAACTCAACCTCCCATACTAGAGATCCCGGATTTAAAAAAAGATATTGAGGGAAAAAGGGGAGAAGAGAAAAAAGAAAAGAAGCAAGGGAAAAAGCAAGAAGAAAAGAAAAAAGAAGAAGATGATACTCCGAAAATGTTGGGAGAAATTTTAGTTGAGAAAAAGCTGGCGACTGAAAAAGATATCTTATTAGCTCAAAAAGAGCAAAAAAAACTTGGAGAAATTCTGGTTGAAAAGAATGTAATAAAAAAAGAGGAGTTGGAGCAGGTTTTAAATGAGCAGAGAAAACAAAAGACAAAAGCAGTTAAGTCAAAGGTAGAGGGAAAAACAATAAGAGTAGATGTTAACCGATTGGATAATCTTATGAACCTTATCGGAGAGCTCGTTTTTCAGAGGAACAGATTAATAGATGTTGTAAGAAAGATGTTAACAGGTCAATCTAATCATAATGACTTTGTTTTTAATGAGCAGCTTGCTTCCATCTCCGATGATCTCAATTTTATTACAAGTCAGCTTCAAATGGCAGTCTTAAAAATGAGAATGATTCCGGTTGGAAGAGTTTTCAACAAATTCCCAAGGATAGTAAGAGATCTTTCAAGAAAAATGAACAAAGAAGTGGAACTCATAATTTCAGGAGAAGAAACTGAGGTGGACAAATCTGTGATAGAAGAACTTAATGACCCTCTTGTTCATATAATAAGAAACTCAATAGATCATGGGCTTGAAAGTCCCGAAGAGAGAGAAAAAATAGGAAAGCCAAGAAAGGGTAGAATATTCCTTACAGCTTCTCAGGAAGGAAGTTTTATTATTATTTCAATTAAAGATGATGGAAGGGGAATGAACATAGAAGCAATAAAGAAAAAAGCTATAGAGAGAAATTTAGTTACTCCCGAAAAAGCGGAAACACTTAGTGATAAGGAAATAATTAACTTTATATTTAGTCCCGGTTTTTCAACAGCTCAGCAAGTTACCGATGTGTCAGGAAGAGGGGTTGGAATGGATGTTGTTAAGACAAATGTGAAAAAGATTAATGGAACTATAGAGGTTGAATCAACCCCAGGAGAGGGAACCGAGATGATTTTAAAACTTCCTCTCACTCTTGCAATTATTCAATCTTTACTTGTAAAAGTTAGTGCTGAAAGGTTTGCAATTCCATTAGCTGTTGTTGTTGAAACAATAAGGATTAATAAAAAAGATATAAAAACAATAGAGAGACAGGAAGTTTTAAAATTAAGGGATGAAGTTTTACCTCTTTTGAGGGTTTCTGATTTTTACGGTATTAAAAACGAAAAAGAGGAAGAAAATCCCTATGTAGTTGTAGTAAAATCAGTTGAGAGAAAAATCGGTCTTATTGTGGATAGATTGTTAGGACAGGAAGAAATTGTTATAAAACCTCTCGGTGATTTTCTTAAGAACATAAAAGGGATCTCTGGAGCAACAATTATGGGAGATGGTAAAGTTACTCTTATAATGGATATAGCAACTCTTGCAGGAGAGGAAAACAAATTGCTTTGATAGAAGAATTCAGAGAAATTATAGAAAATTATTTTGATTACAAAAAAGAGGATTTTATAAGTAAAATAGGGGAACTTAGTAAAGATTCGGAAACATTAAAAGGGGAAATTTCTGAGCTTGTACTTTTTGAGGAAACACCTCTTTATTTAAAAGAGCTTCTTCTTTTAACAATAGAGAAAAGTGGAGATATTTTCTATCTTGCTACCCTTAATGATTTCTTAAAAAAGTGTAAGAATAAAAGATTGAAACAGGTTGCTATCCATTCTTTTTCCGGGATAAAGGATTACAAGACAGAAAAGATTTTATTTGAGCTAAAAAAACAAGGTCATAAAGAAATAGAAAAAGATTTGAATCATGTGCTCGGGATTTTATATCAGGAAAAAAATATTAGAATGCTGAGAATTCTTCTTTCAGAGAGAAAAGATAGCGTTCTTTTTATGAAAGCTGCGGATTTTTTTAAAGAAAACCCTGATAAAAGAATAATTCCTTATATCATACCGTTAATCTTAGAGAAAGACAGAGAAATAAGGGAAGAAATTCTTTCAATTATGATTTCTATAAATTTTATTGATGAACGCTCTTTTTCTTTTTTCACTGAAACATTAAAAAAACTTTTTTACAAAGGAGTGGAAAGGAATTATTTAAAAAAGCTTGTTTATACCCTGTCGTTTATTTCTAATACAACAAAAAAAGAAGAGTTGATAAAATTTTACAGAGAGCTTGAAAATACTTTTGGAGATATATTTCAATTGTTAAAGCCTTATGCCTTTCTTCCTTTTAAGGATTTCAAGTATAGATTATTTTATGAAAAAATGCTTTCCGAGGGAGATAAAGAAGATCGCTTTTTAATAGTAAAAAATCTTCCGGAAAAAAGAGCTGATTGGATTAATAAAATTTTAAAAGAAATGCTTTTAACAAGAAACATTGATTTGACAGGAGAGGTATTTAAGAAACTATTCAGAATAGGGGTTGTTGAAGAGTTCTCTGAAGAAATAAAAAAACTTCCTTCAAAGATAAAACTTCAGTTTGTTGAAACAGCAGTGGAGATGGATGGCTCTATTCCCTTTGCTTTGGTAAATTATTTTCTTGAAGAGGAAAATGAGGAAATAATAAGAAAACTTCTTGAATATTTGTTTATAAGGGGAGATAGTAAAGGAAAAGAATTTTTTAAAGGAATAATAACAAAGAATTTTAAAACAGAGCTGAAGAGGGAGGCTATTAAATATTTGACTATTTTAAGCGAAGATAAGAGAAGTTTAATAAAGTTTTATAAGGAAGTTGTGTTCTTGACAGGGGAAGAGAAAAGGGAGGAGATCTATTTTTATATAGTAAATGCACTTAAAAGAATTGTAAAGGATAACAAGAGGGCGAAGGAAAGTCTAAAAAAGGATATTATAAATCTTTTTTTTACAATATTTGAAAAAAGTATTAATGAAAATACACTTGTAGCTATTATAGATTCTGTGCGGAAACTTCCCTTTTGTAATGAAAGAGAATTTTATTTTATAAAAGAGGAATTTAGAGATAAAAAAAAGCAATTGCTTGGGTTAAAAGAAGATATGAGTTCTCTTTTAAAATTTATGTCTGAAGTGGAAAAGGAAATTGAAAAACAGATAGCTATTTGTAAAAGAAAAGAAATCGCAAGAAGAAATTTTGCCTCTGAACTTTTGAAATTGAAAGACTACAAAGAGGCAATTATCAATATTAGTAAATTGATAACAGAATTTCCAGATCTTCCGACTGAAAGGGAAATAAAGTTTTTAAAAAAATATTGTCTTGCTGAAATAAAGAATCCTTTTAATAGAAGAGCTAATAAAATAGCGATGCTTGAAATTATTCGCTCTCTTGAGATAAAAGAGGCAGTGGGAGAGCTTTTGAAACTTTATAAACAAAATCCGCCGGATTTAAGGAATTCTTTAAAATCAGTGTTGTTAGCGCTGGGCATTCCGGAAAAGAAGCTTGAAACTAAAAAATTTCCTTGGAAGACAAAATTATAGCTAGTATACTTTTGAAATATTGAGAAGGGAACTTATTGTTTTAAGTAAAATATGGAGATCAAGAAAAAAAGATACTTCAAGAGAATAATAACAATCCAAAAAAAGCGATGTATGAAGAGGCATAACACCTCTTCCTGTTACTTGCCAGAGCCCTGTTATTCCCTGGATCACATTAAACCTATTAAGGGCCCAGGTGGGATAAAGTTTAACCTCATAAGGGAGCGCAGGTCGGGGTCCGATAAAAGACATTTCTCCCCTTAATACATTAAAAATTTGAGGAAGTTCGTCAAGGCTTAACTTCCTAAGAATCAAACCTAACAAGTCAAATTCCCCTCTGTTCTTTAATTTTCTAACCTTTTTTTCAACTTCGGTTATTTCATTAAGGACAAAAGGGGTGTTTTTTTCTTCGGATAACAATGTTTTTATGTAATTCAAATGAATTTCATCAACATCATTCTCCTTTGTTCCTGATAAAATTCTCATTGTTCTGTATTTGAAGAGTGGAAATAATTTCAAATCTTTTCCTATTCTTAATTGTTTAAAAACCACAGGTTTTCCTAATTTAAAAACAATGGCTAGATAAATTATTGGAAATATTAAAATATTTAAAGGGAGAAGAAGGATAAAAAGTAAAATATCCATTATTTTTTTTAAAATTGAAAGATAAAACTTTTTAAAATGTGGATGAATTTCAAGAGATGGGATTTTATCAAGATAAAAGGAAGAAAAATCTAGTCCTAATTCCCTGTTGTAAATATTAAAGAACAGTGCTTTTACCTTTTTCCCAATGATTTCATTTTTTGTTTCGAAAATTTGAGAAAAATAATCTTCCCACATCCCAGCTCTGGTTTTTATATTTTCTGAGGGAAAATAGCTAATAAGAAGAATTCCCCTTTTGACCTTTTTCCCAATATCTTCAAAATTTTTTAATTCTATCGGTTTTTTCCCATATTTTTGGAATTTTCCTTTGTATATTCTTTTGTGTTTTGGTGTTAATAGCAGATAAATATTGGTCAATTTTAAGAGAAGACTCCCAACTAAGAGTCTGATGGTTAAAGAGTATATTATTCCATAAAAGATAAAAATTAAAATAATCAAAAGTCTTGATGCTATAGGCCATTGGGCTTTTAGAAAGAGCCACCAAATTCCCCAGAAGAGCATGAAAGAAACTATATTTATTTTTATTAGTTTGACAAAGTAGATAAGACGGTTAAAATAAAATTCAATTTCATAAAATCTCTCGTACCAGAAAACAAAGGAAAAGAGAATAAACAAAAGAGAAGCAAGAAGAGGTACAGAAGGCCTGTTAATAAGTTTTGATAATAGGAAATAGATAAAAATGAAAAATACAAGGTCACTAAGAAAGATAAGGAATTTTTTAAATCTCATCTTCTTTTAGGCTTCTTAGTATTTTTGCCGGGCATCCGGCAACTATTGTATAAGGAGGCACATCTTTTGTAACAACAGAACCTGCTCCTATAATAGCGCCATCACCTATAGTAACACCTCCCAAAATAGTTGCGCTCGAACCAATAGAGGCTCCCTTTTTTACCTTGGTTTTTAATAAATTCCAGTCTTTATCTGTTTGCATGCTTCCGTTAGGATTAGTGGAGCGGGGATAATTATCATTTATGAAAGTTACATTATGACCGATGAAGACCTCATCTTCAATTTCAACCCCTTCACAAATAAAAGTATGGGAGGATATTTTACATCTTTTTCCTATCTTTGCACCTTTTTGAATTTCTACAAAAGTTCCTATTTTTGTTTCATCTCCTATCTCGCACCCGTATAAATTAATAAAACCGAAGTACTTAACACCTTTTCCCATTAAAACATTTACTATTTTTACTGTACCTTCTTCCTTTGAAATCATTCTCATTTTTTCCCTCTCAAAGCTTAATTATATTATTTTCTTGACTTTTTACCAATACTTTTGAATAGAAAACAAAGAAAAGCTGGAAAACCTTTAAGATACCTTTTTCCCATTCTTATGGGTTCTTGGAAAGTTCTGTGTAGCCATTCAAATCCGGTTTTTTGGAAAAGTTTAGGAGCTCTCTTCTTTGTACCGGCAAAAAAATCAAAAGTAGCTCCGACCGAAGCAACAAGTTTAGCATTAAGCTTCTCTCTGTTTTTATAAACCCAGATCTCCTGCTTGGGGGCTGTCATTGCTACCCAGAGCACATCAGGTTTTTTCTCATTTATTTTATTTAAAATTTTTTCATTTTCAACTTTATCCCATTCTCCGAAGGGAGGCGAATAGTACCCCTTAAAAATAATTTGTGGGTATTCCTTTTTTATCCTTTCTTCTATTCTCTTTAGTGTTTCTTTTGTGGAACCCAAGAAAAAGTAGCTTATCTTTTTTTCATTTGCTATTTTATTAAACTCCATAAAAAAATCAGGACCTGCTATTCTATTTTTTATTCTGTTTTTTCCATAAGTTAAAGTGGAAAGGACTATAATTCCTATTCCGTCGGGGAGAATTATCTCCGAAGATTCAAGGGCTTTTTTATAGTCAATGTTATTTTTTAGTTCTCCAAGAAGGGGGAAGCTTAAAGTTGAAAGCATTATATTACTGCGATAGTTAAGGATAAATTCAATTAATTCTTTAAAAGATCCTGAAAAAATATTAACTCCGGCGATTTTTTGAACTTTCAATTCAGTTTTCATCATTTTCTACCAATGAATAAAAAAGCTTTACAAAATCTTCTTCCATTTTTTCAAAAGTGAAATTCTTTAAAAATCTTTCTCTTCCTTTTTTACCCATTTTTTTTGCCAAATTTTTATTCTTTAATAATATTTCTATCTTTTCTGCCAACACAGAAGGATTTCCTTTTTCTACCAAGAAACCGGTTTCCCTATCAACGACGATATCGGGAATACCTCCTTCTTTTGTACTTATTACTGGAAGGGCACATTGCATGGCTTCAAGGATGACACCCGGGAAAGTTTCTTTAAGGGAGGGAAGCACAAAGATATCAGACTTTAAGTAGAATTTATATCTTTTTTCTCTGTTGGCAAAACTGTGATAAAAAACTCTATCTTCGATCTTTAGAGTTTTTATATTTTCAAGCAATTCTTTTTTGTTAATATTGATAGACGCTCCAACTATTTCTGCTTTGAATGTAAAACCTTTATTTTTCAGGATAGAGAGACTTTCAAGAAAAACATAGACACCTTTTTCTTTTGATAAGTTAGAAAGAAAAAGTATCGTAGTAGTAGAATTTTTTCTCTTTCTCCCTAAGTCCTCTTGATTAACCTCAATTTTCAACCCGTTATTTATTACTATCACATTTCTAAATCCATTCTTTTCCAGCATTTTTTTATTATTATGTGATAATGCTATTATTGTTGAATTATTAGAAATACTCGAGAAGATTTTTTGTTTTATAGGGCTTTTTTTGACTTGCTCTCTTATAATAAAAACTTTTTTGACCGGGAAAAATTTCAAGATCTCTACAAATAATAAATCCCTTAAAAATGCCCATTTGTTTGGGGAAAAGCTAAAAAAGACAATGTGAGGTTTAAATGTTCTTGTTTCGTGGATTAATTTAAGACAAATTTTTAGACTAATAATTACCTTTTTAAGACTAAAAAAAGAAAGCTCGTCTATGTTTTTTGTAAAAAACATGGGAATTAATCTTGTTTCAAATTCTTTTCTATTATTTATACTTTCATATAGTTCAGAGTTTCTCAAGGAAGCTCCATGATAAGGAGGGGGGATCTGGATAAGAAATAAAATTTTTATTTTTTCTTTCATTAATTCTTTACAAAATCAAAGTATCGGTAAATATTTCTTTATCTCATAATCTGTTACTTTTATTCTAAAATCATCCCAGTGTACTTTTTTTGACATTATTATTTTGTCGAAAGCTGACTCTCCCAAAGCTTCCTTAATTACACTACCCTTTTCAGCTTCCATTATTGCTTCAATAAGGCTCCCCGGTAAAGACTCTATTCCCTCCTCTTTTCTCCGGAAATAGTCAAATTTATATATGTTCTCTTCCTGAGGTTTGGAAAGATTGTACCTATTTTCAATCCCTTTTATTCCGGCTTTTAGAAGAACTGAGAATAAAAGATAAGGATTTGCAGCAGGATCTGGGGATCTATATTCAATTCTTGTGGATTTTGTGTTTCCCTTTCTAACAGCAGGTACTCTTATCAGAGGAGATCTATTGCTTCTTCCCCATGATATGTAAACAGGAGCTTCATAGCCGGGAACGAGTCTCTTGTAGGAATTTACCCACTGGTTTGTAATAAGAGTTATCTCCTTCGCATGTTGCAAAAGACCCGCTATGTAGTACTCTGCTATGTCGGAAAGTCCTGAATCACTTTTTTCTGAAGAAAAAATATTTTTCTCTCCTTTAAAGAGTGATTGATGCACATGCATTCCGCTTCCATTTATTCCTTCCACTGGTTTGGGCATAAAAGTTGCGTAATAACCATTTTCAATAGCAATTCTTTTCACTATATATTTTGCTGTGATAAGATTATCCGCCATTGTAAGAGCATCAGAGTACTTAAAGTCAAGTTCATATTGAGAAGGGGAAACTTCATGGTGTATGTACTCAACCTTTATTCCTAATTTTTGAAGATGGTAAACGGTTTTTCTCAAAAGATCCTCTCCTGTATCAGGGGAGATAAGGTCAAAATAACCATTATAGTCTATAAATTCTATTTCAAAAGGTTTTTTAAAGTAGAAAAATTCAAGCTCAGGTCCTACATAAAAAGTATAATCATACTTATCTTTTATCTCTTTTGAATTTTTTTTCAAAATTGTACGAGGTGCATCTTCATAACATTCTCCGTCGGGTTTTGTAACATCGCAAAAAACCCTTGCTATTTTACCTCCCTCAACTTCAAATGGTAAAAGTTTGAAAGTGGAAAGATCAGGTCTCAGAAACATATCACTTTCTTCTATACGAGTAAACCCTCTTATGGAACTTCCGTCAAAGGATGCTCCATCCTCTATTACGCTATCGATTTGATCTCTAAAAACATTAACTGTTTTCAAATTACTTTCAAGGTCAACGAACCATAGCTGTAAAAACTTAACATCCTCTTTTCCAATAATTTTTCTTACCTCTTTTGCATCCATTATAACCTCCTTATTTTATAGCCAATAATTCTTGCCATTTTTATAATGCTCTTTTTTCCATACAGGAAACTTATGCTTCATAAATTCTAATATCTCCTCACAGGCGGAGAATGCCTCTTTTCTTGATTTGGAGCTTACTCCGATTATTATAGTATCTTCTCCCACAGGCAAAATTCCCTCTGCCTGATAAATGAAAATTTTGTAAACCTCTTTTTTATATTTTTTTAAAAATTTCTTCAGCTCATTTTCAGCAGTCTCTTTATCCACTTCATACTCAAGCTTTTCCACTTCTTCATTATTGTTTACTGCTCTTACGACTCCATTAAAAATAAAAATAGCTCCTGCTTTTTTTTCTTTGAGAAATTTCTTGATTTCTTCCAGAGATGGTGGTATTTTGCCAATTATTATCTGAACATCCATTAACCACCCCTGTACAAAGGGTGTAAAGATACAGTATCACCGTTCTTTGCTTCTTTTTTTGAAAGGGAATTATTGATAGCAATATTGAATATTTCATTTTCAGAGAGGTCAAAGCTTTTTTTAAGAAGAGGTATTAGTTCTTCTTTTTTTATTGAGGTCCTTTCAATTTCCATGACTTCACTTCTCTTTCCCATTTTTTCTTTAAGCTCTCCGAAAAATTTTATTTTTATTAACATTTTTCCCTTTATATTATATATTATTTGTGATAAAGATAAAACATGAAGATAGAGATTTTATTATATTTGGTTATGGGTTTTTTAATGGGGGGAATTCCTCTGTTTTTTATGGTTCAAAGACTGTTAAAAGAAAATAAAAGCTTAAAAGAAAAAAGTACTGAACTTGAAAAAAGCCTTGAAGAGGAAAGGGAAAAGAGAATAATCTTTCAGACCCAGAAGGAGGAGATAGAAAAGGGTTTTAAAGAGCAGTTAAAGATTTTAGAAAAAGCAGAAGAAAGATTAAAAGAGAGTTTTAAAGCTTTGTCCGGAGATATTCTCTCGGAAAGCCAAAAGAGTTTTTTAAACATGGCAAAAGTGGTATTTGAAAAATCTATAGAGAAAACGGAAAGCACATTAAAGCTTAGCCAAACTAACATTGAGAATATAATAAAACCACTTAAGGAAAAGGTTGAAATATACAGTACTTTTTTAAAAGAGCTTGAGAAAAAGAGGATAGAGGAATACGGAAGTCTTGAAAAATATCTTGAAGAGCTTTCAAAAGTAAATGAAAAATTGAGGAAAGAGACAGAGATCCTTTCAAAAGCTCTCTCCTCTTCCAAGAGCAGGGGAAGATGGGGAGAATTTACTCTGAAAAATTTGGTTAAAATGGCGGGTATGTCAGAATATTGTGACTTTAGAGAGCAGGCAACATCTTCGGGGGATAGTGGTAAGCTTATCCCTGATATGATAATTAATCTTCCGGACAATAGAAAAATAGCCATTGACTCAAAAGTGCCTTTTGATTCATATCTTAAAGCGGTTGAAACAAAAGACGAAAAGGAGAGTGAAGAATACTTCAAACAACATCTAAAAGCATTGAAAGCCCATATAGACAAGCTTGGTAAAAAAGAATATCAGACGATAGAAAATCAGGAGTTTGATTTTGTTATTCTTTTTCTCCCTTTGGAATCGCTTTTCAGCGAAGCTTTGAAAAGGGATTCATCTTTAATTGAGTATGGAGTTCAAAGGAAAGTGATAATTGCTACTCCAACAACTCTTCTTGCTCTTCTTAGGACTGTTGCTTTTACATGGAAACAGCAAAAAATGATAGAGAATATAAGCCAGATTTTAAAAGAGGGAAAAGAACTTTATTCAAGATTGGTTAAATTTTCAGAACATTTTACCTCACTTTCCAAAAGTATTTACAATGTAAACAAAAGTTTTAATGATGCTGTCGGATCTTGGAATAGTAGGGTAATGCCCAAGGCTCAAAAATTTACTGAATTCGGGTTAAGTGATACATCGAAGGAGATAAAAGAGATAAAGGAAATTGACACTCTTCCGCTTGAGCCAAAAAGGAGAGATTGAGTGATAAAAGGTTTGGGAATAGACATAATAGAAGTTGAAAGAATAAAGCAAAGTATTGAGAAAAACAAAAGCTTCAAAAAGAGAATTTTTACTGAGGAAGAAATCTTATACTGTGAAAAATTTTCGGAGCCTTTTACGCACTTTGCCGCAAGATTTGCCGTAAAAGAAGCTTTTTTTAAAGCGACAGGGTTAAAAATCCCATTTAACAAAATATCTGTTTTAAATAAAGAAGATGGAGCCCCCTATATAAAATTAAAAGAAAGATTTAATGGAAATCTTATTGTTTCAATTACTCACATAAGAGAATTGGCAGTAGCAGTGGTTGTTTATGAGGAATAAAAAGTTTGTTTTTTTCATCTTGATACTTTCATTTTTCAGGTTATTCTCCTATGAAAGAATAGTAACACTTGCTCCTGCTCTTGGAGAGATAGTATGCTCATTGGGAGAAAGCAAAAAAATTGTGGGTGTTTCCTCTTACAGTGAGGAAAACAATTGCATTAAAGATGCTGTTAAAGTTGGGACAATCTTTTCTTTAAATTATGAGATACTTTTATCTTTGAGACCTGACCTGATTCTTACTTATGCGGAAGATGTAAAGACAGAAAGATTGTTAAAAGAATTGAATGTTAAAGTGGTAAAGTTCAAACACACAACAGTAAATGATATTCTTGATTCAATTTTGAAAATTGGTTTACTCTTGGATAAAAAAGGTAAAGCGGAAAAAATTGTAAAAGATATCCAAAGTAAACTTACCAGCCTCAGCAATAAAATAAAAAAAAGAAAAAAAGTTCTCGTCATAATCTCCCGCCAAAGACCTCTTTTTAAAAATATTTATATTTTAGGAAAAGGTGATTTTCTAAGTGAATTGTTATCTTTGACGGGGGGAGATAATGTTTACAATGGAAGTGTTCAATATCCGAAAGTATCCGGAGAATTTATAATAAGGTCAAATCCTGAAATTATAATGGAGCTGATTCCCGATTTAAAAGAAAGAGGATTAAAGAAAGCTGAAATTTTAAAGGAGTGGAAAAATTTTTACAAGGGTAAATTTTACAAAAAAGTGGCGATAATGGATGAAAAGCATATAGTAATCCCGGGACCCAGAATTTATCTTATTGCTAAAAAATTTTACGAAGTGCTTAATTCCGTTAATTAAATCCTTATGGCTCTTAACATATTAGTAGCACCTTTGATGGGGGTTACTCCCCCGATCATAATAATCAAGTCTCCTCTTTTTATTATTCCCTTGTCAAGAAGGATTGTCTCTCCTTCTGCCAAAAGGATATCTGTGTTTGGCCTATATTCAAGATAAAAAGGAAGAACACCCCAGTAAAGAGCCATCCTATTAATGACTTTTTCTTCCGGAGAAAAGGCTACTATTGGAACAGATGGCTTGTGCTTTGATAGCATCAGGGCAGTGGATCCTGACCAGCTGAAAACAACTATTAATTTTGCTTTTAATTTTTCCGCTATATCAACAGCAGCCTTTACTATTGCATCACCGACGACTTTGGATGGTTTTACTTCAAGCGCTATTTCAGGGTTAAAATAAGAAGATGTTTCTGTTATACAGGCAATGTTCTTAATTATTTTTACAGCTTTTACAGGATATTTGCCGACAGCTGTTTCACCTGAGAGCATAACAGCATCTGTCATATCAAGAATAGCATTTGAAACATCGGTAGCTTCCGCTCTGGTAGGTCTCGGCTTTTCAATCATTGACTCAAGCATCTGAGTTGCAGTTATTACCATTTTACCTTTTTTTGAAGCCTTTTTAATAATCTCTTTTTGAAGAATAGGTACCATCTCTTCTTTCATTTCCACCCCAAGATCTCCTCTTGCTACCATAACTCCATCGGCTTCATCTATGATTTCGTCAAGGTTTTTAATTGCATCAGGTTTTTCTATCTTAGCTATTATAGGAATATCAGTTTTCTTTGTTTTTAATATTCTTTTTAAATCCTTAATATCCTGCGCCTTTTGCACAAAAGAGAGAGCTATATAATCCACTTCATTCTCAACTCCAAATTCAACATCCCGTTTATCTTTTTCAGTTAAAGCAGGAATATTTAGCTTTGTATTCGGAAGGTTTATTCCTTTATTGGATTTTAGGACTCCTCCTACAACCACTTTTGTAATAATTTCTTCCTTTTTAACTTCCGTTACTTTGAGTTCAAGGTTTCCATCATCCATCAGAATTATTTCGCCCTTTTTAACAAATTTGGGAAGAAATTTGTAATCAGAAGGAATAATTCCCTTTTTCCCCTCAATCTCTTTTGTAGTAATTACTAATTTTTCACCTTTTTTTAGTGTGATGCTGCCTCCCTTTATTTTACCGACTCTTAATTTTGGACCTCTTAAGTCCTGAAGGATTGCTACCGGTCTTTCCAATTCCATGGAAATTTTTCTGATATTTTGAATAATTTTTTTATATTCTTCGTAGTTTCCATGGGAAAAGTTTATTCTTGCCACATCCAGTCCCTTTTTTATCAAAGATTTCAAAACTTTTGGACTGGAAGAAGCGGGTCCTATTGTGCAAACCAATTTTGTTTTGGCAATTTTACTAATATTCATAACCCCTCCTCAGACTATTATTTCATTAAAATCGGCAATTTTTTCAAATAGGGAGGAAATTTTCTGAAGCATTGCGATTCTATTTGTTCTTAATTCATCATCTTCAACCATTACCATAACATTATCAAAATAAGAGTCTATAAAGGGTCTTAATGTGATGAGTATTTCCTGTGCCTTTAAAAAGTTCCTTTTTTCTACTTCCTTTAATACTTCTTTTTCCACAGCCTTAAACAAGTCAAAAAGCTCTTTCTCCTCCTTTTCAATTAATTTTTCTTCGGTAAAGAATAAGAGATCTTTGTCTTTAACAATGTTTTTTACCCTTTTATAAGAAATAATAAGCTTCCTAAAATTCTCATTGGGTTTTGTTTTTTGAACTGAAATTGTTCTTTGGAAATCAACAAGAATGTTTGAGAAACCAGTTTTTAAAACCGCATTGAGCACATCATAATCAATTTGTCTATATTCCGTGCAATAATACCTGAATCTTTGCTCCATAAAATCAAAAAAAGATGAAACAATATCTTCTTTTGCAATTTTTACATCTCCGTACAAACCAAGAGTTTTTTCAAACAGAGAAAGAAGCTCTACATCAATATTTCCTTCAATAATTAACTTTACAATTGTATTGCCAATTCTTCTTAACCCGAAAGGATCTTTATCTCCGGAAACTTCCATTCCTGCAATAAAAGCACCCGAAAGAGAATCTATCCTATCTGCAAGAGATAGTATTCTCCCACTCAGAGTTACGGGATTTTCATCCTTTATATTTTGTGGTTTATAGTGTTCATATACAGCCTTCCACACATCATCTTTTTCCCCTTTCTCTTTTAAATACAATCCACCCATAATTCCCTGAAGGGCAGGAAATTCTTTTACCATCTCTGTTAGTTGGTCAACTTTTGAGTATTTTGCGGCTTTTTTTACACTCTCCCTTAATTCATCCTCTTTATCATTTGTTAAAAATTCACAAAGGGATTCTACTCGCAAGGTTTTATCATAATATGTACCAAGTTTTGCCTCGAAACTGTAGTCCTTTAATTCTTCAAATAAGGTATCAAGATCAAGCTTGAGATCATTCTCCCAGAAAAACTTGGCATCTTCCAAAGTGGCTCTTACAACTCTCTCAAACCCGTTTACGATAAAATAGAGTGCTTCTTCCGAAGCATCTGCTACTCCTACGAACCTTCCTGTTAAATTACTTTCTTTTTTTGTAAGAAAAAGTCTTTTTTCCTGTTTGAGAAAAATTTCAATAATTTCAAAAGGGATGGAAAGATATTCATCCGGAAAAGTCCCGGAAAATACTATCGGATGCTCTACCATATCAACCAACTCATCAAAAAGTTCACTGTTTTCAACTATTTCCACTCCTAATTTTTCTTCTATTTGCTTGAACCCCTCTTTTATCTTCTCTTCTCTTTCTTCTCTCTTCAATATTACAAAATTTGCTTTCAATGCATTCTTATACTTTGCTGGTTTTGAAATGATTATCTCTTCATTATCTGCTAAAATTCTATGTCCTCTTGTTCTATTTTTTGCCTCAACTCCTGCAAATTCAAAATTTACAATTTTTTTATCAAAAAGGGATAAAAGGCTTCTTATGGGTCTTGAAAATAAAACCCCACTCTCATTCCATTTCATATTTTTAGGGAAGGAGATAGAGCTTATGATTTCCGGAACCAAATTCACCAAAATCTCTTCTGTTTTTATACCTTTTTTTATTTCTTTAATTGCAACATATTCTCCCTTTTCAGTCTCAACTATTTCCAAATCCTCAACATTTTTTCCCTTTGATTTTGCAAATCCAATAGCGGCTTTTGTGGGGTTTTCATTTTCATCAAAAGCAATCTTTTTTGCAGGACCTAATGTAATTTCTTCCTCTTCTTTCTGAATTTCCGAAATATTTTCAATAATAGCAACCAATCTTCTCTTAGTTCCTTCTACTTTTATGTTATCAAAGTCAATCCTATTTTCTTTAAGCTTTTTCTCAAAAATTTCCTTTAACTGTTTTAACCCTGTTCTCAGGTGTGACGGTGGTAAATCTTCAACAAGTATTTCCAACAAATAATCACTCATTTGAAATATCCTCCAGATAAAGTTGAACGATCTCTTTTACATAATTTCTAATAGTAAGAATAATTTTTTGCCTTTGAGTTATTGAAATAGCTCTTCTCGCATCCAAAAGATTGAATATGTGAGAGAGTTTAAGAGCATAATCATAAGCAGGGTGGTAAAGACCTTTTTCAATGAGATTTTTTATCTCTTTTTCATAAAGCTCAAAAGTCGTTTGTAGAGTATCTATATTTGCTTCTTTAAAATTAAACTCGGAAAATTGAACTTCTTCTTTAAAACGCAAATCTCTGTAAGTTATTCCTCCCCCCCATTCGAGTTCATAGATATTGTCTTTACCGGCAAGAAAAAGAGCCAATCTTTCTATTCCGTAAGTTATTTCAAGAGGCACAGGGTAAAGATCCACTCCCCCTGCCTGTTGAAAATAAGTAAATTGGGTAACTTCAAGCCCATTTAACATGACCTGCCAACCAACTCCCCATGCTCCGAGAGTAGGAGACTCCCAGTTATCCTCTTCAAATGAAAGAAAATTCTTTTTTAGATCTATTCCAAGGGCTTTCAAACTATCTATATATAACTGTTGACTATTTTTAGGAGCTGGTTTTAAGATTGCCTGATACTGGAAATGTTTTTGAACTCTGTTCGGGTTTTCGCCATATCTTCCGTCCGTGGGCCTTCGAGAAGGTTGCATATAAGCTACCCTGTAAGGTTTCGGGCCAAGAACTCTGAAAATTGTATCAGGACTCATAGTTCCAGCACCGACTTCCATATCATAAGTTGGTGCAATATAGCATCCTCTGCTTTTCCAGTAATCGGATAGAGTTAAAAATATTTCCTGAATGTTCATTCTTCTTCCTCTTTGTATTTTAATTTTGGCTTTTTTGCTGCTAAGACCTCATTTAATCTTCTCACTGGGGTAAAATGAGGTGCCTCTTTTAAAAGTTCAGGGTTAGTTTCCGCCTCTTTGTGAATTTTTTTCATTGTTTCAATAAAAATATCCAGCGTCTTTTTGCTCTCTGTTTCCGTAGGCTCAATCATAAGAGCACCGTGTACTATCAGCGGAAAATAAACTGTAGGCGGGTGAATCCCATAATCGAGAAGCCTTTTTGCTATGTCCACTGTTTTGACTCCATACTTTTTAAAACTGTCTTCAGAGAAAACAACCTCATGAAGAGTTCGTGTTTTGTAAGGAAGTTCATAAGTACTTTTTAAATTTTCTCTGATATAGTTTGCATTTAAAACAGCAAACTCAGTGGCTTTTTTTAATCCATCAGCCCCCATTTCCAAAAGATATGTTAAAGCTTTTATCAATACTCCAAAATTTCCGTAAAAGCTTCTGATTTTTCCTATCGAATTGGGCCTGTTAAAATCGGGCAAATATTTTCCGTCCATTTCTTTTATAACAGGGATAGGTAAAACTTCTTCGAACTCCTTGGCAACTCCCACCGGTCCTGCTCCGGGACCTCCCCCTCCGTGAGGGGTTGAAAATGTTTTATGAAGATTAAGATGCAAAACATCAACTCCCAATTCAGCAGGCTTTACATATCCCATAAGGGCATTAAAGTTTGCTCCATCCATGTAAAGATAAGAGCCGTTTTTATGCAAAGTTTCCGCTATCTCCTTTATCTCCCTTTCATAAACTCCGAGGGTATTGGGGTTTGTCATCATTAAAGCTGCTATATCTTCATTTAAATACTCTTTAACAGTCTCAACTTTTAAGTATCCCTCTTTACCCGAAGGTATTTCTTTTACATCATAACCTGCAAAGTGTGAACTTGCAGGATTTGTTCCATGGGCAGAGTCCGGAATAAGAACTATCTTTCTCGGATTTCCCCTTAACTCTAACTTTTTTCTAATCATAAGCATTCCTGCAAGCTCTCCGTGAGCACCTGCCGAAGGATAAAGAGTAAAGAAAGGAAAGCCTGTAAGCTCTGATAGTATGTTTTCAAGTGTCTTTATCAATTTTAAATTTCCCTGAACAAGCTCATAGGGAGAGTACGGATGGGAAAGTAAGAAGCCTTCCAAACCAGCTGTCTTTTCGTTTATTTTTGGGTTATATTTCATTGTACAGGAACCAAGAGGATAAAAACCTTCGTCAACAGAATAATTATAGTGTGCAAGAGCTGTATAATGTCTGACTATCTCAACCTCTGAAACCTCGGGAAGTCCTTTAAGCTCTTTTCTTAAAAGTTCTTCTGGGATGTGGTCTTTTTCTTCAACATCAAGCTCAGGAATTGAAAATCCGCTCTTTCCTTCTTCAGTTAACTCAAAAATCAAGGGTTCTCTATCTTTAATCATTTGTTCTCCTCCAATGCTTTTACGAGTTCATCTATTTCAGCTTTTTTGTTAACCTCTGTGAAAGTCAAAAGGATGCCCTTTTCATCCTCAGGATAAAACCACCTTAAAGGAATTCCGGCAACAATTTTTTTATCAAGAAGTTTTCTGTGAGTCTCTTCTGCATTTTCCGTTTCTATGACAAATTCATTGAAAATAGGTCCGTTAAATCTAATCTTTATACCAATCTCTTTTATCCTCTTTTTTGCATAATTTGCTTTAATCAGATTTTGTTTTGCAAGTTCTCTTAACCCTTTTTTTCCATAAACAGATAAAAATATAGCTGCTCTTATGACACACCATGCCTGATTGGAACAAATATTTGATGTTGCTCTCTCTCTTCTGATATGCTGTTCTCTTGTTGAAAGGGTAAGTACAAAGCCTCTCTTTCCTTCTGCATCCACAGTTTCACCCACTATTCTTCCCGGCATTTCCCACAGAAATTTTTTGTTTGAAGTTGTTATAAACCCTAATGTGGGACCTCCGAAGTACGGGTAGAGTCCGAATGACTGGGCATCTCCAACTACGACATCCGTTCCAAATTCAGAAGGTGGTTTTAAAATACCCAAAGAGAGAGTCTCTGCTATTACTGATATAAGGAGAGTTTTGCTCTCTCCGATCTTATCTTTAATCCATTTATAATCTTCTATTATTCCGAAAAAATTGGGAGATTGAATTAAAATACCACCTATCTCCTCATTAAATTTTTTATTAAAATCATCTTTTGATACTCTTCCGTCTTCATCATAATCTATGAAATCAAACTCAATATTTAAGTTTTTAATATAGGTTTTTATTGTTGAAATATATTCGGGATGAAGGGATTTTGCAATTAAAAATTTGTTCTTTCTTGTAACTCTCCATGCAAGCAAAAGCCCCTCTGCTGCTGCCGTTGCTCCATCATAAAGAGAGGCATTTGAAAATTCCATCCCAGTAAGATTGGAAATCATTGTCTGGTATTCGAATGTTGCCTGAAGTGTACCCTGAGAAACTTCCGGTTGATAAGGTGTATAGGGAGTCACAAATTCCCCTTTCATACTTAAGTAATTTACTACTTCCGGAATGTGGTGAAAGTAAGAGCCTCCTCCGAGAAATAGCTTGTAATCCTTTACTTTATTCTCTCCTTCTAACTTTTTAAAAAATTCAATTATATCAGGCTCAGAAAGAGGTTTTCCATAGTCAACTTTGTCTTTTGTCAGGTTTGAAGGGGGAATAGAAGAAAACAGCTCTTCCACGCTTTTAACCCCAACAGACTTCAGCATAGCTTTTACGCTATTTTCACTATTTGGAAAGTATCTCATTTTATCCTTCTATAAACTTATTGTAAGCATCCTCATCCATAAGCTCTTTTATCTCATCAGGAGAGCTTATTTTTATTTTAAATATCCAGCCATCTCCATAAGGATCATTATTGATAAGCTCTGGCTCATCATCAAGCTTTGAATTTACTTCAATGATTTCACCCGAAACAGGGGCATACACTTTAGCAGATTCTTTCGGAGATTCAACATAGCACACTTCATCTCCTTTGTTTATTTTTTTACCTGTTTCAGGGAGTATAACTTTGATAACTTCGCCAAGCTCCTCTTGAGCAAAGTTTGAAATCCCGCAATATGCGGTATCTTCCTCCACTTTTACATACTCATGTTGTTTTGTAAAATAAAGATTGGACATTTTATTCCTCCTTAATTTTATTATTCAATAAATTATCACTATTAAGATTCTCTGTCAATTGAAAGTTACTACTTTACATTATTACAAAGCTCACAAATATTGAAGAATGCTTAAAAATTTTTTATGCTTTTATCTCTTTTTTTTCTTCTTTTTTGATTTTTTAGTACTTTTTCTTTTTGAAGATTTTGCTGTTTTTTGAGCAGGTTTTCTCTCTTCTTTTTGAGGAGGAGGAACTGTCTCCTCTTTAACCTTTTTCACTTCTGATTTCTTTCTTTCCTCTATTCTCTTCAGGTTTGCAATTTTTTTCTCTTTAGCCTTTTTCTCTTTTCTCTTTTCCCAAATTCCAATGTAGGCACAGGATTGATAGATAGATGAATATGTACCGGAGATAATACCTACAAGCATTGTAAAAGCAAAATCTCTTATAACCTCTCCTCCGAAAATGTATAAAGCGAGAACTGTTAGCAAAGTAGTTCCCGAAGTTATAATTGTTCTTGAAAGAGTTTCATTTATACTAACATCTAAAATTTCCTCAATCCCTAACTTTTTTACATACTTTTTAAGATTATCTCTAACTCTATCATAAATAACGATGGTATCATTCAAAGAGTATCCCACGATTGTTAAAATACCGGCAACAATAGTAAGAGATATCTCCTTATTAAAAAAGGAAATAAAGCTTAATGTAACGAGAATATCGTGAGTAAGGGTTAAAACAGCTGAAACACCGAAGAGGAATTTAAATCTGAAAGCTATGTAAATAAGCATTCCTATTAAAGCCCAGATTGTTGCCTGTGTCGCTTTATATCTGAGATCTTTTCCTACCTGAGGACCTACGATTTCAACCCTTAAAAGAGCTATATTACCTAAAAAGCTCTTTTCTTTTAATTTTTCAAAAACATCTTTTGGTAAAAGGTTTTTAATCTCATCAAAACTCTTAATAATTCCGAGATGTTTCTTTTTGTAATCTGCTATTTTTGTAGCATACTCTTCAGCTTTTGCTTCGTCACCTGTGATTTGAAGCAGAAGATTTTTTATAAATGATTTTTCAGAAATATTAAGGTCTAATTTTCCCTCTTTTAGAAGTTGTTTTTCTTCCTCTGTTCTGAGTGCATCAACGATCTTGTTTGCAACCTCTTCTGGCTTTTCCATATTCTCTTCTTCTATGCTTTTACTGCTTACTTTTTGAGCTTTTATTGTGAACTCATGACCTTCCCCTAATTTTTGAATAATACTTTTGCCTAAATCAACATTCTTAAGGCTTTTTCTCACTTTATCAACAGAAACATCATTTTTGAAATTTATTTGAACTAAAGTTCCACCGGCAAAATCAATGCTCAGGCTAAATCCTTTTTTTACGTATACTGAAATTCCTCCTGCTGTAATTACAACAAAAGAGAGAATAAACGCAATATATTTAAACTTCATAAATTTGAAATTTGGATTCTTAAAAAATTCCATCTCAGTCCTCCTATATACTTAAAGTCTCAACTCTTTTCTTCAAAGCAAAAATAAGCTCAAAGATAGCTCTGGAAACATAAACCGCTGTGAACATTGACGCTAAAATACCAATGATAAGAGTTATTGCAAATCCCTTTATTGGGCCTGTTCCGAATTGAAAGAGAAATATAGCTGCTATGACTGTAGTTATATTTGCATCAAAAATAGTAATAAACGCTTTTTTAAAACCTTCATCAACAGCAGCTTTTGGTGTTTTACCAAGTTTCAAATCTTCCCTTATCCTTTCAAAAATAAGAACATTCGCATCAACTGACATACCAATAGTCAAGATAATACCTGCTATACCGGGTAATGTTAAAGTTGCTCTGAAGTAAGCAAGTGCACCCATAATTATAACTATATTTAAAAGAAGAGCTATAACAGCATTCACACCGGACAATTTATAGTAGAAGACCATAAAAAAGATAACTAAAAGAAGGCCTATAAACATTGCTTTGAGTCCTTTATTAATTGAATCGGCACCTAAGGAGGGTCCAATAGTTCTTTCCTCAAGATATCTTATGGATGCCGGAAGAGAGCCTGATCTTAATTTTAGTGCCAAATCATTTGCTGATTCATATGTGAAGTGTCCCTCTATTATTCCACTATCATAGATTACCTCATTAATAACTGGAGCTGATTGAACAATACCATCCAAAATAATTGCGAGTCTTTCGCCCCTATGCTCTCTTGTAACTTTTTCGAATTTTTTGGCTCCCTCTCTTTTTAACCTAAAGCTAACAGCCGGAGCACCATATTTATCCTGTCCGACTCTCGCATCTCTTAAATCCATCCCTGTAACAGCTGCAACTTTTTTAACCAAAAAATACTCCCTGCTTCCTTCCTTTGTAACACCGGGAACCACTTCCATATCATCAGGAACCTTTCCATTGTATTTTTCCAATAATTTTTCCTTTGAAGCATAGGGCCCGTTTACAACTATTTTAAGCTCTAAAACAGCAGTACTTTTTATTAAATTTTTAACTCTTGCAGGATCCTCAACTCCGGGAAGCTCAACCAAAATCCTCTCACTCTGACCGGTAAGACCTTCTCTCTGAATAACAGGCTCAGCGACACCAAACTGGTCAACCCTGTTTCTTATGGTTTCCTTTGCCTGTTCAACCGCCTGATCTCTTATTTTAACTTCTGCGTTTTGTTTTAATTTTAAAATTATCTTCCCCGCAGATACATTATAATTCCAATTTTGAAAGCCACCTTCTTTTAATACAGCTATTATCTGGTCTTCTGCTACAGAATCATATCCTTCGATTGAAATTTCTTTAACTCCGATTCTTCTAACTTTTTCCACTTTTATGTTTTTATCTTTAAACTCTGATCTAAGCTGAAGAATCATCTGATCTGTTACCGCCCTTACGGCATCATCCGTTTGGACTTTAAGTACAAGGTGAATTCCGCCCTTTAAGTCTAATCCTAATTTTATTTTTTCCTTGGGGGGAACTGCTATTATAACAAAGATGGCAATTATTACGATTATTATTGCGAATTTTGTATAAACACTTTTCATTCTATCCTCCCACTTAATTTTCAGTTTTCACATTAGTATCTGTTAAAACAGTAGCTATTGCATTTTTTGAAATTTCGATTTTTACATTATTTGCTATTTTTAATTCAAAAGTTCTCTCTTTTACTCCCATAATAGTACCGATAATTCCACCTGATGTCATTACTTTTGCACCCGGCTTTAAGCTATTAATCATTTCAATGTGTTTTTTTTGCTTTTTTTTGGCTGGTAAAATCAAAAGCAAATAAAAGATGATAAAAATCACCACCAAAGGCAAAAGAGATACCAGCATATTAGGCTGCTGGGGCTGTTGCTGATTTAAAAAATTTAACATTCCTAACATCTTAACTCTCCTTGTATTTTTTAAAAAAATTTTCCTTAAATGTATTAAATTCGTAAAGTTCTATAGAGTGCCTCATTTTTCTCATTATGTCAAGGTAGAAGAATAAATTGTGTGTTGTGGCAAGTATACTATAATTGATTTCTTTGGCTACATAAAGGTGCCTTAGATAGGCTTTTGAAAAATTCCTGCATGTATAACATTTACAATCCTCATCCAAAGGGGAAAAATCATCAGAATAAACAGAGTTTTTTATAACCACTTTACCTTTATGAGTGTAAAGCCATCCTGTTCTTGCGTTTCTTGTTGGCAAAACACAATCAAACATATCAACACCTATCTCAACAGCTCTTATTATATCCTCCGGTTTTCCAACTCCCATAAGATAAACTGGTATCTCCTTGGGAACAATTTCTCTTGTAAGTTTTATGATTTTAAACATCTCCTCTTTGCTCTCTCCTACGGAAAGCCCTCCTATTGCTATTGCTTCGTACCCCATTTCAAGTAATTTTTCAGTTGATTTTTTTCTCAAATCCTCAAAAATTCCTCCTTGGGTTATTCCGAACAAAATACCCTTAGGTTTTGTCTTATTATAGTATTCAAGAGCTCTTTTTTCCCAGTCCAGTGTTACCTCAAGAGCATACTTTACCTTTTCATAGGGGGAGGGGTATTCCACAAGGTAATCAAGGGGCATCATTATATCAACTCCTATTTCAGACTGCCATTTTATAACATCTTCCGGAGTAAAAAAGATTTCTTTCCCGTCAAGATGGGATTTGAATTTCACTCCTCGATCAGAAATTTTTGAAAGAGATGAAAGGGATAATATTTGAAAACCTCCGCTGTCAGTTAAAATTGGTCTGTCCCACCCGATAAATTTATGAATTCCTTCGGCTTTTTTTATAATCTCAATACCCGGTCTTAAAAATATGTGGTATAAATTATTTAAAATTATTTGAGCTCCGATTTCCTCAAGCTCTTTATGAACCATTCCTTTTACAGCTCCTTGAGTACCAACAGGCATAAAAACAGGGGTGTTTATCTCTCCATGAGCTGTTTTCAAGATTCCCCTTCTTGGGAAATGTTTCCTCTCTTCATTTATAATTTTGAAAATATTGCTCATCTTTTTTCCGCTATTATAAAAGTGGCATAACCTGTTTTAAAAAAGAGGAGTTTGTCAATCAGTGTTATAGCCCTTAAGAAAGGATAAATTATTCTGTAAATATTATAAACTTTTTTATTTCCTTTAAGCTCTTGCTCGCTTTCCGGTGATATTGAGCCTGTTCTCAATTGAGTCTTCTTCTTTCTTTTGATAATTTTCACGAATAATATATTAAGTGTCATTTCAACAAGTTCAGTGAAGAATTTTGAGTACGTAGTCGCTTTTATAATCTCAAAGTCTCTTTCTTTTAGCATCTCTTTAAGCATTTTAAGAGAATATCCCTCTCTTTTGTGTCCGTAGATCTCGGGTTTCATCCCGAATAGTAATTTTATTTTATTAAGAATAAAGAATTTTCCCGAAATGGGGGTGGAAATTATAATCTTTCCATTCTTTTTAAGAATTTCTTTTATCTCATCCAGAAGTAAGCCATCATTATCAAGATGCTCAAGAATATCGAGAGCAAAAACAAAGTCTGCTGAATTTTTTTTAAATGGCAGGTTTTCTCTGATTTGAACAATGTTCTTTTCAAGTATGGATAAAGCAGTTGTAAGAGTTTTCATCTCTGTGTCAGAATGAATCCACTTGCCTCCGAGTTCTTTGATAAAGTAAGATACAACTCCCTGTCGACAACCTATGTCAAGAACAGTTTGGCTATTACCTATCCTGCCAACGGATTTTTTTATTAAATTTACCTTTTCCTTTTTCATGTAGGAATATTTGAAAAGTTCTATCTGCCATGGAATTTTTTTATTATTTTGCATAAGAAATTTTAATTTTTTTTTTGTAAAAATGCAAATCTAATGTTTCAAAAACAAGAGAATGTTTTTCTTTTTGTTGAAAATAAGGATAATGAATGATATTATAATTAACTTTCTATTGTGAAGGAGTCAAAATGAAGAGCAAAGAAAGACATGAAATTAAAGAAAATGAACTTGCTGAAATTTTTAAAAAAGTAATTTATTTTTTTGAGGATTACAAGAAAGAAGCAATCTATGCGGGAATAGGAATATTGGGTATTCTTTTGATTTACATTGGTGCCTGGGTATACAATTCATACAAAGTAAGCGATCAGAATAAAAGTTTTAATGAAGAAATCAATCTTTTAAAGGAAGGCTCAAAGAATAAAGAAAAAATACTAAAACTTGCAAAGAAAGGAGGAGTAGCAACTTTTGGAATTTTTGTTCTTGCTGAAGAACATATTAATAAGGGAGAATATGAAAAAGCATTGGAATTAATAAAGAAAGTAAAAAAAGGCTCAGGTATGATAAATTATCTAAAGGCAGAGGCAATTAAAATTCAGATAAATTATGCTAAAAAGGAATACGATAAAATAATAAATCTTTACAGAGGAAAGCTTAAAACTTTATTAAAAGATAATAAGGAATTTCCAGCTGATCTAATACTATTTTATGTGGCAAACTCCTATGAATTAAAAGGGGACACTGATTCGGCAAGAAAAATACTTGAGGAGATAAGAACAAACTTTCCTTACTCAAGCTATGGGATCTCAGCGGCAAAAAAGCTAATAAGCCTCAGATAAAAGAATTTACTCAAGCTCAAATTTAATTTCAACAGGCCCTTTTTCTATTCCCTTTAGAGTTTTAAGATAAGCAGAGACTATGTTTTTAAGGGCATCCGCTGTGAATTTGTTTAAAACAAGCTCTTCGTTGTTAATGGTAACACTTATTGGCTCTTTATCTTTAATATAAGAACACCTGTAAATATCAACTTTTTTATTTATAAGTTTTAATCCGAATTCATAACATGTTCTTTCATTACATTTTCCGCAATTTATATTAGGAAGCAAAAAGCCATCTTCCAAAATTCTGTTTACCATTTCATCCAAATCTTCCAATGTCCATATTTTATGTTTCTCACTTTGTATATTGTTTAATGAAAAATAGCCGAACTCAAGGCCATCGGAGAGTTTTTCTATCTCACCTTCCTCTTTAATACATATAATTTTAGGAAGATTTTTAACACTTTTAAATCCTTCAACAATCAAAATATCCGTATCAAGGGTTCTTACTATGTCATTATAAGAATCTCTCTCTTTTGAAAAAATAATTTGAGAATCCTCAAAAAGTCCTATAACTTTGTCAGCCCTTTCAAAAAGAGTGTTTGTATCAAAACCCTCTTCAAGTTTTGCTTTGCTTGAGCTGTGCTTAATAATTGTTACATTCTTACCCGATTTCTCTTTGATTCTTTCTGTAAGTTTTTTTATCAAAAATGTTTTTCCACTGTTTTTAAAACCTATTACACCAACACCTTTTATTCTTCTCATCTCAGACCTCCTCTAAAGGGGAGTAATTATAATACAAAAGTGGAAAAATTCAAATAAAAAAAGATTCTGTCCACTTCTGTCCTGAAAAATTTTAGAGATTGAAGCACCTCCATGTGAAGATGTAA
>CAZWJH010000025.1:0-26928 GCA_964634755.1 uncultured Clostridia bacterium
AAAAAAACAAAAAATCCTTGACAACATCGTTTCCAATATATAAAATAAGATTTCCACAATTGTGGAAAAAAAGGTGGAAATCTAATGGAATCCATTTGGACTAAAATTAAGGAAGAACTAAAAAAAACAATTAAAGATGAAAGAGAGTACAATTTATGGATTTCCCCAATAAAATTCATTGGAACCGATGAAAATGAACTCTACCTGAAAATTCCTGATTCAAACTTTTTTTCTTTTATAGAGGGAAAATACATAGATTTAATAAATTCCCTCCTTATAAGGTATGATCCAAACCTGAAAATTAGATTTATTTACCCAGAAGCAAAGAAAGGTAAAAGGAAAAAAATTTTCTCAACTAAATACCCAAACATAAACGAAAACTACACTTTCGATAATTTTATTCCTGGAGAGGGAAGTAAATTTGCCTTTGCCGTCGCCTACAGCATTGCAAAAGGGGAATCTAACTACAATCCTGTATATATTTATGGAGATGTAGGTCTTGGGAAAACACACCTTTTAACAGCAATAGCAAACTATATTTTAAAAAACGATAAAACAAAAAACGTAATGTTTAAAAGCTCAAAGGATTTTATGGATGAAATGGTCTATCATCTCCAAAATAAAAAATACGCAGAATTTAAAAATAAATATAAAAATGCTGACATTTTGATAATTGATGATATTCAACTTATGTCAACATGGGAAGCAACAAAAAAAGAACTTTTCTTTATTTTCAATGAACTATATGAAGCAAATAAACAAATAATAATTTCAAGCGATTGTCCTCCAAAAGACTTAAAAAAGTTAGAGGAAAGATTAAGATCCCGTTTTGAGTGGGGAATAATAGCACAAATAGAACCTCCTGATCTGGAAAATAGAATTGCTATTCTCATGGAAAAAGCAAGAGAAAAAAACATACCTATAACAAAAGACATAGCAGAATATATAGCATCAAAGATAAAGAGAAATGTTAGAACTCTTGAAGGTGCTCTTTCAAGAATTGGAGCTATTGCGTCTATAAGAGGGGTCCCCATCACTATTGGGCTTGTAAGAGAAGAAATAAAGGATTATATTGATGAAAACAAAGAAGAAGTAACTCCCGAAAGAATTAAAAACTTCATAGCCGAAAAGTATGGGGTAAAAGTAAATGAATTAAGCTCAAAAAACAACTCCCCGAGGGTTTCTTTCCCAAGACAGATAGCAATGTACCTTTTGAAGGTAATTATTAATATGCCTCTTAACAAAATTGGAAGGGAATTCGGAAACAAGCATCATTCAACCGTCCTTCATTCAATAAACAAAATACAAAGCAGAATAGAAAGCGATAGTGCTTTTGAAAAAGAGATAGAATCTTATATTAGGAGATTTAAAGATTTTTAATAAAATTTTCAACATTCTTTCTTTTCCAAAACACAGAAAAAGAGGTGTTTTTGTTATTTTTCAACTTTTGAACACTTATTATTATAATATTGATTTTATAAATAATATATTATAAGATTAATAGTATAATAAATAAATTATGAGGAAAGGTGGAAAAATGAAGGTAAAAATTGAAAGAACCCTTTTATTAAAAGAACTTGATCTTATGAATGGCATTGTTGAAAAAAGGAGTACAATGCCAATCCTTAATTATATTCTAATAAGAACGAAAGAAAATGGAAAAATAGAAATTTCAGGAACAGATTTGGAAATCGGAATAGTGATTGAAATTAATGCAGAAATTGAGAGGGAAGGGAGTATTACAGTTGCTTTTACTTTATTGTATAATCTTATAAAAGAAATGGAAACAGAATACATAGGAATAGAGGAGAAAGAAGATTCAATTGTTGAATTAAGGGGAGGAAATAGTTTTTATACTCTTTACGGCCTTTCTCCTGATAATTTCCCTACTATACCTCTTCCAGAAAATGAAGAAAAGGTAATTATTGATATTAAAGTATTTAAAAAACTAATAAAAATGATAAAGTATGCTATTTCAGAAGAACATTATACAGCAATGGGAGGGGGGTATTTTATTTTTAGGGGGAGTAAGATTGAAGCTGTCTCTTCTGACTATAATAGATTAGCTTATGTTAAAACAGAGGTTGGCGAAGATTTTGGAGATATAGATTTTCTTATCTATAGGAAAGCATTAGGTGAAATACTAAAATTCGAAGATGAAGGAAAAATTGAGATTATAAAGGGAGTTAATAATTATTTCTTTGTTTATGGTAATAGGGTTTTAACTTCAAGGGTTATAGAGAAAAAGTTTCCAGAGTTTTATGATTATGTAAAAATGGAGAGGGAGAAAACTGTTCTTTTTTACAGGGAAGAAACAAATAAGGCTCTCAGAAGAATATTAAACATAATATCTTCTAAAATAAAGCAGGTAAACATGGTGATAAAGGAGGGGAAGATTATACTTACTTATGATAGTGTTGATAGTGGAAGGGGTGAAGAAGAGCTCAGGGCAGAAGGATATAAAGGGGACGATATTATTATCTCTTTTAATGCAATTTTTATAAAAGAGTTTTTGGAAAATATAGAGAGTAAAAAGGTTGTTATGGAATTTTCTGATGAAAAGACAATAGTTAGGTTTAAACCAGAGGATGGAGTTAAAGAGGGAGATCAAAAATTTGATTATACATACATGGTAATTCCATTTCAATAAATTTTGTCTAAGATAAAAGAGATATATCTGAATAATTTTAGGATTTTTAAGGATAGGAAATTCTACTTTAAGGATGGTATAAATATTATATATGGTGGGAATGGGAAGGGAAAGACTACTTTATTAGAGGCTATATATTATTTAAATTTTGGAAAGTCTTTTAGAACTAATAGGGTTTCCGATATGGCAAGGGGAGAGGGTTTTTCTGCTATTGTTAAAATTTACGAAGGGAGTGATTTTGTTGTAGAAACTGTTTTTGAAAGAGGTAAAGTTAAAAAATTATTAGATGGAAAAAAAGTGAAGTTTTCAGAACTTTTAGATATTTTTTTTGTTATCTTTGTTAATAGCGAGAGAATTTTTAATTTTTTTAAAGAGAGAAAGGAGAAGAGAAGATTATTTGATTATTTTGTGGCGGGAATTGATAATCTTTACATAAATTACCTTTTAAATTATAATAAAACTCTAAGGAGTAAGAGCCTTTTGTTGAAAAAAGGAGAGATAAATAAAGCTGTTTATGAAGTGTGGAGTGAGCAGCTCGATTTTTATGGATTAAAGATAAGAGAGAGAAGGGAAAAGTTGGTAAAAGAGATAAATGAGATGCTTTTAGATGAAGGAATAGAGATAAAAGTAGTGGCTGTAGGGAAAAAGCCTAACCTGGATGAAGAGATAAGAAGAAAGAGAGTCTTAAGTGGTCCGCATCTTGATAATTTCATTATTCAAAAAGATAAAAAAAATATTTTTATATATGGATCAAAAGGGATTTGGAAGATCGTTTATTTTAGGGTAATTGAAAAGTATATTGAACTTTTCAACAAGAGGAAAGGAAAGAAACCTATTTTGTTAATTGATGATTTTGATTCTGATCTTGATGGTGTTAATTTACTTAAATCTATAAAGACGTTTAAAACTCAAACTCTTTTGACTTTTGTCTCTGATTCATTTGATTTAATAAAAAATTATAATCTTGTGGAGGTATGATGGAAGAAAGAGAGAAAGAAGAAAAGGAAGAGTACTCTGCAGAAGATATCGTTGTGCTAAAAGGACTTGAGCCAGTAAGAAAGAGACCTGCTATGTATATTGGCAGTACAGGGGTTCAAGGACTTCACCATCTTATATATGAAGTTCTGGACAATTCAATAGATGAGGCTCTTGCTGGTTTTTGTGACCATATAAAGGTGAGGATTAATGATGATGGTAGTGTTACTGTTGAGGATAACGGGAGAGGAATTCCTGTTGATATGCATCCTGAGGAAGGAAGGAGTGCGCTTGAGGTTGTTATGACGGTTCTTCATGCTGGGGGAAAATTTGACAAAAAAGCATACCAGGTTTCAGGAGGTCTTCATGGTGTTGGTATTTCTGTTGTTAATGCTCTTTCAAAACAGTTAATAGTGGAAGTAAAAAGGGATGGGAAAGTTTGGGTTCAGAAGTTTAGAAGGGGAATTCCTGTATCAGAAGTAAAGCCAAAGGGTATTTCCAAAAAAACAGGGACAAAGGTTACTTTGTGGCCGGATGATGAAATTTTTGAAGTAACGAACTTTAATTATGACACTGTTAAAAATAGACTAATGGAGTTGGCTTTCTTAAACAGGGGGCTGAAGATAGAACTGTTTGATGAGAGAGTAGGAAAGAGTGATACCTTTCAGTACAAAGGTGGGATAGAAGAGTTTGTGAAGTATTTAAACAGGAATAAACAGCCTCTTTTCTCAAAACCGATATATTTTGAAGGAGAGAAAGGTGATGTGAAGTTGGAAGTTGCAATTCAGTACAACAGATCATATACAGAGAGTGTTTTATCCTTTGTTAATAATGTTAATACGGTTGAGGGAGGAACCCACCTGTCAGGCTTCAAGTCAGGACTTACGAGAGCAATTAACAGTTATATGGTTAAGTATAATTTAAATAAAGGGGTTAAGTTTGATATAACAGGTGATGATTTTAGAGAAGGAATAACTGCTGTAATTAGTGTCAAAGTAAAGGAACCCCAATTTGAGGGGCAGACAAAGACAAAATTGGGAAATAGCGAGGTTAAGGGTATAGTTGAATCGATTGTTAATGAAAATTTGTTTGATTTTCTTGAGAATAACCCCCAAACAGCTAAAAGAATTATAACGAAGGCAATAGATGCTGCGAGGGTAAGAGAGACAACAAGGAAGGCAAAAGAGCTTGCAAGAAGAAAAAGTGTTCTGAATGGGGCGAACTTACCTGGAAAACTTGCGGACTGTCAGGAAAAGGATCCCTCAAAGAGTGAAATTTACATAGTTGAGGGGGAAAGTGCTGGAGGTTCTGCGAAGCAGGGAAGAGACAGGAGGTTTCAGGCAATCTTGCCATTAAAGGGAAAAATAATAAATATTGAAAAAGCTAATATAGAGAGGGTGCTCGAAAATGAGGAGATAAAGACAATAATATCAGCACTCGGTACGGGAGTTGGTAAAGAAAGTTTCGATCTTGAGAGGTTAAGATACCATAAGGTTATTATAATGACGGACGCAGACGTTGATGGTTCTCACATAAGAACGCTTCTGTTGACCTTTTTCTTCAGGCAAATGAGAGAGCTTGTTGAAAATGGTTTCCTTTATATTGCGCAACCGCCTTTATTTAAGGTGAAAAGAGGTAAGGATGAGAGGTATTTGAAAGACGAGCGAGAACTTACTCAGTATTTGTTGAAAAGAATAGAGGAGGAAGTAAGGTTATTTTCTTCAAAGGGGATAACAATAAAGGGAACAAGACTGAAAGATTTTACGAAGAGAATGACGATAGTAAGAGAATATCTTTCGAAACTCTCAAAGAGAAGAATAGATAAGAGGGTCGTTGAAATTGTTGTTGAGGAAATAAGAGAGAGAGGAAATGGCAGAGACAGTAAGGAAGTCTTTGACAGTCTTTTTAGAAAGCTTGATTCAGAGGGTTTTCAGGTGTTGGTAGAAGAGGAAGGTTTGCTAGTGGTTTTTGATGGGGGAGGAGAGATCAGGAAGTTCAGGATTGATAAGGATTTCCTGAATTCTTATATTGTTGATGAGATGATATCAGTGGAGAATTTTATGGAAAAGAATGGGGGTTCTCCTTTTACAATTGAGCTTGGTCAGTATAAAGAGATTGTTGAAAAAAAGGAAGAGCTCGCTGAAAGATTGATGGAGGTTGCCCAAAGAGGACTTTATATACAGAGGTACAAAGGTTTGGGAGAGATGAACCCGAACCAGCTCTGGGAAACAACAATGGATCCATACAAAAGAAGGCTAAAGAGAGTTACAATGGAGGATGCTCTTGCCGCAGATAATCTTTTCTCAATCTTAATGGGAAATAATGTTGTACCAAGAAGGAGTTTTATAGAGGAAAATGCCCTTGAGGTAAAAAATCTTGATATTTAAGGAGAACAGAGATGGAGAGTAAACTTTTCTTTGATAAAAATATTGAAGTTGTGAACATAGAGGATGAAGTAAAAGATTCCTATCTTAGCTATGCAATGAGCGTTATTATAGGAAGAGCTATTCCTGATGTGAGGGATGGTCTTAAACCCGTGCATAGGAGGATAATTTATGCGATGCACCAACTCGGAAACACGCACTCCTCCCCCTACAAGAAATCCGCGAGGATAGCGGGAGATGTTATAGGTAAGTACCATCCTCATGGGGAGTCAGCAGTCTATGATTCAATAGTAAGAATGGCTCAGGATTTTTCCTTAAGATATCCGCTTATAGATGGACAGGGAAATTTTGGATCTATAGATGGGGATCCTCCAGCAGCTATGAGATACACAGAAGTGAGAATGTCTAAAATTGCGGAGGAGATGCTAAGAGACATAGACAAGGACACTGTGGACTTTATTCCAAATTATGACAATACTTTAGAGGAGCCAATAATTTTACCGGCGAGAATCCCAAATCTTCTGATTAACGGAAGCTCGGGAATAGCTGTTGGGATGGCAACAAATATACCTCCGCATAATTTAGTGGAAATAATTGATAGTGTGATTTATCTTATAGATAATAAGGAGGCTGCAGTAGAGGATCTTCTAAAGATAGTAAAAGGACCGGACTTTCCCACAGCGGCGATAGGATATAAAAGTGAAGATTTGATAAATGCTTATAAAACAGGAAAAGGGAAAATTCTTTTGAGAGCGAGAGCTGTTATTGAGACAGATAAAAAGGGAAGTAAGAAAATTGTTATAACGGAACTTCCATACACGGTAAACAAGGCCAAGCTTCTAGAAAAGATTGCTCATTTGGTAAATACAAAGAAGGTTGAGGGAATATCAGGTTTGAGAGATGAAAGTGATAAAGATGGTTTAAGGGTGGTAATAGAGATTAAAAGGGATGCTATTCCTCAGACGATTTTAAATAACCTTTATAAGCATACTCAATTAGAACTCAGTTTCGGAATTATTTTTCTGGCTATCGTTAATGGAAGGCCGAAACAGCTTAACCTTCTTGAAATGTTGAGGCTTTTTATATCTCACAGAAGGGAAATTGTTCTTCGAAGAAGTAAATTTGAATTGGCGAAAGCTGAAAGACGGGCTCATATTCTTGAAGGGTTGAAGATTGCCTTAGCAAACATTGATGAAGTAGTATCTATTATAAAAGCATCTAAGGATGTTAAAACAGCGAACGAAAGATTAAGAGATAGATTTGAACTCTCGGAGATTCAAGCAAAGGCTATCTTAGATATGCAGCTTCAAAGGCTTACGAGTCTTGAACAGGAAAAAATTGATAATGAATATCTCGAGCTGATTAAAAAGATAGCCTATTTGAAGGAATTGATATCAAACCCGAGGATGATAGAACAGGTAATAAAGGATGAGCTTACGGAGATAAAAGAAAAGTATGGGGATGAAAGGAGAACGGAGATAATTATAGGTGATGTTGGGGAATTCTCGTGGGAGGATTTTGTGAAGGAGGAGGAGTTCGTGATTGTTTATACAGAATCAGGGTATATAAAGAGGACTCCGTCGTCTGCTTACAAACAGAGAAGAAGAGCAGGACAAGGGCAAAGGGGAATTGAGGTAAAGGAGGAAGATGCTGTTAAGGATCTTTTCTCAGCCTCCTCTCACGATTATCTTATAATTATTACAAACAGAGGAAGGGCTTACTGGTTGAGGACTATAGATATTCCTGAAACAGGCCTTACGGCAAAGGGTAGGCCACTCGTAAATTTTATAAATATTCAAGAGGATGAACAGGTTGCTTCTATTATAGGGGTGAGAGATTTTAAAGAAGAAAAAAGTCTCTTTTTTATAACCAAAAAGGGAAAAGTTAAGAGAACAGCATTGAAGGATTTTTCAAACCCCAGGGTGACAGGGATAGTTGCAGCTTCTTTGAACGAGGGAGATGAGATAATAGATGTCTTTCTTGTGGGAGAAAGCACTGAAGTTATCCTTTTTACCTCTTTGGGAAGGGTTTTGAGATTTAAGATAAATGAAGTGAGAGAGATGGGAAGGGCAGCAGCAGGTGTTATAGGAATAAGACTTGCCGAAAGTGACTATGTTATAGGGGGAAGGGTTGTTAGAGATAGTGCTTTTCTGTTTCTCTTGTCAGAGAGAGGATACGGAAAAAAGACGAAGTTAGAGTTGTTCAGAGGTTATTCGAGAGGCTCTAAAGGTGTCTTAGGGATGAGAATAACACAGAAAACAGGGAAAATAACGGCGGGAGAGGTAGTAAATGAAGATGATTCAATAATAGTTATTACGGAAAAGGGACAATCTTTGAGAGTAAACCTTTCTGAGGTAAGAGCACTCGGGAGAGTTACTCAGGGAGTAAGAATAATAAGGTTAAAGAAGGAGGATGTAACAAAATCCATAGCAATAATAAGGAGTTAAAAGGAGAGAAAAATGAGAAGGATTGAGATTCCAAAAAAAAGTTTAGTCGACAATTTTATTGAGTCTGTTGGGAGACTGAATAAGGAGAAACACATCTTAAGAAAGAAAAACAAAAAGTATGAGGCTATTTCCACAAAAGAGTTCAGAAGAGATGTGATAAGAGCAGCTCTTGGACTGAAACAAATAGGAATTAAGATTGGTGACAGGGTAAACATTATGGCGGAGACGAGTTATGAATGGCTTGTTTCAGATTTAGCTATTCTTTCGGTAGGAGCTGTCACTGTTCCAATTTATCCTACGCTTCCGGCGGAGCAGGCTCTTTATATTATGAATGATTCTGAAAGTAAGGCGGTTCTTTTTTCTACAAAAGCCCAGTGGGAAAAAATTAGGTCGGTTAAAGAAGAAATAAAAAAGATAAAGCACTATGTTATTTTTCAAGAAAAATCTCCTGCGGAAGAGGTTCTCACCCTTGAAGGACTCAAAGAGATAGGGGGAGAACTACCAGAGGAAGATTATTATGAGATGATAAAGGTTATAGATAGTGATGACCTTGCTACAATAATATATACTTCCGGAACAACAGGTGTTCCCAAGGGAGCTATGCTAACCCATTTTAATATTTTTTCGAATATTTACACTCTTTTGCAAATCATTGACATTAATGAAAAGGACACTGTTTTTTCTTTTCTCCCTCTTTCACATATTTTGGAGAGAATGGTTGTTCAGGCTTACATTAGGGCAGGTGCTACTATTGCGTATGCTGAAAGTATAGAAAAAGTGGCAAAAAACATACCTGAAGTAAGACCAACTATTATGGTTTCTGTTCCAAGGCTTTTTGAGAGGATCTACACAAGAATTGTGGAAAAAGCTCTATCAGGACATCCGTTGAAGAGAAAGATTTTCCAGTGGGCTCTGAAAGTAGGAGAAAAGAAGGTAAAAGTGGATGTTGATAGAAAAAAGTATTCTTATAAATACAATTTTCAGTATAAAATTGCGGACAAACTTGTTTTTAGTAAGATAAAGAATGCTCTTGGGGGAAGGTTCAGGTTCTTTGTCTCGGGAGGTGCTGCTTTGCCTAAGAAAGTAGGAGAATTCTTTGCAATGATAGGTGCTCCTGTTTTGGAAGGGTATGGCCTTACTGAGACATCCCCTGTTATAGCTGTTAACACTATTGATGATTTTAAAGTTGGAACAGTGGGAAAACCTATTCCAAATGTAGAGGTTAGAATTGCCGAAGATGGAGAAATTCTTTCAAGAGGTCCTCACATTATGAAAGGTTATTACAAAAAAGAGGAAGAAACAAAAGAGGTTTTTACGGAAGACGGGTGGTTTAAGACAGGAGATATAGGATATCTTGATGAAGATGGTTTTCTTGTTATCACAGATAGAAAGAAAGCAATAATTGTAACCCTTGGTGGAAAAAATGTTGCTCCTCAACCGATAGAAAATAGAATAAAACAGAGTCCTTATATTTCAAACGTAGTTGTAATAGGAAACGAGAGGAAATATTTATCAGCTTTGATTATTCCGGATTTTGATAAGATAGAGGATGTTTCTTCAAAAATAGGAAAAAAATTCGAGAGCAAAGAGGATTTTATTAGAGATAAGGATGTTGAAAAATTCTATTTGAGAGAGGTAAAAAGGATGGTTCCTGACCTTGCTGATTTTGAGGTTATTAAAAGAGTAGCTCTTTTAAGAGAGGCCTTTTCAATAGAGGGTGGAGAGCTTACCCCTACTTTGAAAGTTAAAAGGAGTTTTGTAGAGAAAAAGTATAAAAAAGTTATAGATTCTCTTTACTAAATCTTTTTTGATAAAAATATCTCTATTTTTACTTTGTTTTTGTTGATAGTTGTTTCAATGGTGCCATAAATTTCAAAGAAGACCAAAAAGTCGAGAAACGTTTTCTTAAAAACAAGTTCATCGATTTTTTCATCTGTGACAACTTTTATTGTTATTTTTACGGATTCTTTTAAATCCTCTATTTTTATATTTACTTTTTCAGGCTTAAAATTTGATATATTCTGGAAAAATTGAAAAAACAGATTTCTATATCTTTCTGTGCTTCCTGCTAAAGAGTATTTTTTATTACTTTGATATTCTAAAAATTTGTATCTTTCTTTTGCTTCAAGGAAAATTTTTGTTAATTCGAATTTTTCTTTTGTGTGTTCTGTTGATGCAGCAATGAGTTTTTCGAGTTTTTCCTTTGTGTTAAAGATTTTTTCTACATGTTTTGATAGTTTTCCTCTTGTTTTTGTTTTTAAGGATTTGTCATGAGTGAGGAGTTGGAGGTAGCCGATAATTGTAGTAAGCGGATTATTGATTTCATGTGCTATTCCTATAATTGCATTATGTGATGAGATGTTTTTTTGCGCTTCAAATAAGCTTCTTTTCATTTGAGTTAGGAGATTTATTTTTTCTGTTGTTTTTATTCTTTCATGTTTTTCCTTTTTTTTCTTTGTCTTTTGAAGGAGTTCATTCATGTTTATATCGAGGCTTTCTTTTTCTTCTTGAAGCGAGAGGAGTAATCTTTCGAGTTTCCTGTGTAGCGGGAGGAAGCTTGAAAATTTTCCTTTTGAAAAAAGAAATTGTTTTTGAGGGTAAACAAAAGAGAAGAGAAAGAAGGAAGCAAAGGTAAAAATAAGATAGACTAAAAAAAGCCTGTAAGGAATTGGTGAAGAGAGGAAAAGTGGAGTTACTTTTTTACAGGTAAAAAGTTTTCCCCAAATATGACTTGAGTAAATAGTTATTATCTCTTTTTTATAAAAAATGAAGTTCTTTTTGTGTTTTTTTCTGTCTTTCTTATTTAAAGCAAAGGTTTTTAAAAGTTCTTTTTCTTTTTTCGTTCCTAAAAAGAAAGTTTTTTCCTTTGTTTTTATGCAAAAAGGTTGAAAAAGTTTATAGTTGTCTTGCTTTTTTATGAAGACAACATTTGTTTGTCCCATTAAAAGGTATGGAAGGATTCTCTCTTCTAAAAGCTCAGCTTTTTCTTTTAAGAAAAGATAAGAAAGTTTTTGCTCTCCCTTTCTTATTAATGAAAGGGAAAATAAAACGGAAAAAGAAGTTATGAAGAAAAAGATAATAAAAGAATAAAGTAAAAGTTTTGTCTTTGTTTTCACTCTTTAAATTATAGAGTTGGACTTATTAATTGTCAAGTTTTTTATCTGATAAAATAGAGGTAGTGAAAGGGGATAGTTTCTATAAAAGGGGAATTTTCCTTTACATGAGTAAGAATTAATCTTTTTTTCGCTCTTGTCAAAGCAACATAAAAAAGCCTCCTCTCTTCTTCAATGAGATTCTTATCCTCTTTTGACAAAAAATGGGGGAGAGAGCCATCCTCTACTCCTGCGAGAAAAACAGTGTTAAATTCAAGCCCTTTTGCTGCATGGATAGTCATTAATGAGATTCTTGTTTTTTCGGATATCGTTTCTGTTTGCTCCCTTAGGATGAGGGAGGAGATAAAGTCGGAAACATCACCTGTAAAAAGATCTGCAAGCTCCAAAAGTTCTTTGACATTTTCTTTTTGTGTTTCGAAGGGATCGTCTTTTTTTGTTAAAGCTTTTATGTATTCTGTTTTTTCGACTATTGTTGATAGGAGAAAGAAAACAGGTTCATTGAGATTATCCTTTAAATTTTCAATCAACTTGATAAACTCCTCTCCTTTAGGTTTTTTTAACTCTTTATTCTTTAATAATCTTTTCAATGATTCGTAGTATGATAGTTGCTCTCTCTTGGTATTGTCTATTATTTTTTCTACTGTCTTTTTCCCGAAGCCTCTGTTTGGAAAGGAAAGAGCTCTTAAGAAAGAGATGTCATCTTCTGGGTTATATGCCAGCTTAAGATATGCTGTTATATCTTTTACGACTTTTCTATCATAAAAACTTAAACCACCAACGATTTTGTATGAAAGGCCATGTCTTAGAAGTGCATCCTCTATAGCCCTTGAACGAGCGTTAATTCTGTAAAGAATTCCAACCGGGAAAAAATCCGGGTTTTCAGTGTTATTGACAATGTGATTGGCAATAAACGAAGCCTCGTCTTCTTTTGTTTTTCCATAGTAAACAAGTATCCTTTCCCCAACAACATTGTTTGTGAACAATGTTTTTCCTATTCTATTCTTGTTTTCCTTTATTACGGCAGAAGCACTGTTTATAATTATTTTTGTGGATCTATAATTTTCTTCCAGTCTGATGATTTTTGTATCGGGAAAATCCACGGGGAAACTCAAGAAAATATTCATGTCTGCTCCCCTCCAAGAGTAAATACTCTGGTCTTCATCTCCAACAACAGTTATGTTTCCATTTTTTATAAGCTCTTTCAGAAGTTTGTATTGCTCAGGAGATGTATCCTGAAACTCATCAACTAATATGTATTTAAATAAATTTTGGTATTTTTTTTTGAGTTTTTGATTCTTCTTAAGATTAACATATGTTTGGGATATAAGATCATCAAAGTCAAGGGCATCTCTTTTAGAGAGTTCCTTTTGATATTCCAAAAAGAGCTCTATCAATTCAAAAGAGAGAAAATTCATCAAAACTTCTCTTTTGTTTATGAGGAAACCTTTTTTCTTTAGGTTTGAGAAATTATTGATAATTTCTTTTAGTCGATCTTTTGAAATATTAAAGTTTTTTCTTTTTATGATTTCTTTTAAAAGACTTTTTTGATCATTTCTATCAATGACAATAATTTTTTTATTGGGGAAAACTTCTCTTTTCAAAAACTTGAGCCCAAAGGCATGAAAAGTTGAAAGCCAAAGAGAAGAAGTATTTATTCCGGTTAAAGATTCTACTCTCTCCCGCATCTCCTTTGCTGCTTTATTTGTGAATGTTAATGCAAGAATATTTTCTGGTTTTATTCCCTTTTCTTGGATAAGAAAGGCTATTTTATGTGTTAAGACCTTTGTTTTTCCGGAGCCTGCTCCTGCAGTTATTAAAAGAGGTGAGTCAAAGTATAAAACGGACTCTCTCTGTTTTTCATTTAAGGAAATTATAAGAGAAGAGCTCATAAATTAATCTTCTACCTTTGTGTAAAATCCAATTCTGTCAAAAGGATTAACTATGCTTGTTGCAATGTTTGTAAGGTGAGAGTTAATCCTTTTTAAATACCTTGTATATAAAGCTATTGTTACAGCTTCGGAAGGTGTTATGTTTTTGTCTTTTTCTTTTATAAGAGAGAAAAGAATTTCATCACAAGTACTTGAAACTTCTTTATGCTCTTCCATCTTTTCTCTTGCTATTTTTTCGTCAGAGTTTCTTAAAGCCTCTATTACGGCAGGGAATTTGTTTTCAACGATAGTTTCTATTTTTTTTATGGTTTCTTCATAGGAGCCTGCAACAAGTCGCTGAGGATGGTGTTTGGCAAGTTCTGCAATATTTTTGGTGTAATCCCCTATTCTTTCAATATCTATAACAATGCTCACGAGGACAAGGCCCGCATTGAGAAAAGTGGAACCCGTAACGCTCAAATTTATCAGAACTTTCTTTCTTACTTCTCTTTCATATTTATTTATTAGTTTATCGTGTTTGAAAACATCACATTTTATTTCAGCTGAATCAGAATGTCTAAGAGATTCTTTTACTGCTTTAAACATTTCACAATCTTTTTCAAGCATTGTAAGAGATTCTTTGAAAGCTTCATCTATTAAATTTTTTCCTTTAAAAAAACTTACCAACTCCTTGAACATTGATTACCTCCAAATATAGTATATAATTGCTGGAATAATAAAAAATACAACTAAAATGTATATAATAGGAAACAGTTTAAACTTTATAGAAACCTTGGAAAAGGTTTTTGCAAGTGAGATAGGTATTTTTTTGAAAGGATACAATACTGTTATACCTATAACATTAAAGGATAAATGTGAAAAAGCAACAGTAATGGCAGCAGGATTCCCGGTTGCAAGAGAGGCTAAAATTGCAGTGATTGTGGTTCCTATATTGGCTCCGAGAGTATATGGAAAGACCTGCTCGAGAGTAAGAATACCAGCTGCTGCAATTGGGACAATTAAAGAAGTGGTCACTGAAGAACTTTGAACAACAGCTGTTAAAATCATTCCGAGTAAAAGTGAGTATGCTGCATTTTTAAACATTACTTCTGAGAAGAATACCTGAGCCCTTCCTACAATCACCCTTTTTATAACTTTGACGAGAAAAGATAGAGCAACAATTAATAAAATGAAAGAGAGAATAGCGGTTATATATCCATTCTTGTTAACAACATCTGCGATAAAGTGAACCACAGGCTTTGTTATTATTTTAATTGGACTTGAAACTTTAATGCCTCCAATTCCCTCAAAAAGTTTTTCCAAAAAGCTGGCGACTCTTCCCAAAAGGTTAAAGTAAGCCTGCAGAGGAAGTAAAACTATAACAGAGAGAATATTGAAAATATCATGAACCACAGCAGCTGCAAAAGCTCTTTCAAATTCTTTGTTTGCACTTATGTGAACAGTGGAGACAATGCTATTTGTGATTGTGGTTCCTATATTGGCTCCCATAATAACTGGAATTGCGTGAGAGATGTCAATAGCTCCGCCTGCAACAAGAGCAACAACCATCGATGTGGTTGTCGAAGAGCTTTGAATTATTGCGGTTGCAAGAGTTCCGACGAGAAGACCAATTATAGGAGAGGCTGTTGTGGAATGAATAAGGTTTCTTGCAGTTTCTTTTCCTATGAGCTTAAAAGATACTCCCAACATTTCGATTGCTACGAAAAAAAGATAGAGAAGGAAAAGAATAGTAACCAAATTGAACAAAGAATAAAGAAAAGTATTTTTTCCTTCTTTCATCAGTAATTATATTGATTTTTTGATAAAAAATCAATGAAAAAGGGGAGAAAAACTCCCCTTTTCCAAATCTAAAAATTAAAGTTAAGACCTCCTAATAACCACCTTTGCGGGGAAGGATATCCATAAATCTCATAATAGTCTTTATCAAAAAGATTGTTTATCTTTAAAAAGAGAGAAAATTGTTTTGAGATTTTGTATTTTATATTGAGGTTAAAAACAGAAAAACTTTCGGCATCAACAATGGAAAAGTTTTTTTCATCATAATCCCTTCTCTTTCCAATATATCTACCAAAAAGAAAAACATCAAACTTTCCAAAGGAAAGAAATAGGTTTCCTTTAATTTGAAAGTCGGGTCTTCTTAAAAGTTTTTCTCCTGTTTTTATGTTTTCCGCCTTTAATTTTACAAAAGAGAGGGAAAAGGAATTTTTTCCGAAAAGTTTCCTTTGAAAAGAAACGGAAAATCCGGAGATTCTATCTTTTTCGGAGTTTTTTAATTTATAGGTAAGATAATCAAATACAATGAGGTTTTCATAATCTGTGTTAAAGTATGAAAAACGGATAAAAGTATTATCATCGGCTATTTTCAAGCCACCTTCAATATTTTTTGATATTTCCGGTTTGAGGTCAGGTGTCCCCCACGGGGAGGCATACTCTGAAAGTTTTGGAGCCCTGAAACCTTTTGAAAGAACGAAGAATGGAATGAAAAAAAAGTCCCCTGAAGTGAATTTATATGAGGCAGTAAATTTTGGTGAAAGCGTACTATCAAAAGAGTGATATTTATCATATCTTATTCCAACAACAGAAGTAAAGTTTTTATATCTGAAAATCTGCTCCCCAAAAAGCGCATAGGAATTATATTTTTTGCTCTTAAAGGTTATACTGAATTCATTTTCTTCAAAAATAGTGGATTTAAGAATTTCAAAGCCCAAAAGTGAAGGGGACTTCTTACTAAGAAAAAAGAAGAAGGCTTTTGTGTTTATTTGATAATTATCACTCTTTGTATGATAATATTTGCTCCAGAAAGCATCAGGGTCATCAAGTGAATAATCTCTCCTGTATGCTCCTAAACTAAACTCTATATAGTTTTCTTTCCACATGTTCATTTTAATGGGAAAACCAAAAATTTGTACTTCAGTATTTGCTTTTCTATTGGGCGATGGTAAACCAAAGTTAAAAGGAATTTCTGTTTTGTTTTTTACGAGATAGTAGAAAGGAGCAAAGGAAAAAGAAGATGAAGAAAATTTCCAGCCTATGGATAAGTTTTGGTTTTCAAAATCACTGTTTTCAAAATCGCCTCTTATAGAACTACCATTGTAGTTCAAGGAGAGGATTCCTTTTCCAATCTTTTTACCAAGTAAAAAATTTCCGCCAAAGCTTGAATTCTTTCCTCCAAAAAGTGATATTTGGAAAGCCTCTTTTTTCGGTGTTATGAGATTTATGGCCCCTCCCATACTTTCAGAGCCATATAGACTGCTCTGTGGTCCTTCCACTATTTCAATTTGCCGAAAAGCAAAAGGGGAGAAAGGTGAAAAATCCAGAGAAAGAGAAGCGGGATCATTAATTTTTATTCCATTGATCATTAGAAGAATGTGTTTTGAAGATGCTCCTCTTAGGAAAACAGAGGAAAATTGACCATAGCCTCCCCCTGTTAAGGAAAGATTGGAAGAAGAAAGCGTAAGGGCTTCTGTAAGGGTAAAAGGCATAGCTTGTTTGATTTTTTCATTGGATAAAAGAGAGAAGGAATCAATAATTTGGAGAGGGTCCTCTTTAAAGGCTGTTGCTGTTACAACAATTTTTTCGTGAATAGTTTTTTCTTTTTTTGTTTTGGCGAAAAAGAAGTTGAAAAAAAAAGTGAAAATAGAAAAAAAGAGAAAAAATTTTTTGAACATAAAAAACCTCCTAAAATTTTTTTGGAGGGATTTATTTCCAGTCTCTCCTTCCCCTCCGAAAGGGAGACAGTACTGTTTTCAGGTAGGTCTTCCGGCTCATGGATCATCCCCTCTTCCGCCTTCCCATCCCAAAGGACAGTGGCTATTGGAAAGAGTCCCCATTCACGGCTGCGGGGGCAGCGGAGGCTTTTACCTCTCTTCCCTGACTCCTGAAATCAGATTATTATATCACTCCTAAAACACTCTTACAAATGAGACTTTCTGACCCGAAATCTCGAGTAAGAAAAGGGAAAACAGTGGTAATGGAAAAGCCCCGAAGCTTCAAAGCTGAGTTTGGTATCTTTTTTTACGAAAACAAAATATAATAAATAACAAATCACTAAAATTAGCCTCGAAACTCGCAAAAGCTTAAGGGCTTTCTTGGCTATAAGCCCAAAAAGCTGCCAGATAAGCTGGAATAGCTGAGAGCTGCTCGGCTTTTTGGACTCGCTTATTCGAGTTTTTGGATCCTGATAAAAGGAGAAGAAAGTAATTTTTTTTTTTGCGTAGCAGAGAGAAGAGTTAAAAATAGCGAGGGGTTATAATTGACTAATTAGAATTAAAAGGGTAAACTAAAAGATGAAAGACAAAGATTATGACATCTTAGAGATAAGCGAAAAGGACATTTTTAACCAGCTCCAATATTCAGAAGGTTCGTCTCTGTTTTTAAATAGATACACATTAAAAGAGATGTTTCTTTTTATAGAAAGACTTGGCCTCGTGAAAAAGGCTAATAAACTTGGGTTTAAAGAACTGAAAATAGAGATAGAACCTCTTGATGTAGCTCTTCAAAGGCTTTCCATTTATGATAAATTTAAGAATAAAAATCATCTTATAGTGGATCTGGAGATAAAAATAGAAAATTTTGCCCCCACAGATGAGATGAAAGCGTTTTTTGGAGAGCAAAGATTAAAATTTCTTACAATAGAATGGCTAACTCTTCAGAATCCTAAAGCAAGATTTACGGAAAAAAGAAAGCAGTTACCGGGGCAGAAATATCCAGGTTTGGGAATAAAAAGAGAATTGTATATTCTTTTTAGAGTACTTGCAAAGGAGCTTGAGGTAGATGGAATCCAGGCAAAACCTCAGTTTTTCCATAATGCAATGATGTATAAAGATTACTTCAGGTTTCTGCATCCGGAAAAGGAAGGGGAATTCAGAGCTCTTTATGAGAAATTTGTAGAAGAATTAGGTTTTGTAAATTTAGCATGGGCTGTTTATAGAGATTGCATCAGGTATGGACTTTTTAGTAAAACATACATGTGGAAGTGTGGTTCTCAGATTTTTCCGATTAGAAAGAGAATTTTGGAATACTTTGAGAGTGAAAATTATAGAAAAAAAGTTGAAGACTCGAAAAAAAGATGGAAAAAAATTCTCAAGCTTAAAAAAAGCTGTCTTGCCAAGATAGAAGATATCTGATATATGGAAAATTTAAAAAAAATAGTAAGGGCTTTTAAAAGTGTTAAGGTTTTAGTGGTTGGCGATCTGGTATTGGATAAGTATATTTATGCAACAACATCAAGAGTTTCAAGAGAAGCTCCTATTCTTGTGCTTGAAGAGGATTTTGTTGAATATAAACTTGGGGGAGGAGGAAACACTGTAAGAAACTTTAAAGATTTAGGTGTTCAAGTTAATATTCTCTCAGTAGTTGGAGAAGATGAGGAGGGAGAAAAAATAAAAAATCTTTTAGTAGATAGTGGAATTCCAGATTCCATGATACTTAAAACAAAAAAGTTTAAAACACCTTTGAAAACAAGAGTTCTTGCCGGTGAGACAAATACTAGAAAACAGCAGGTTTTTAGAATAGATAGGGGTAAAAGGACAGACAATCTTCCTAAAAAGTTTTTTGAGATTTTGGATTCAATCTATAAGGATTATGATGTTATTATATTTTCAGATTATGGATATGGTATTAGCTCGTATAAAGTTTTAAAGAAACTTAAGAAGAATAAAAGTGATTTACCTCCTATTTTTGTTGATTCAAGGTTTGAACTTTTTAAATTTAAAAGTATTACAACAGCTACTCCGAACATAACAGAAGCTTATGAATCTGCTAATTTAAAGATAAAAAACAATAATTTGCAAAGAGTAGGGAAAAAGCTTCTGGCAATTACGCAAGCTGATGCTATTCTTATAACTTTGGGTTCTGAAGGAATGTATCTTATAGAAAGGAATCTAAATGAATATAAAATTCCTATTTTTGGAGATAGAAATATTGTTGATGTTACCGGAGCAGGGGACACTGTTATTTCTGTGTTTGCTTCTTCATGGGTAATTGCTAAAAATTTTTTCAAAGCAGCAATCCTTTCCAATGTCGCTGGTGCTTTAACAGTAATGAAAGCAGGAGCATCAACAATAGCAATGGAGGAACTTATAAATGGAATTAACAAGTACAAAGATAAAATCTCTGAACTCTTTAAAAGGTATAGTTAAAAGCCTTAAAAAAGAGGAAAAAACAATAGTCCTTACTAACGGAGCTTTTGATCTTCTTCATTATGGCCACATTGTTTATCTCAAAAAGGCAAAAGGGCTTGGGGATGTTTTGATCGTTGCAATAAACAGTGATTTCTCTGTAAAAAAACTCAAAGGGGAAAAAAGACCAATAATGAATGAAAAGGAAAGAAGTCTTTTAGTTGCTTCTCTTAATGTTGTAGATTATGTGGTGGTTTTTGAGGAGGAGACAGTGAGAAATATACTTAAGGAATTAAAACCACACTTTCATGTGAAAGGACCTGATTATACAGTGGAAACGGTTGCTGAAAGCAAATTTTCCGATTCTCTTGGAATTAAAACTATTATTGTAGGAGAGAAAAAGGAACATTCTACTACTGATATAATAAAAAAGATAGAGGGGCTTTATGGATAAAATAGTAATTGTGAAGCTTAGTTCTTTAGGAGATATAATTCACACTCTTCCTGCTTTTAAATTATTAAGGGAAAATTTTCCTTCTTCGGAAGTTATCTGGATAGTGGAAGAGAGTGGAAGGGAAATTCTTGAAATGGTGGATGGAATTGACAAAATCTATACAATAGACACGAAGGAGCTGAGAAGAGGGAAAAAAGTTGTAAAAAATATCTCAAAAATCAGGAAATTAAAAAGAATAAAAGCGGATATTCTTTTTGATTTTCAGGGAACGATGAAATCTGCCGTGGTAACCTCTTTAATTAACTCAAAAAGAAAAGTTGGGTTTTCAAAGAAAAATTTAAAAGAAAAGACATCCCTATTTTTTTATAAGGAGACAGTTTCTTATTTTGAAGAGACAGAGCATGTTATAAGGAAAAATATTCATCTTCTTTCTTCTCTTAATATATATGCAAGCACTTTCTCTTTTCCCTCTTTCAAATATACAAAAAAGTTAAAAAATGATGTTAAAGAAAAAATGAAGGAAATAGATATGGGGAAAGTAATTATTCTTAATGTAGGAGGGGGATGGGAAACAAAAAGGCTTGATGTGAAAAAGTGGATAGATATAGCGAAAGGTATTGTTTATAGAAACTTTATTCCCCTTATTTTATGGGGGAATGATTTTGAAAAAAAAGATGCTGCAAAGGTGGCATTGGAATCCGGCGCTCTTCTTTCCCCCCCTTTCACTCTCAAGGAGCTTTTTCCTTTAATACAGGATTCTTTGCTTTTAGTAAGCGGGGACACTCTTCCTCTTCATATTGCAGAGGCTGTAAAAACCCCAACAGTTAGTTTTTTTGGCCCTACTCTTCCTTCAAGAAATGGGCCCGTAAACCCAATTTCAGAAGTCATTCTCTATGAGCTAAAATGTTCCGGTTGTTTTAAAAGAAAATGTTCAAATCCGATTTGCATGAATAGAATTAAGTCAACAGATATTCTAAAAAAGGTGGATTTGATTCTTTCTAAAATACAAAAATAAAGAATATTGGAGTGAATAACCGCTCTATTTATGATAAAATCCAACTATGAGAATCGTACTTTTTTTAAATTTTTTACTGCTTTTGAATCCCGTAAAAAATCTAAATATTTATTTTAATTATGGATGGGCAACTTTCTTGGAAAATATAGGGGAAGTGGAAAAAGCAAGAGAGACTCTCTTAAAAGTAGGAAACAAGGATTTTTTTTATTATATTAAATTAGGAGAGCTTGAGACAATTGATTATGAAAAAGCCATAAAATATTTTAAAAAAGCGGAAGAAATAAATGGTGATAATAAGCGATTGTTAAGAGATATGGGGAAGGTTTACTTTTTTAAGTTTATGAAAGAGGGAAGAGGAGAAGATCTTGAAAATGCAAAAAAATACCTTTCTCTATATCTGGAAAAAGTTCCTGATGATTTTCTTTCAACTTATTTTTACGGCGAAGCATTAAAGTATTCAGGAAAATACGAAGAGGCTGTTAATATCTTATTTAAATCTTATTCTTTAAATACAAAAGTTAAAGCTATTTTTGATGAAATTACTCTTCTTAAATTAAAGTTAAAAGATTATGGTTGGTTGCTATCAAATTTTAAAAAGATAAATAGCAATGAAATAAAAGGAAAAGTAGCAGCGAGCCTTCTAGACACAGCTATTAATAAAAAAAAGAAAGATCTTTTGAAAGAAATAGATCTTTACTCTCCAATTGTAGAAAGTACAGTGCTCGGAGGCAATGTTGAGCTAATTGAAAAAGGTCTCCGCCTGTGGTTTAAAATGGGGGAGCACGAAAAAATTGCAAAATTTATCGAAGAGAATAGATTGATTGAAAAATCATTGGGAATTAAGAGGTTTTACCTTTTTTCCCTTTTTTATAATAAAAAATACAGAAAACTTTTGCCCCTTTTGAAAGAAAGTTTAAGTAATAATGAAGATTTGCCTTTTACTGATTACTTTTTAGCAAGATATTATTTTGTGTTTGGGTGTTATAGAGCTTCTCATTTTTATTTGCATCGGGGGGAGCTTCCCTCCTTTATTAACCCCGAGTTTCTTAAAATTTTTTCTTTTGATGTGGATTTGTCATACTTTCTTGAAACTCAAAACAAAGAAAAGTTAAAAGAGCTTTTAAATGGAAAGAAAGATTTTTCAAAGTTTTCTGATAGTTTAAAATTAAAAATTTTTAAAGCAGCTTTAATAGTAGGAAAAGAGGAAATCATTAACTCTTTTAAAGATAACTCTGAAGAATTCAGAGCTCTGTTTATAATAAACACAGATTGTGATTTAAAAAAGCTGAAGAATTTGATGCTTTCAAAAAAAGCACTAATTCCATTTGTTTTTAAAACTCTTCTTGAGTTTAATAAAACAGAATACGTGAAAAGATTAATCCTATCTCTTTCTCCAAAAGTTTTGAAAAACAGCTATAGGTTTTTTCTTTATGGAAGGTACTATGAAAAAAAGAACAAAATTACAAAATCTTTATATTATTTTAAAAAAGCTATTGAGGAAGAGCCAGATAATATAAGTTATATAAATTATTATGTTTACTATGCTCTCACAAAGAATGAAAAAATAAAGGGGATTAAAAAGTATATTGAAAATTTGAAAAAATCGGAGTCACCTGCTATACAGGATACAGTGGGGTATTTTTATTACAAAGAAGGGGATTTTAAAAAGGCAGAAAAGTACTTTAAGAAAGCGCTGGAAGTGCTTTCCGAAGATGTGGAGATAAAACTTCATCTTGCTGACCTGTACTTTAGAACGCAGAATTACAGAAAAGCAAAAACCACATACGAAAGTGTTTTGAGCAAGCGTTCTTGTCCATATAAAAAGTTTGTAAAAAAACAGGCTTATATTTTGTCCAAACTTAGGAAACTTAAAACTCTTGTAAAGAAAGTGAACTCTTTTCAAGCTCTTTATTCCGCGAAAATTTATGTTAATAAAAAGATATCGCCTTTTAGAATAAAACTTTATTATGAAAGAGATAAAAGATTTATCTTAAAGCTTTACCGCTTTCCAATGACAGAATTTGCAGAGCTTTATAAAAGCGGTGATAATTATGTTTTATTAAACAAGAGAAAAAAATTATTTTACATAGGGTCTTTCAAGGAAATAATGAATTTCTTAATAGGCTTAAAGACTTCAGAAAAAGAATTTCTTTATTATCTTGGAATAAATTATGATTATAATCTGGAATATGAAAATAAATATATAAAGGTAGATTCTTATAACCAAGGGTTCCCAAAAAAAATACAGGTAAAAAAAGGGGATTTTTTATTAAGGATAAAGCTTTTAAAATTTAAGATAAATCGACCAAAAGCATACAATCCGCCAAGATTGGACAAATATAAAGAGGTCTTTGATATGAAGGAGTGTTTTAATGAACAGGATTGAGGCTAATTCCTATGGAAAATTAAATCTTTTTCTTGAGATAACAGGAAAGAGAGAAGATGACTATCATGAAATTTTTTCTTTGTTTCAAACGATTTCAATAGCAGATAGAATTATAATTGAAAAAGGGAAAGGAAGTATTAAGATAGAATTTTCTGATAAGAATATAAAAGTGGATGGCAAAAATACAGTGGTTAAAGCAGTTAATGCACTTGGAGTTAAAGAAGGTGTCCGAATTTTTATTGAAAAAAAAATCCCTGCTGGTAGTGGACTTGGAGGAGGAAGTTCCAATGCTGCAACTGTACTTTTATTATTAAACAATATTTTAGATTTGAAGATACCTTTTGAAAAACTATGGGAAATCTCTTGTGAAATAGGTTCTGATGTTCCCTTTTTTTTGTTTGGGGGGGCTGCTTTAGTAATGGGAAGAGGTGAAATTGTTGTTCCTGTACCCACAACTCCTTATAGATATTTTCTCCTAAAAATTCCTAAAATTAATGTTTCCACAAAGTCTGTTTACGAAAACTTGACAGAATATGGAGATAAAAGTAAAATATATGCTCATTTTTTAGGAGGAAATTTTAATAGGTTTATTAATAGATTGGAAGAGGTAGCTTTTAAACTCTACCCTGAACTAAGAGAGGTAAAAAAAGAGATGCTTAATTTAAGCGATTTTGTATTGATGAGCGGAAGTGGAGCAAGCTTTTTTGCAGGTTTCAAGGAAAAATCTAAAATTCCGCAGATAAAGAGGGAAGATTTGTACTTATTTGAGGTTGTAGATAGAAAAAGATATTTCTCTAATTTTGGGGCGTCGCCAAGCGGTAAGGCATCAGGTTTTGGTCCTGACATTCGGGGGTTCGAATCCTCCCGCCCCAGTATAAAAAAGAGAGGAGAGGAGTAAAGTGCTTTTTGAAAAAATTAAAATTTTTGCAGGTTCTTCTAATCCTGAATTAGCGGAAAAACTTGCAGAATACCTTGAACTACCTTTGGGAAATCAAATTTTGAAGACTTTCTCAGATGGAGAGATAAGATATCAGATGCTTGAAAATATTAGGGGGGCTGATATCTTTATCTTTCAATCTTTTTCCAATGATGTTAATTTTCATATAATGGAACTCCTTATAATGGGAGATGCTGCAAGGAGAGCTTCTGCCGGAAGAATAACAGCTGTTATCCCATACTATGGCTATGCAAGACAGGATAGGAAAGACAGACCAAGGGTTCCTATTTCCAGCAGGTTGGTAGCAGACATTATTACAGCAAGTGGATTTAACAGAGTTCTTACTATAGATCTCCATGCTCCTCAGATTCAAGGATTCTTTAATATTCCGCTTGATAATCTTATGGCTCTTCCGATTCTTGTGGAGCATTTTAAAAAAATGATGCCAGATGAAAATGTTGTAGTTGTTTCCCCTGATGCTGGAGGGGTTGAGAGGGCAAGGATGTTCGCAGAGGAACTAAATGCATACCTTGCAATAGTGGATAAAAGAAGGTATGAGCCAAACAAAGCTGAGTTAAGACATATAATAGGGAAGGTGAAGGATAAAATTGCGGTTATTGTTGATGATATCGTTGATACTGCTGGAACTTTGTCAAATACAGTTGAGGCCTTGATTAGAAAAGGAGCTGTAAAAGTCTATGCCGCGGCGACCCACGCGGTTCTTTCAGGTCCTGCTCTTGAAAGGATAAGAAATTCAAGCCTTGAAAAATTAATCGTTACAGATACAATACCTTTATCTGAAGAAACGAAAAAATGTAAAAAAATAGAGGTTTTATCAACAGCTCCCTTGTTGGGAGAAGCTATAAGAAGTATACATGAGGAAACCTCAGTTAGCAGACTATTTTTATAAAGGAGTGAAAAAATGGAACACATGGAAATTAAAGCGGAGTTAAGAGAAAAAAAGGGAAAAGAATTAGCTAAAAAGCTTAGAGCTGAAGGCAAATTGCCGGCTGTTATTTATGGCGAAAACAAAGAAAGCGTGGCTCTTACTGTCAGCCTTGATGATATTAAAGCAATTCTTAAATCAAAAATGGGTATAAACACTACATTAAAGCTCAAATATGGAAAGAAGACAGAAGATGCTATGATCTACGAGCTCCAATATGATTATCTTGGCAGAGACATAATTCATGTTGATTTTAAAAGAGTTGACCTCAATAAACCGGTTGAAATTACCGTTCCTGTTCACTTGAAAGGAACGCCTATTGGAGTTAAACAGGAAGGAGGCTTTCTTGATTTTATTACAAGAGAAATTGAGCTTATGTGTTTACCAAAAGATATTATAGAAGAGATAGAAGTTGATGTTAGTGAACTTCATGCAGGTCAGTCTCTTAAGGTTTCAGATCTTGATCTTGGTGAAAAATATTCTTTGATTACCGATGAGTCTGTGGTCATTGCAACGATCACAGCTGCGGTTGAAGAGGAAGAGGAAGAAGTTGAAGAGGAAGAGGTTGAGGGAGAAGAAAAAGCAGAACCTGAAGTGGAAGAAAAAGGTAAAAGTGAACCAGAGGAAGAGTAAACAACTGTGCTTATCTTTGGTCTTGGAAATCCGGGCGAAGACTACTGCAAAACAAGGCATAATGTGGGTTTTATGGGGATAGACAGAATAGCAGAAAAATTCGGAGTAAAAACGGATAAGAGTAAAAACAGTAGTGTTTTTGGAGAATTTAATTTTAAAGGGAGGAGGCACTATATTATAAAACCTATGACCTATATGAATTTATCGGGGAAATCTGTGAAAAGGTGGGTAAATGAGAAAAAAGTAATTCCCGAAGAGGTATTGGTAATATATGATGATATAGATCTCCCTCTTGGAACTCTCAGATTGAGAAAAGAAGGAGGTGCTGGTACTCACAAAGGAATGATTTCAATAATTGAAGGGCTAAAAACGGAAAAATTCCCGAGGTTAAGAGTTGGGATAAACAATGGAGAAAGGTATTATAATCTTGCAGATTTTGTGCTCTCTGTATTTCCTGAAAGGGAATTTGAAATAATAAAAAAAGTAGTCGATACGATACCCGAAATTATAGTTAGTTTATTAAGTATTGGTATTGAAAAAACTATGACAAAATTTAATAAAAGAAAACCCTTGCTTGCCGATGAATCGGTAGGCTAAAAACCATAAGGAGGATTAAATGAAAAATTATGAGTTAATGTTTATTCTCAAACCTAACCTCTCAGAAGAGGAGAGGAAAAAAACAGTTGACATTATCAAAAACATCATTGTTGAAGGTGGTGGAGAAATCACAAGAGAAGAGGATTGGGGCAAGAGAACCCTTGCCTATGAAATCCAAAAATTCACGGAAGGTTATTATGTTCTTCTTAATTTCACAGCTCCACCAAACATTCCGTTGGAACTTGAAACCAGAATAAGACACACAGAGGCTATTTTAAGGTGGCTTATAATCAAGCTTGACAGAGAGCTGAAAAAACCTGAAAAGTTAGAAAAGAAAAGAGCTAAAAAGCCTGAGAAACCAGCAACATCAGAGTTTTAAGGAG
>CAZWJH010000026.1:0-26468 GCA_964634755.1 uncultured Clostridia bacterium
TAAAAATCAAAAATTCAACCCGCTCTTTCATTCCTTATAGTTGACTCCTTATATTTAAGATACTAAATAATAAAGAGTATAAATTAAGTTACTATAAAATAATTATTAATATTCTGTTAATTTTTAGGATACGGTCACATATATTCGTTAATTATAAATTACTTATATAATATTTTCCGATATAAAAAATTAACAAAAAATTAACATAATTCAAATTATGCTTTAACTTTTTCTTTGTATAAATTTATATGAAATTCAAAAGGAGGTTTCTTATGAAAAAACTTTTGCTTTTTTTAACAATTACTTTAATTACTATCTTACTCCCAATCAACACATTTGCTTCTGTTAATTTGACAGGTGCCGGAGCAACTTTTCCTTATCCCCTTTACTCAAAAATGTTTTCAATATACTACAAAGCAACCGGTATAAAGGTGAACTACCAAGCCATAGGTTCCGGAGGCGGAATAAGGCAGCTTCTTTCAAAGACAGTGGATTTCGGCGCTTCGGATGCATTTGTTGATGATAAAGGGTTAAAAAATTTCCCCCATAAAGTGGTTCATATTCCCATGTGTGCCGGAGCGGTTGTTCTTACCTATAATATTTCCGGGAATCCTTTCTTAAAGCTCACACCTGAGTTAATTTCATCAATATTCCTCGGAAAAATAAAAAAGTGGAACAATCCACGCATAAAAGAATTGAATCCTTCCGTTAATTTACCTGATCTCAAAATAGTTGTCGTACACCGTTCGGACGGCAGCGGGACCACTTTCATTTTTTCCGATTATCTGAGCAAAGTAAGTAAGGAGTGGAAAGATAAAGTGGGAAGAGGCAAGGCTCTTAATTGGCCAGTGGGACTCGGTGCAAAGGGTAATCCTGGTGTGGCAGGTTTGATAAAACAGGTTCCTGGAGCAATAGGATATGTTGAACTTATATATGCATTAAGCAACAAAATGCCCTTCGCAAGTATAAAAAATGAAAGTGGTAATTTTGTAAAACCTTCGATAGAATCTGTCAAACTCGCCGCAAACACGACACTCCCCGATGACATGAGAGTTTCACTTACCAATACAAATGCAATAAATGGATATCCGATTTCAGGTTTCACATGGATACTCGTTTACAAAGATCTTAATAAAGCAGGACTAAGCATGGCAAAGAGCAAGGAACTTGTAAAACTCCTATGGTGGATGATACATACGGGGCAACAGTACGCCGAATCATTACACTATGCTCCGCTATCGCCAAAAGCAAAAGCTAAGGCAGAGAGAATAATCAAAAACATTAAATTCGGGAACAAAACATTACTCAAATGAAAGAGGATAAAATTTTTAAAACAACACTTATTATGAGCGGGGTTTTCATTGCCCTGCTCATAATTTTAATTTTATATTCCCTTTTTAAAGGGAGCTATTTATCAATAAAACAAAATGGTTTTAATTTTTTAACAGGCAAGGAATGGGATCCGGTAAGTGAAAAATTCGGACTTCTTCCCTTCTTAGTGGGTACACTTCTTACATCGGTTTTATCTCTTTTAATATCCATCCCATTTGCTCTCTCCATTGCAATTTTCTCGGCAATATATTTGAAAAAAAGCTTTACCGGGAAAATCCTTAATTATCTTACCGATTTATTATCAGGGATTCCCTCCGTTATATATGGTTTCTGGGGACTTTATTTCTTTGTTCCCATAATCAGAAAATTGGAAATTAGCCTTGGTATTTTGCCTTATGGGGTTGGAATCATCACCGCTTCATTAATTCTATCCATTATGATAATACCTTATACATCTTCAATAGCAAGGGAAGTAATAAATCTTGTGCCGTCGGAATTAATAGAAGCGGGTTATGCAATGGGAGCGACAACATATGATGTGATAAAAAAGATAATCTTACCATATGCCAAATCCGGAATTTTTGCCGGAATTTTGCTCTCTTTCGGGAGAGCCTTCGGAGAAACAATGGCAGTTACGATGGTAATAGGCAATTCAAACACTTTGCCAAAAAACATATTTAGCCCAGCAAACACTATGGCTTCCATAATAGCAAATGAGTTTACCGAAGCCACAAAAAATAGCCATCTGAGTTCACTTATAGAAGTGGGATTATGGCTCTTCCTAATTACCTTTGTAATAAATTTCATAGGACAAACCATAATTAAAAAGTTCGCTCCAGAAGGTGGAAAATGAATCCGAGGAAAAAAATTTTCAAGGATAATCTGTTCAAATTCATTATAATGCTTTTTTCATTTGTTTCCGTAACACCATTGTTTTTCATACTATTTCAAATTGTAAGAAACGGGATTTCCTCAATCAGTATAAACTTTATTTTAAAGCTTCCCAAAGGACCGGGAGAGTCCGGAGGAGGAATTCTTAATTCGATTATAGGAACATTTATTATCATAACAATTGCGATTATTATCTCTGTCCCAATAGGAATCTCTGCTGGTATTTACCTGAATGAATACAAAAACAGATTCGCTGAATTGCTAAAAGTAATAGTAAATGTATTACAAGGCTTACCCTCTATACTCATCGGGATAATCGCATACCTATGGGTAGTAAAACCAATGAGGGGATTTTCTGCTCTTTCAGGGGGGATAGCTCTTGCATTAATGATGTTACCTATGGTCATAAAGAGTACAGAAGAAACACTGAAACTGATTCCCCACTCCTTAAAAGAAGCATCTTATGCTCTCGGCGTTAGTTACAAGGATACGATATTAAAAGTAATCTTACCTTCGGGTTTCAGCGGAATTGCCTCGGGGATTTTCATAGGAATAGCAAGAATAACCGGAGAAACAGCACCTCTCCTTTTTTCGGCTTTCGGGAATCCCTTTGTCAATCTCAATCCTTTCAAACCTGTTGATGCAATACCACTTCTCATTTTTAACTATGCAATGAGTCCTTATGAAAGCTGGCATAAAATTGCATGGGGAGCTTCTTTTTTACTCGTTGCCGGAGTTTTAATTTTGAACATAATAATAAAAATGGCAGGTGAAAAATGGAAAGTGAAGTTTTAAAGATATCGAATTTAAGTGCAGGATATTTTGATAATAATGTGCTTAAGAACATAAATATGATTGTTCCGGAAAAAAAAGTGGTCGCAATCATGGGTCCTTCTGGATGTGGAAAATCAACTTTAATCAGATGTATCAATAGGATGCATGAAACTACAAACGGAGCAAAACAGAGCGGAGAAATTTTCCTTAGAGGGAAAAACATTTACGAACTTCACTCCATACTTGTAAGACGAAAAATAGGAATGGTGTTTCAAAGACCGAACCCATTTCCTACAATGAGTATTTACGATAATGTAATTTCAGGTTATTTGCTAAACGGGATAAAGTTAAAAAAGAGCGAGAGGGATTTTATTGTTGAAGATTCACTGAAAAAAGCCTTCTTATGGGAAGAGGTTAAGGATACTCTTCATAAAAAGGGAAATTTTCTGTCCGGAGGACAACAACAAAGACTTTGTATTGCCCGTGCACTTGCAATGAAACCAGAAATTCTTCTTCTTGACGAGCCCACATCTGCCCTTGATCCAAAGGCCACTGTAAGAATAGAGGAATTAATTGTTAATTTAAAAGAAACAGTAAGTATTCTTTTGGTTACTCATAATATATCCCAAGCAGCAAGAGTTTCAGATTTTACAGCTTTCATGTATCTGGGAGAATTAGTGGAATTCGGCACCACGGACAGTGTTTTCACCTTACCGAAACATAAGAAGACAGAAGAATACCTTACAGGCAAATTCGGATAAGTAAAAGCTTAACAACTTATTAAGAACATAAAGAGGAGGTTTAATAAGATGTTAAAAGAAAAAATCAATGAGCTCAAAAAGGCACTTTTGGAATCATCCAACCTTGCGGAAAAAATGGTAAGGGAAAGCATTCAAGGTCTTCTGAAAAAAGATGAGAATTTATTAGAAAAAGTAATGAAAAAGAAAGAGCCTATGATGAATGAAAGTGAAATAAAAATAGATAGAATGTGCACAAACCTTATAGCAAGATTTCAACCGGAAGCATCTTATCTTAGAACCATACTTATGGTTTTCAGAATAAATTATGAACTGGAGAGAATAGGAGATCTTGCGGTAAACATATCGGAAAGCGCTCGATTTTTGATAAAAAGACCCGAGGTAAAACCGCTCATTGATATTCCGATGATGGCAGATATTTCAATGGAAATGCTTCGTGATTCAATTAACTCCTTTGTGGATATTGACACAGAGGTTGCCAAAAATGTTCTCGAAAGAGATTCTATTGTTGACGGATTAAGAGATCAAATACTCAGAGAGCTAATTACTTTCATGGCTGCCGACCCTTCCACAATAGAAAGGTCAATTCATCTTATAAGAATCTCGAGAAATCTTGAAAGAATAGCGGATCTTTCAACAAATATTTGCGAAGATGTTATTTTTATGGTAGAGGGCAAAATAGTAAAGCATAAAAAGGATAATAGAATATAATTAATTCAAAAATATAGAGTTGAAAAGGATTTTAAAAGTTGCAAATGTCTGGGCCCTGTTCTGTATTCTTCCTCCTATAACAACTACATTTCCCTTGTAATATTTAAACCTCACTATCTCAACCCTTCTGTTCAAATAATCATTACCTTTAAGATAGCCGCTTATCAGATGATTTCCTGAATCTGAAAATCTCCCTATTACCTTTCTGTCAATATTGCTCGTCGTAGGAATACTTGTTTTAAAAACAGGGGAGTTTGAAAAATAAATAATTGATTCTTCCGGCATACCCCAACCAATTGGATCATTGTTATCAACATGAAGCTTCAAAATAGAGCCCGGGCAATTGAATTTTTCCCTCGGAATATTTTGCAAAACATTTCTTAAAGGAAGTCCAAAATCCTTTTGGGCAATTTCATAAGATCTTCCTAAAAGGATTAATGTTCCTCCGTTTTTTACCATGCTTACAACCTTTTTAATACCTTTTTGTCCTATCCCTCCTCTATACTTGGGGGGGAGAGAGGATGGAAGATACCAGTTTCTAATCCTGCCACCATCAACAACTGTCCTCCTCGGAATATCTGGAATAATAAGAGTTGCTACATTTCTCAAATTTGCTTTTCCCTTAAAATCTTCATTGTGAAGAACTTTATAGGAGAATTCATAGTGGTCAAGTACCCACCTTGTCCAGCCCTCGTCCATACTTGCCCTGTAAGGTTGAAAAATTCCGAGTGCCGGTTTGGTTAATTTTCTCATTTTGATTGTTAAAAGCTCTTTTGCCTCTATTTTTTTAAGTCCTGTATTTTTTGCAAGGTCTTTCAAAACATTTGAAATCAGAGAATCGGTTTTAATTAAAAAGTCACCGGCAGTTACTTCATCTTTGGATTCAAGGGCTCTGAAAACTTCGTATCCCTTTTTCAGAAGTCTGTTCACAAGAATAAAGCTCCTGTTAGACCTGACGGGAATGATGTAAAAACCTTTACCTTTTACAATTTCTGTCTCAGGGTAATTAATAGAACTCACTCTTTCTGAAACAGAAAGGATATTTGTTTTACTGCTAACAGGAGAATAATCTACCCCCATAAGAATTGGCATTGTCCAGCCTGTGGCATCATAGGGCTCAATGATTTTATCACTTCCTCTCATATACTTTATTTTGGGATATACCTGTTTACCCATAATAGCTCTTACAAAAGCTCCATAGGGCTGTGCTGTCGGTATCACATAATCACCTCTGCGAAAAACAGTGTTACCTATAATAATATCCTCTTTTAACTTGTAAACCCTTACTCCATGTTCCAAAAGCTTCTGCAAAAATGTGTATGTTTCAGGTTTATCCCACTGTTTTTGAGATACTATATAGGCATAAGGAGGTTCTTTCTCTCCTTTGATAATCTGATTCTTCCCCATTTTATAAAAGTTTTCTAAAAAGTACTCCCTGTTTTTTGAAGCAATTTCAATAAGAGCCTCATCCGCTATCATCTCATAATCTATTATGTCTTTTAATCTCCACCAGCCCCCTTCCCAGGGAGCAGGAAAATTAACCTGCTGTTTGTACTCAGGAAGCCCTTTTCTACCAGCGGAAAGTTCATTGTGATCAATGTAGACCGGAGTTGCAATCTTTACACTTGCAAGCTCTGTCAAAAGGCCCACTACATTTTTATACCAGGCTGTGTTTTTAGATCCCCCTATCCAGTATGCATCAAATGAATAAGCACTTGCAACACCCTTTTTACCTGCACTTGTAAGTTTGTATGCCATAAAGGAACCAATAAGCGATGTGCTATTTAACATAATGGGAGATAAATTCTCATTCAAAGGATCTTTAAACGGAGGGACAAACATTCTCGGCCCGGTTCTTCCCATTTGATGCATATCAAGAAAGATCTGAGGAAAGTACTTTTTATGAAGAACAGAAGTAACAACTTTTGTCTCCTCTAAGTTTAAAGCAACATAATCCCTATTATCATCATGACCCGCATAATAGTGATAAAGGAAAGGAGTGGCTCCTCCCTCGTAAGGGGTGTTAAGATATTTGTAATACCAATTTGTAACCATTATATTTCCATCAGGATTTATAGAGGGCATAAAAAGAATAACCACATTGTTAAGAATTTCCCTTAATTTTGGATCCTCAGTTGTCGCTAACTTATGAGTAAAAATCATTGACATTTGAGATGCAGCTATTTCAGTTGAGTGAATTGTTGCGGTAATCAGGATGAAAACCTTTCCTTCTTTAATTAACTCTTTCGCCTCTTTTTCAGAAAGAGTATCAGGATTTGCTAATTTTTTATTTATTTCAATGTATTTTGAAAGATTATTTATATTTTTTTCTGAGGAAATAAAAACAAGATACATCGGATTTTTCAGAGTAGAATATCCTTCTAAGCTTAATTTGATTCTATCTGAATTTTCATCAAGATATTTGAAATACTTAATTATATCAGGGTAAATAATCAGGGTTCTATCTGCACCTATCTTTTTCCCGAAAAATTCATCGGGAGATTTTTGTGCATTAAGTTCAGAACTTACAATGAAAAAGCTTAAAACAATAAAAATTATAAATAGATACTTACTGAGTTTTTTCATCCTCTCCTCCGGTAATCAGATTTTTTATTGTATGTTTTTATACGAAAATTGTCAAAACATGTTTGTGTGTTCTTCACTAATAACAAGAATAAAAAGAAGTACTATCTTTTTTATATTTTTAAACAAAAAAATAATGTGGTAAAATTAAAAAACTAATAAATTTCAGGAGGATAAGATGGAAGATAAATGGATAGAAGCCGAAGGAATTGATGTTGAAAAAATAATGGAAGAGATAAGAAAGAGAGTCGAGGATAAGAAAAAGAAGGGGATATACAAAGAGGAAGAAATAGAAGACATCGAAAATGTTGAACTTTTGCCTCTTCCGGATATTTTAGATGTTCCAATAGTCTATGAGCCTGAGGAGTTGGAAAAAAGTTATAAAGGTATTGAAACATTAAGAGACAGAAAAATAAAAGAACTTAGAGAAATCAGGAATAGTATCCCAGCTATTACTGGAACAAAGAAAAAAGTAAAAGATTTTGTCCTTAAAATAAGAGCAAAAATATTCCCACTTCTTAAATTAATGTCTTTCTTCACACTAACAGATTTATACGATGGTGTGCAAATTAATGCAAGTAGCATTGAAAGTATGATGGGATATATTAATGAATCTGTTCACTATCTAAATGTTTACAAAGAACATATAAAAGTTCTCCATAATTATATACATCATATAACATCTGAAATAACAAGATTAAAAGTAGAAGAGGATGAATTAAAGGTAAGAGTAAAAGAGCTTGAAAGCAGACTTTCATTTTTGGAAGAGAGAGAAAGGACTCTTGAAAAGGAGACTGTGGAAAAGAAATGAGGGTTCATCAACTTTTAACATCCCTCACCTATGGAGATGCAATTTCAAATGAAGCTCTCGCAATAAAAAAATTTCTTGAAGACGAGGGAATTGAGTCTAAAATTTTCGGATACTATAATCATCCGAAAGTAACAAAATACTTCAATCACTATACTGCCTATCTCGCGGAATCTAAAAAAGATGATATTCTTATCTTTCATTTTTCAATAGGCTCTCCTGTTTCAAAAATCTATTTTCAGGCACCGGCAAAAAAGATAATGATTTACCATAATATAACCCCTTATAATTTTTTTAAAAATTATCATAGAATTCTTGCCAGGGAGTGTTACAAAGGAAGATTGGAATTAAAAAAATTCATTGATAAGACTGATCTTGGATTGGGTGATTCGGAGTACAACAAAAAAGAATTGGAAGACCTGGGATTTAAAAATACCGGGGTTCTTCCAATTGTCATGGATTTTTCAAAGTTTGATAGAGAGGGAAGTGTTGTAATAAGGAAGATGTTTAAGGATGGAAAGTTTAATATACTCTTTGTGGGAAGGGTAATCCCGAATAAAAAAATTGACGAACTTGTCAGATTTTTTTCAGTCTATCAAAAATATTTTAACCCAAACTCAAGGCTTATAATAGCCGGTGAATATCGCGGATTTGAAAGATATTTAAATGATATTTATCAGGCAATCAGTAAGTATAATTTAAAAGATGTTGTTCTCACTGGTCATATCTCTTTTAATGATTTAGTAGCTTTCTATAAGATTGCAAACCTTTATCTCTCCTTTTCCGAGCACGAAGGCTTTGGGGTACCACTTTTGGAAGCTTTTTATAACAAAGTGCCTGTAATTGCATATGATATGGGAGCAGTTAAAGAGACAATGAATGGCGGAGGGGTTGTGATCAAAGAGAAGAAATTTGACAAGGTTGCTGCATTAATTGAAACAATAAGAAATGATGAAAAACTAAAAAACTCAGTATTAAAATCTCAGGAAAAAGCTCTTGAAAAATATTCTTATGATAATGTGAAAAATATACTATTAAATCATATTAGGAACTTGAAAGATGAATAATAAAAAAATATTTCAGGATAATTTTTGCTGTTCGGCTAGAACAGCTTCGAGCTTAATAGCTTTAAAAAGGAGGAATAATATGAAGAAAAAATTACTAACAATTATCATCTTTTTAATCACTTCATCCCTTTTGATTTCAAGTGAAGGTAAAATCTTAAAATCATTTAATCTTATAATAAAAAAGCCGACAGGTTTAACCTTTGACGGGAAAGCATTCTGGATTACAGACAGGTTAAACGCGAAGGTTTACAAAGTTTCAAAAAACGGAAAGATATTAAAGAGCTTTCAAGCCCCCGGACCCTGGCCCATTGGGATAGCTTATTATAATGGAAAACTCTGGATTGCTGACAGAGCAGATAAAAAGGCTTACCTTGTATCCCTTGATGGTAAAAAAATCTACAAATCAATTGCAATTCCAGCAAGAACACCGGCTGGCATAAGTGCTGTTGAAGATGGGCTCTGGGTTGCAACTGAGAAGGATAAAAAAATAATAAAAATTAGCTATACGGATGGTTCAATTTTAAAGGAGTTCAAAGCTCCCAAATATCTCAATAGTATTCATGTTTATAATAAAAAAGGTGATTTTTTTGCAAGTTCCCGTATAAACGACAGAATCTACAGAGGCTCTGTAAAGTATGGGATTTTTTACTTTTATTTTCCGGTAAAATATGCCTACTCTTGGGGTATTTATTATGATGGGAACTCCCTATGGAACCTTGATCAGGCAGGTAAAACATTGAATAAAGTCTATTATTCGGAAAGAGATAATTGGATTAAAGGAGAAGTTAAAGACAGAATTATAAGATACAGAAATGGGATTTATAACTATGGACCGGGTAAGATAAAAGATCTTGAAATTTATATTGCACTTCCGGAAAACAAGTATAATCAAAAAATAGAATACACAAAATATTTTTACAAAGGTAAAGAAGTAAAACCTAACAGGATGCTTTCAGATAATACTGGACAAAAGTACGCATATTTCAAAATAAAAGAGGTAAAAGCAGGAGAAAGGGTAAAAGTAATAACAGAGTTCAGATTCAAGCACTGGGAAGTTCAGGCTGTTCTAACTCCCGAAAAAGTAAAGGGAGAAATTCCGGAAAATATAAAAAAAATATATCTTGGGGACGGAGAAAGATTTGATTATAAAAATCCGTACATAAAAAAGAAAGTAAAAGAACTTTTGAATGGCTGCGATAACTATTATATGAAAGTTTACAAGCTCTACAGATTTGTGGGTGATAGTGTTACTTATAAACTCTATGGTGGGTGGGAACCCGCCCCGATAGTACTAAAAAGAGGATCAGGTTCTTGCTCTGAATACAGCTTTAGCTTTTTGGCACTTTTAAGAGCGGCAGGCATTCCTTCGAGATATGTGGGAACAATTTCAAGAAGAGGAGATGACATTGGATTTGATGATGTTTACCATAGATGGGTTGAAGTTTACTTCCCCGGGTTCGGATGGGCACCTGTTGATGCTGATGCAGGGGATAGTGAGAATATAGATGATCAAATATTTTTTTACGGAGGGACAAAGAGAAGATACCTTATAACAACAAGGCATGTGGGACCTTCCCCTTATTTAAAATGGGAATACAATTCTGTAATGTACTGGAAAACAGAGAGGAGGGCAAAGGTTTACGAGGATAAGGTAGCAGAATGGTATCTTCCTAAAAATAGCAGGTGAAAATAAAAAAAATAAAATTTTTAATAATACTTTTTATCTTAGTTTTTAGTGCAAATAGTATAAGTGCGAAAAATATTTTATTAAAAGATATCAGATATTTTTCTTATAAAGATTACACAAGAGTAGTTCTGGATCTTTCAGCTCCAGTAAAATTCAGCTCAAAAGAGCTGAAAGAGAAAACACGAGTAAGGTTTTTCTTTGATTTAAAAAATACTATTCTCTCCGAAAAAGTAAAAAAGCAAAAAACAATAGTATTTAAAAATAGCTATATTAAAGAGATAAGAGCAGGTCAATTTAAAAATGATATTGCAAGAGTGGTCCTTGAGTTCAGAGAAGCAAAGGAGAAAAGATACTTTACTCTCCTCCACCCTTTCAGAATTGTTATTGATATATACGGAAGAAATCTAAATGGGAAAACCTCAAGTAAAAAACCCGAAAAGGTGAAAAAACAAAAGACGGAAAAGGAAATAAAAACAGGAACTCCTGAAATTAGTGGAGAAAAAAAGTATTCCATGGCAAGGCAGTTGAGCCTTACTGTTAAGAGAATTGTTATTGATCCCGGACACGGTGGAAAGGATCCCGGAGCAATTGGAAAATACTATAAAACAAAAGAAAAAAAGATTGTCCTTGATATTGCCAAACGATTAAAATTCTACCTTAAAAAGTACACAAAACTTGAAGTTTACATGACAAGAAAAAAGGATGTTTTCATAGCACTCGAGCAGAGAACAGCTTTTGCTAATTCAAAAAGAGCTGATTTATTTATATCAATCCATGCAAATGCTGCATCAAATCGAAGAATTTACGGTTTTTCAACTTTTTGGCTAAACTTCACAACTGATCCTCATTCAATCAAAATAGCAGCCTCTGAAAATGCTTCATCTCAAAGATCTATCTGGGAACTAAAATCCCTCTTAAAAAAAATTACATTAACCTCAAAACTAATAGAATCAAAGATTTTTGCAAAAAAAATCCAATATCATACTCTAAAGTACATAAGAAGATATTACAGGTACCCCGATTATGGTGTAAGAAAGGCACCTTTTTATGTTCTAATCGGAGCTTCAATGCCAGCTGTTCTGGTTGAGACAGGTTTTTTAAGCAACAAAACAAATGAACTGCTTTTAAGATCTTCAAGATTTAGAAATAGAATAGCATTTGGTATATACAAAGGAATAATTGCATATATTGATTCCCTTAGATGATTAAACCAAAATATATTTTAATAGATCTGAGTAAAAAAAGTGTTGATGATTATCTTATAAGTGATGAAGATTTTAAGAATTACATCGGGGGTAAAGCGCTTGCTGCAAAAATTCTATATAAACTTCTCACCCCCGGCATTTCCCCTTTTGACCCAAAAAATATTTTAATAATAAACACTGGCCCTTTAAATGGTACACCATCTCCATCCTCTGCAAGGTTTAATGTGACAACAAAAAATGTTTTAACCGGTGGAATAGCTTCTTCAAACTGCGGAGGAAGTTTTGGAGTAAAGCTAAGAAGAGCTGGCTATGAAGGAATTATAATAACTGGCAAAGCTGACGCCCCTATTTACCTTGAAATTATTGATAGAAAGGTTGAGTTTAAAGATGCAAGCTCTCTCTGGGGACTTAACACTATAGAAACCCAAAAGAGATTTCCTTCAAACTATGGGAAAATAGTCATAGGGCCCGCAGGAGAAAACCTTGTATGGTATGCAAGTATTGCATCAGATGAAAGAATGGCAGGAAGAACGGGAGTCGGAGCTGTTATGGGTTCAAAGAATCTAAAAGCAATAATAGCAAATGGTAGCCGTAAAATACCTGTATCAGAACCAGAAAAATTAAAAAAGCTCTCAAAAAAGTGGACAAAATATTTAAAAAAACACTATGTAACAGGGTACTTTTTGCCAAAATACGGAACATCAGGCCTTGTTAGGATGACAAATAAACTCGGAATGCTTCCTGTAAAAAACTTTTCAGACTCTCAATTTGAAAATTGGGATAATATCTCCGGAGAAAAATTGGCAGAGGATTATCTTGAGAAAAACGGAGGATGCGGATATTGCCCAATCCATTGCGAAAGAAAAGTAAGATTTAAGGACAGGATAATAAAGGGACCTGAATATGAAACTGTTGGGCTTTTAGGCTCAAACATATTAAATGATAATCTTGAAAAAATAATAGATTGGAATTATCTTGCTGATCTCTATGGAATGGATACGATAAGTCTCGGAGGGACTCTTGCATTCGCGATGGAATTAAAGGAAAGAGAGATAAAAGACTTCGGACTTGAATTTGGTAAATTTGAAAATATAAAAGAAATTATTAGAAAAATCGCATTCAGAGAAGATATCGGAGATGAGCTTGCAAATGGGACAAAGTATCTTTCAGAAACATACGGAGGCAAGGAATTTGCAATTCATTCAAAGGGACTTGAAATTTCAGCCTATGACCCTAAAAACAGTTATGGGATGGGACTCGGTTATGCCACATCAAACAGGGGAGCATGTCATCTTAACGGAGGCTATCTTGTTTATTTTGAAGGATTAGGTCCTTTGAAACTAAAACAATATTCAATAAAAGGTAAGGCAATTTTTACAATTATTATGCAAAACCTTTTTGAAGCGATTTCAAGCTCAGGCACATGCCTTTTTACTTCATACGCAGTATTTCCTAATTTCTTGCACAAATTCAAAGAAAATGGAATTTTTCTTAAAGTCCTTGGTTCAATAGTAGGTTTTATCTCTCCAATAATACCTCTTTTCAGAAATTTACTTTTCAAAGTTCCCTTTCACATATCTCTCTTGCCATACTCAAAAGCAGTGGAATATGCAACAGGTCTAAAAATGAGTTTTGGTAAATTTTATCTCTGGGGGAAAAGAGCATATGACATAGAAAGAGCTTTCAATATAAGAGAAGGAATATCCTCAAAAGAAAATACACTACCAAAAAAGATATTAAAAAGTGGGATTAATCTTAAGAAAATGCTTACTCAATACTATAGATACAGAGGATGGAATAGAGAAGGGAAACCAAAAATTAAGTTTTAATCCTTTTCAGTTAATTTATCAAGTTTCTTTTTAAAAGATGGAAAATTTCGTAAAGTTCCAAAGACAAGTCTCCATGTTTTCATATCCATCATGGGATACCCTGCAATAATCTTGTTATCCGGAATATTACCTGTAACTCCTGTACCACCTGCAATCTTAACATTATTTCCTATTGTAACATGATCCGCAATACCCACAGCTCCTCCAATCAAGCAATTTTCCCCTATTTTTGTACTTCCTGCAATCCCCGTCATACCTGCAATAATTGTGTTTTTATCTATTATTACATTGTGCCCGATTTGAACTAAATTATCTATTTTTACTCCTTTTCCTATGACAGTCTCTTCAAGAGCCGCCCTGTCAACACATGAGTTTGCACCTATTTCAACATCATCCTCAATTCTCACTATCCCGATTTGAGGGATTTTATAACTTCCCGAAGGTGTAGGAGCATATCCGAACCCATCACTTCCTATAATTACACCCGGGTGAAGAATAACTTTGTTTCCTATAATAGAGCCCCTTCTTATAGATACATTGCTATATATAAGACAATTACTTCCAATTTTACTATCCTTTTCAATCGTTACATTATGTTTTATAACAGTATTATTACCAATAATAACATTATCTTCTATTACTGTGTTCTCTCCAATTGAAACATTTCTTCCTAATTTAATATTTTTCCCTATTATAGCTGTGGAGGAAATTTCAGGTTCCCTCTTTTCAGTCGGATAAAGCTTTTCTAAAATTTTAGCCCATAAAAAAAGAGGATTATCTGAAAATACAACTGTTTCACCTTTAAACTTTTCACTAAAGATTTTACGACTAAACTTTGAATGAGTAATAATAACCGAAGCCTTTATCTTTTCAAGAATATTAAGATACTCCCTTCTCAAAACGATAGTAATATCCCCTTTCCTTGCTTTCTCAATGCTTCTTGCCCTGCTAACTTCAAGTTCAAGATTCCCTTTATACTCAAATTCAAAACCCTGCAAAAGTTTTTCAAGCTTCATGTCTTCTTTCTCCTCTTTTTAAACCTTAAATTAAGGACATAATCAAGCTCCGCGCCTAAGAATAAAATTGAGAATCCAAGATCAACCAATAAAACAAAACCGACAATAGCAGGTAAAGTACCATGTAACCTTCCGTAAAGAGCTATTTTTGCAAGATACCACGAGAAAATACTTTTCGCTATTTCCCATACCACTGAAGTTGTAAAAGCTGATATAATAGCAGCTCTCTTAGAGACTGAGCAATGTGGAATATATTTGTAAATAATAAGAAAAAAGAGAAAAGTTAAAAAGAAAGGAACAAAGAATTTTACTAAAAAATTATTCAGTACTCTTATGTATGCCGGATTAACATATTTTCCCAACGGGGAGCTTTTTATAAACCTGTTGAAAGCTGCTATTATGTTCGTCATAGTAAAAGATGACAAGAACAAAATAGCAGCTATCACCATCAATGAAATCTCCTTAAATCTGTTTTTCCAAAACCCATTTTTCATAGGCTGATGGGATTTAAAAATATCATTCACTGTTTGTATAATTTTTGAAAATAAGAAAAAAGCAAGCCCTAAAGAGGCGATGAAACCATAAAGCCCCATTTTTGAGAAAACTTTTGCAAGATATTGAGTTTTATCAAAAAAGGTAGGATCAAGGCGGGTAAAGAAATCTTTGGTAAAAAGGTGAAGGGTTTTAAATATTAAATCTTCAGATGAAAAAAATTTTGTAACTAAAAAAAGCAGCACTCCCAACATCGGGAGTGCTGCTAAAAGTGAATAATACGAAATTATTGCCGCTCTGTCAGGACAATTATCCTTGTAAAATCTCTTTGTCGTTTCTCGTAAAACAGAGAGAATACATTTCATAAATAGTACTTACTTAATTATGTCTCCCCATTTTACAAAGAAGATAATAAGGTCAATCAGCAAGACATAAATAACTAGTGATTCAATAAAAGCAAGACCCAAAATAAGTAGAGTTTGAAGATTTTTCGCTACTGCTGGGTTCCTCGAAATACCATCAGCCGCTGCAACAATTGCTTTTGATTGCGCAAAAGCTCCGGCAATCGCAGCAATAACTATCGCAGCACCTCCGATAATTAATGCCCAGATCAAAGACATATTAGGAACTATTCCTTTGGCTTGTGTGTACCCATTTGTTGCTCCCTCAGTATTTGGGGATGCCAAAAGGGGTACAGCTGCCAAAAATACCACTACCACCAAAAGCGTGATAATTTTCTTCATTTTATCCTCCTATGAAATTAATGTTCCTCCTCAGCGGCAACGGCTCCCGCTATATAAATAACAGAAAGCATAGTAAAAACCATTGCTTGCACGAAGGACGTAAAGATTGCAAGAGCCATCATCGGCAAGGGAACGATAAATGGCACAAGTGAAGCTAAAATCAAAATCACCATATCCTCTCCCATTATATTACCAAAAAGCCTGACTGAAAGTGATAATGGTCTTGAAAGATGACTAATTATCTCTATTGGGAAAAAAAGAGGCGCAAGCCATAAATAAGGGCCTGCAAAGTGTCTTATGTATTTTAATATACCGTGTTCCTTAATTCCTTGAAAATTATAATATATAAAGACAAAAACAGCAGCACCTGCTGTCACATTAAGATTTGATGTCGGAGATTCAAGTCCTGGAAAAAGGCCAGCAATATTTGAAAAAAAGATAAAAAGCCCTATCGTACCTATCATAGGCACATATTTTTTCCCCTTTTCTCCAACTATATCTACCAACAAACCCTCAAACATTGTGTAAACAAATTCTCCGAAAGATTGAAGGGGAGAAGGTAAAATTTTCGGTTTTCTTACAACAAGCTTAAAGAAAACTATAATAAATAAAACTATTACAAAGACAAAAACTACATGGGGAGGTATCGGCTTAGCAGGATTTGAAGCCTTTATTCCTACAATTGAATAAAAAAGAAGTACTATTTTACCAAATATCTTGTTTATAAGCTCAACAAGTAAGAAATGATGCTCACCCATCTTTCTCTCCTTTTGTAATGATACCTATAATTCCTTCACCTATTAAAGATAATGAAGAAATTATAAAACCTATCATTGCAAACAAAAAAAAATCTTTCGAGATACTAATACTACCATAAAAAAAAAGGGTTATCAAGAATAGCCTGCCAAAGTAAGTAAAAACAAAAAGTCCTTTCTTTTTTGATAGCAAATTTTTTATGATATATTGCAAATGAATAAATAATAAAAGAAAGGCACCCCCCCCTGAGAAAAAAGCTATACCGCTCAAAACTCTTTTTTTTATAAAAAAAAGTATAATCATTCCCAAAATTGATATGGTAAGTATTAAATAATTAACTCTTTTTATCTCGGTCAAGATTTCTTTCTTCCCTGATTATAAACTCAATAATGTTTTTAAAACCCGCTATTATGCCAAAAATTGTGAAAATCACCACAAGATACGGCTCTGTTTTGAAAAGTTTATCAAGAAAATACCCTATTGCAAAGCCTACTGCAGTGGAAACAGGAATCATAGTAGCCATTGTGGCTACATTAAGCCATTTACCCACTTTATTATTCTGGTTAGGATTCTTCATCATCCGGTAAAAATGACTTATCCATTACAATTTCCTCCGGCAGTTCTCCTCCCAATTCCTTAAATCTTTTCTTCATAATAACCCTCATCTCATCTTCATTATCAAAATGGGTTATATAATTGGCAACTATATCACTGTAAAATAGCTCAAAATAATCATCTGCTATTCTGCAGAAGATTGCAAGAGCATCTCCATTATCAAGGTCCCCTGCCTGCCCATAAGTTTTTTCCGCATTATCTCTTATAATATCAAGTACTTCCCAAGAGTTTACTTCAAGTTTATTCATTCTAACCTCCTGCTAACTTACCATATAATATTATTAAAAAAATAGGAATGTCAATATCTTTTTTAAAAAATTTCGGAAAATCTTATTTTTTCTCTGGAAATTTTTCCTTCTCCCTCATCATTTACTGAAATATCTAATATTTTTATATCACTTCTTGCCTTTAAAGCATGTTCTATTTTTTCTTTTTTTATCTTTTCTTTTAATTCCTCAGAATTTTTAAGGGGGAGGTTAATAATAAATTTTGTTTTGCTACCCAAAAGCATAAATGGATAAAGATCAATATTTCCACTAATCACAAAATTTTCATATCCTTTTTTAAGTAATAGATCAAAAACTTTAATAAAAGTTTCTTTAATGAAATGATGATTTTCTATATCGGCAAATCTAAGTTCTTTTCTTGTTAAAAGATATACTCCGTTCTTCTTGATATTATTTAATAAAAGGCAATACAGGATAAGTTCAAGTGCCAGAGAGTTTTTACCGATAAGAATCAAATTATTCGTTTTAAACTGATTTTTCAGTATATTCACGCTCCCTTCCCCAAATTTACTCGGTAAAAGCTCTAAATAAATATTTCCGTTTTCTTCAATTTTATAGTATAGAAAGAGCTTTCTTCTGTCTACTTTTATTATTAAAGGATTATAATCAATCATGTTTTCAAAAAACTCCTTTACTTTTATCAAGAAATAAAATGGAAGAGAGAGAGAATTTAAATATTGTTCACTTAACAAAATGAATTTTTTTTTATTTTTTATCATCCTAAAGAGCCAATATCTTAAGATATCTTCACTCTTACTCTTCTCTGATAGGAGATCTAAAGCCATTGGAAAAATCAATCTCTTTTTGTCAAAAATCACAAAGTCTTTCTTTCCAAAGTAAATCCTGTTTACCATCTTTTCAAAAAACTCTTTTTCAACTTTCCTTAAATGAATCTTAAATGGTATTAGCTCTTCAATAGCTCTTTTTACCTTATTATTCGGCGAATTTATACCCCCTACAAAAAGTACCCCATTCTCAAACGCAAGGGGAATTACTCCAAATCCCCTTACAAGTTCACTATCAAAAAAAGGCAAAAACTCAAAAGGGATATCTTTAATCAATCTTTACTATAAACCCCTTTATCTTATATCTTGACTTTATTTTAAGAAGAAAACTCTTAGCTTGAGCTTTTGTCCTAAATGGACCTGTTCTTAAACGATAAAACTTTCGATTTTCTGCTTTTGAAGGAGTAAAGATAACAACTTTGAAATGTTTTCTGAACTTCTTTGCTTCTTTTTCAGCTGATCTTAAATCCTTTACTGCAGCTATTTGCACATAATATCCACTTCTGTATAATTTTTTCTTAGATTTTTTAGGTGTTACCTTATTCTTAGCTTTTTTTACCTTAGTCTCCTTTTTTACAACATTTCTCTTCACTTCCACTTTCGGAGCTTCACCTTCACCTAATTGAATGACTGGATTTTCAACTTTTGCTTGTTTTTTCCCCATTATCATAGATATTTTCTTTTCAGAAGAAACAGTTTTGATTCTTTTACTTTTCGCCTTAACTAAAGAACTTTCTACCTTCTTGCACTTTCCTTTTTCCCCGGTTTTATATCCAATAAAAAAAGAAATTAATAGTAAAAGTATAAAAATAAGAATAAAAAAGACTAAATGCAGATAACTTACCTCATACTCACTCTTTGGAATTCTCTCATTCATTATTTTTTCTTAAAAGCCTTTCCTAAAAATTGCTCAAGCAAATCAAGCGGCAAGGGAAATACTATAGTTGAGTTTTTCTCAGCGGCAATCTCCGTTAAAGTCTGAAGATATCTTAGCTGGATGGTAATAGGATTTGCAGCCATTATCTCAGCAGCTTTCATCAATTGTGTTGATGCTTTAAGCTCTCCCTCAGCGTGAATTATTTTAGCTCTCTTTTCTCTCTCCGCTTCTGCCTGTTTTGCCATCGCTCTTTGCATCTCCTGAGGCAAATCAACATACTTTATCTCCACCATAGTAACTTTAATTCCCCAAGGGTCCGTATGTAAATCAATTATTCCCTGAATTTTTGTGTTAAGATGTTCTCTCTCTGATAAAAGAGTATCAAGTTCAACCTGACCCAAAACAGATCTTAAAGTAGTTTGAGATAGCTGAGATGTTGCATACATATAATCCTGAACTTCAATTATCGCTTTTATAGGATCCACAACCCTAAAATATACAACTGCATTGACTTTAACCGATACATTATCCTTTGTAATTACATCCTGAGATGGAACATCAAGAACAATTGTTCTTAACCCCACCTTTTTCATTTTATCAATCCCAAAGGGTAAAAGGAAAATCAATCCGGGGCCTTTTGGCCTGGGTAAAACTCTTCCCAATCTGAAGATGACTCCTCTTTCATATTCTTTTAATATTCTAATACATGTAAATAAAAAATATAAAACGATAAAAAGTAAAATTGCTCCAAATTCCGGCATTTTATCCTCCTACAATAAATTAGTTTATTTTTCCACCTTTTTTACTATTAAAATCATCCCCTCTTTACCTATAACTTCTACTTTTTCTCCCTTTTTAATACTTTCCTCAGATCTTGCATTCCACCATTCACCATGAATAAAAATTTTACCTTCAGGATTTATTGAAGAAACAGCCTCTCCGATTTCTCCAATCATACCCTCCTCACCTGTTTGAACCCTATGTTTGTATGTTCTAATAACAAGAATCAAAATTACAACAAAAATTGAAGCCAAAAGAATAGAAGTGGGCAAGACAAAAGATAGTGGCATTTTCATCTCCTTTATTGGTGCATCTATTAAAATAATCGAGCCTAAAATCAAAGAAATAATACCAAAAACCCCCAAAATTCCAAACCCCTGAACCTTTATCTCAGCTATAAAAAGCACAATTGAAAGGATTATAAGAAAAAGCCCCGAATAGTTAACTGGTAAGATTTGAAAGGCCATTGCTGCTAAAAGTAAGAAAATTGCTCCTAAAACGCCAGGAATAATTCCACCCGGATGATTAAACTCAAAGTAAAGTCCTAAAAGACCTAACATTAAAAGTAAGTAAGCAAGTGATGGATTAGCTATTACATTTAAAAACTTCTGTCTCCAGCTCATATTATATTCGATTATCTCTTTATCTTTTATCTCAATTTTTTCAAGTCTTCCATTAAATCTTTTTATCTCCTTACCATTAACTTTTTCAATAAGCTCACTGCTATCCTGAGCTATAAAATCTACCAAACCTCCCTCAAAAGCTTCTTTATCAGTATAAGATATACTATCTTTCACAGCTGCAATTGCAAGCTTCTGATTTCTTCCTCTTTTTTCTGCTAAATTTTTTATGTAAGCAACAGCATCATTTAAAATTTTTTCCCCCATAACCTTATCCCCTCCCTTCCCCATCAAAGCAACAGGATGAGCAGCACCCGTGTTTGTTCCTTTTGCCATAACAGCAATATCAGAAGATAAAAGTATAAAAAAGCCTGCAGAAGCTGCCCGGCCTCCCGAAGGAAAAACAAAAACAGACACTGGTACTTTTGAATTAATTATACTTTTTATAATTTTTCTCATAGAGGTATCAAGTCCACCGGGAGTATCAATCTTTAAAATAATTAAAGAAGCATTTATTCTGTTTCCATGCTCAATACCTTTAACTATATATTCCTCAGTAACAGAGTGAATAGGAGAACTTATTCTTAATTCCAAAACTTCTGAATTTAATAAAAATGAAAAAATGATAGCAAACAGAGCAAAGAAAAATATCCTCTTATGTTTATTTTTCACTATTGCTATCTCTGTTCTTAAAAACGATTACAATCTCCCCTTTCTTCTTATACCACAACTCCTTTCTTGCAATTGGTTCAACCGCCATGCTGTTTTTTTCAAGTTCCTTAACTTCAACCTCCAACTTTTTCTTTTCCTTTTTAAGAAGGTTAACTTCCTTCTCAAGCTGTGCAATTTCATCTTTATATTTAAAAATCTCCACAATGCCTCTTCTTCCAAAAAAAGAAGTTATTAAAAAAGTAAGTGTTACAAAGATTATAAGTCCTAAAATAAGTTTATTTTTTAAAGTCCACTCCTGATTTCTACTCATTGTAAAATTCCTTTGTAATCGCCCTTATCAAATTGAGCGCTTCTCTTTTGCTTTCTGCTTCCGTATAAAACCTGATAACCGGTTCATTTCCAGATTTCCTCACGAGAGCCCAGCTTTCATCTTCAAAAATAAATTTGATACCATCATCTCTTTTTATCATAACAACCTTCCTTTCAGCAATGCTCTCTCTATTAATATGGCAAAAACGCTCGTATTTGTCAAGGTTTCTTTTACTCATCGGATAATTTCTTTCAACAGAAGCTCTTTTTCCATACTCTTTGAAAAGTTTTTTTATCAGGACAGACAAAGGTTTTTTATAAAAAGCAAGAATCTCAGTTATAATTAAACCCCCAAATATTCCATCCTTCTCATTCAAATGAGGCTTGAACCAGAAACCAGCACTTTGCTCAACTCCAAAGCTAACCTCTCCACTTACGATTAAGTATGAAATATACTTTGCGCCTACAGGTGTTTCGATTACTTCAAGGCCGTGTTTTTTAGCAATTCTGTCAATAAGGGTAGAAGAAGCAATTGATTTTGCTATTTTCCCTTTAACATTTCTGTGTTTAATAAGATAATCAAGAATAAGAGGAATTATTATGTTTGGGTGAATGTATTTCCCTCTTTCATCCAGGATTCCGAACCTATCACCGTCCAGGTCGATTGCTATTCCAACATCACTTTTAGTTCCTATCACCTTCGCTGAAAGTTCCTTAAGATTATTTGAATTTATAATAGGTAAACTTCCACCAAAGTATGGGTCCCTGAAATTATGGATAGTTTCCACAAAAATATCATTGCTTATAAAAAACTTATCTATGTATTCCCTTGAAGAACCATAAAGTGGATCCACCACTATTTTCGGAGTATGAGCCTTTATAAGCTCCAGATTTATTTCACCATTCAAATAATTAAGATATGCTTCTTCAAAATCTTTGTGTTGAATTAAACTCTCTTTGGGATACTGATGAACAAATGAAAATCTTTCTTTTATTCTCTCAATTTCAATCTCTATTTCTTTAAGGCTTTTCTCATTAAGAGATGCTCCATTTTCAGAAAGCAATTTCACGCCATTGTAAAGTGGAGGATTATTTGAAGCTGTTATTATCATACCTCCTTTAAGATTATTCTTAATTATTTTATAAGAAAGCGCAGGAATCGGAGTATCCCTTGATGGGAAAAACACCTCTATATCATTTCTCGTAAAAAGCCTTGCAGCCTCATAAGCATAATGATTGGAAAAAAATCTACTATCATAATCGAGAGCAATAGTGACTTTTTCCCCTTTATAGTTCCTTTTTAAAATATTTGAGAATGCCTGAACAATCAATCTCAAAGAATTGAAGGTGAATTCTTTCCCCATAATTCCACGCCAACCACCCGTGCCAAATTTAATCATTTAAATTAACCTCCAACCCTTCATAAGAAAGAAACGCTCCGTTTTTCTCAAACTTCCTTTTTACAGTGTCAAGGACTTTATCATCATAATCAGGATTATAATGAAAAAAGTAAAGACTCTTTGAACTTGAGAGTTTTTTTATTTTCAAAGCATCTTCAAAGGATGAATGCCCAAACCTTTTGTTTTCACCTTTTCCGGCGTATTCTCTTTTCAAAAAGAAAGAATCAAAAATGAGAACATCCGAATCTTTTGCAAACGCAACAACCTCTTTCACTATTTTATCATCTACTTTAATATCAGTCATATAGGTAATCTTTTTCGAGCCTGATAAATAGGAAAAAAGATGTACTCCTTGCAAAGGATGATTTTTACTATGAATACTTTTTACGATGCTATTCTTAAAGATATAAATATTTTCATTTTCTTCCAAAGTTATAATTTCAATAGAATCTCTTCCCTTAAGCTCCTTTAATGAAAACGGAATAAAAGGAGAAGATAGAAATCTTTCTAACACCTCATCATAGCTCTTTTCAAGAAATTTGGGACCAAATATTTTTATTTTCCTTCTATCTTCATAAAAAAATGGTTTAAAAAATGGCAGACCCAGGATGTGATCATAATGGGAATGAGATATAAATATATAAATCTCACTAACATTCTCTTTTACTAATTCCTTTCCCACCTCTATTATACCTGTACCTCCATCAAAAATTATAATTTTCCCCCCATCTCTTATGAGCACACATGGGGTATTTCCTCCGTATCTTGAAAAGCTTTTGCCAGGAGTCGGATAACTCCCCCTTACACCATAAAATTTCACAATCATGGCTTATCGTAAAAAAGTTTCTTTAATCTGATCGCATCGGGTATAGGTTCCGGGCTTTCCACTACTACTACCCCACTAACACCATAATCATTTAAAGCCTCAAGCCATTCATCAAATTTAAAATCGGAATCCATTAAATTTAAATGATACCTTTCACCCTCTCTATCGTACTCAATTCCAGAAACATGTATATGCATATTTTTAATATACTCCATTCCGAGCCTTTTTTCCAGCTTTCTCAAAATTTTGTTGAATTCTTCGTACGAATTAAACCTCTTTGTTCTTGCGTGGATGTGAGCAAAATCCACACATGGCATAATACCATCAATCTCCTGTGCAATACTTATTATTTCTTCAAGATCTCCAAATTCTTTCTTTTTCCCCATGGTTTCAGGACGAAGCTTTACGGAAATTAACTCTTTTTCAAAGGCTTCTTTTATCTCTTCAATATTTCTCTTTATCTTTTCAAAAGTATTTTTAGGAGTATCATAATAAAAACCGGAGTGAAAAACAATTGTTTCAGCTCCCATAGTTCTTGCAAATCGCCCGACTTTTAGCAAAAGCTCTTTACTTTTTTCCACTATCTCCCTCTTCGGCGAACTAAGGTTTATAAAATATGGAGCATGAATGGAAAGCGATATTTTATTAACAGCAGCAGCGTAATTTATTTCATAAGCTCTCTTTTCAGATATGTAAAGTTTATTGACAAAAGCCAACTCAAGGTGATCAAGACCTGAATTTCGCACCAATTCTATATTTTCTTCAATGCTCAATTTACTGTTTTCTGGGATAACAGAAATCCCGAATCTAAGATTTTTAGAGCTCTTTTTTGTAAACATCCCTCTTAATCCCGAAATATTCATCCACTATTTTTAAGGCACAAAACTCACCGCACATTGAACATGCATCAGAAGCGGTTTTGTATTTGTTCCTGATTTCATCAAATTTTTCGGGATCAAGAGATAATTCTCTCTGTCTCTTCCAATCAAGAGCTCTTCTTGCCGATGACATCTTATAATCCCACTCAGCTGCTCTTCCTACTCCTTTCATGATATCAGCTGCATGAGCAGCTATCTTTGCTGCAATAACCCCATCTCTCACCTCTTCGGGACCGGGAAGTCCCAAATGCTCCGCAGGAGTAACATAGCAGAGATAGTCTGCACCAACAGATGCTGCAATTGCCCCCCCAATTGCACTAACTATATGATCATAACCGGGAGCTATATCTGTTACAAGGGGACCCAAAACATAAAATGGGGCTCCCCTTGTTATTCTTTTCTGCATTTTAACATTTGCCACTACTTGATCCAAAGGCACATGACCTGGACCTTCCACCATCACCTGAATCCCTCTCTCTCTGCATCTGTCAACAAGCTCTCCTAAAATTATAAGTTCATCAACCTGAGGTCTGTCAGTAGCATCATATATTGCTCCTGGTCTTAGAGCATCTCCCAGACTTATTGTAATATCATACTCCTCCGCAATATCAAGTACTTTATCAAAGTGTTCGTAAAGAGGATTTTCCTTTTTATTGTGAAGTATCCACGCAAATAAAAAGGATCCTCCCCTTGAAACTATTCCCATCACCCTGTTTTGATTTTTAATCCTATCAACAGCATGAGCGGTAAGCCCCGCGTGAATCGTCATAAAGTCCACTCCATCCTCGGCTTGTTTTCTGATTACTTCAAGCATATCATCTATCTTCATATCAACAATTGAGCCTCTTTTTTTAATAGCCTCTATTGCTGCTTGATAGATAGGTACTGTCCCAATGGGAACAGAAGAAGAAGCAATAATTTCTCTTCTCACCGCATCGATTTTCCCACCAGTCGAAAGATCCATTACTGTATCAGCGCCATATTTTATGGCTATCTTTAATTTTTCAAGCTCTCTTTCTTTTCGTGGGAAATCCATAGATGTTCCGATATTTGCATTGATTTTTGTGGTTAACCCTTCTCCTATTCCTATGGGATCAAGATTTCTATGATTTTTGTTCGCAGGTATCACAACCCTTCCTGCTTCAATAAGCTCTCTTAACTCTATAGCTAAAATTCCCTCTTTTTCAGCAACTCTCTCCATTCCCTTTGTTATATTTTTTTTCTTTGCTTCCTGTAATTGTGTCATCATTTTCTCCTTAAAATCTTTATTAATTAACACATAATTTACTAATAAAATCTCTTATTGTCAAGTCAGCTATAGGCGCCCAAATAATCGAAAAAAGAGCTGAAAAAAAACGGACAATGAACGAAGAATATAGTAAAATATAGTATATTCACCTACCGAGGAGAAAATTTTATTTTCTCCCAGTAGGTGAAAAAATAAATAACCATTATGAGGTATAATTATGAAAGAAAAAGAAAAAAGAATCAAGGTAGCCCGACTTAAAAAAGGGATGGTAAGCAGTCATCCTGAAGTGATGATATCGTTGAGATTAGTAAAGAGACTGGAATATACAGGGAGTTAAGAGATACAGTAGGAAGGATGTCTAAGAGTAAGAGATGGGAAAGGTCAGAGAAGTTTATAAATTCGTTAATAGCGTTGTATATATCGGGAGGAAAGAGTATAAGTGATATGGACATGTTGCGTGGCCCTTGTCAAGAAAGTTGTGTATGAGGCTGAATAATAGTGAGAGGAAAACATCATTG
>CAZWJH010000027.1:0-22155 GCA_964634755.1 uncultured Clostridia bacterium
CTAAAAATCAAAAATTCAACCCGCTCTTTCATTCCTTATAGTTGACTCCTTAAAATAGAAAATAAATTTTGATTTATTATCAAAAAGATGAATCAGTTGATTCCTCCCTTTTCAACATTTGAATCAAGTTTAATTATTTCTTCAGTGTTTTGTTTGTTTTTTTCAGCTTTTTTCTTTTTCCTTCTTCTCTCCTTTTTTTGGATAGGTTTTCCCGTATAATAGTTAAGAAAATCTTTTATTGCGTCTGAGTTTGCCGATTGTTTTAATTTCCTCAATGCTTTTGCTTCAATCTGTCTAATTCTTTCTCTTGTAACATTAAAATATTGTCCGACCTCTTCCAATGTATGCTCAGTGGCTCCCTGAAGGCCGAATCTCATTCTAAGAACATTTGCTTCCCTATCAGTTAAAGTTTTCAAAAGCTCGTCAATCTTTTCGCTCAAACTACTATGAACAACTGTTTCAGAGGGTGGAGCATCTTTTTCATTTGCAATAAAATCACCAAGGTGGGAATTTTCTTCTTCTCCAATAGGGGTCTCCAAGGAGACAGGGTCCTGAGAGATTTTCATTATCTTTCTTACTTTTTCAACGGGGATTTCCATCTCTTCAGCTATTTCTTCAGGCTTGGGATCTCGCCCTTTTTCCTGTAAAAGCCTTCTTGCTGTTCTGTTCATTCGGTTTATTGTTTCAATCATGTGAACAGGTATTCTTATTGTTCTTGCTTGATCAGCTATGGCTCTTGTAATAGATTGCCTTATCCACCATGTTGCATAGGTTGAAAATTTGTAGCCTTTTTTGTATTCAAACTTTTTAACAGCTTTCATTAATCCTATATTGCCTTCTTGAATTAAATCTAAAAATTGAAGACCTTGATTTGTATATTTTTTTGCTATAGAAACTACAAGTCTTAAATTTGATTCAACTAATTTTCTTTTTGCTGCTTCAAGATCCCTTTGAGCTGTTCTAACAATCTCAAGGGATTTTTTGGTTTGTGCTAATGTTGTACCTTCTTCTTTTTCAAATTCTTTTAGTTTTTTCTTTAAATCTTTTTTTTGAAAATTTAATCTTTTAATTTCCTCTTTGCTCTTTTCGTTTTTTATTTTTTCTTCTATTTCTTTTATCTGACTTTCAAGTTTTCCAAGCTCTCTTGCTTTCTTTTTAAGTAGATTAACAAGTATGTTAATTGTATTCATGTTTAGATTAAGGCTACTGAAAATTTTTGACGCTTTTAAAAATAGTTTTTCAACCTCTTTCTTATTCTCTCCTTTGTTTCCTTCTCTAAGTAGTTTTTCAAGTCTCTCCCTTATATTATCGATTTCATATGTTTTTTCCAAAAAGTCTTTCTGCTGGTCCTCAATTTTTTTCTCTTCACTTTTTTGATCATCAATTTTACCACTTTCTTCCTCATCATCAGTAATAAATTCTATTACTTTTGAGTATGTTAATTCTCCACTTAAAATTTCTTCTCTAATTTTCGCAATTTCTTTCATTACTATAAGAGAACGAGAAAGCCCTCTGATTATTTTATCCCTTGATTTTTCAATTCTTTTTGCAATAACAACTTCTCCTTCTCTTGTTAAAAGTGGAGTATCTCCCATTTCCTTTAAATAAAGTTTAACTGGATCAACTTCTCCTTCACTAACCATAATTTTTTCACCCTTTTGAGTTTTACCTTCAAGATCTATATCACCTTCGCTCTTTTCAAGAGAATCAAATCCTTCAATGTCCACTCCATTGTCATTAAAAACACTTTCAACGGCTTTATATTCATTATCTTGAGTTAAATCAACTATCTCAGATAATTCATCATAAAAAATATATCCCCTTGTCTTCCCTTTTTCAAGGAGCTTTTTTAATTCTTTAAGTTTCGCCTTTGATTTTACTATCTTTTTTACCTCATTGGATATAAAAATTTTATTTTCCATTAAAAAACCTCCTCTATGTTTAATTTGTCAAGAGTTTGTAAAAGTTTCATCTTTTCACTTAATATTTTATTAAACTCATTTTTATCAGCTGATTTTTCTTTTTCTTTTAAAATAATATTTAAATTTTTTATTCTATCCTTTAAAAACATTGACTTTAACTCTTTTAGGGCAGAGTAAAAATCTTGTTCAGTATAAATTTCCTCTTTGTCAAAAATTATGAAAAAGAGTATCTTAAGTTCCTCTCCCGATAATAGCTTATTTAATGTCTCATCAATTGAATCTTCATCTATCTCCTTACTTTTTAACAATGCCCTTGTTATTTGAGGGTACTTTAAATACTCAAGATATTCTTCTTTTATTTCTTTGAGGAAGGGTTTTAATGATTTAAAACTATTATCATAGAGGAATTTTATTATTATTTTCTCAAAAAGTTCTATTTCAAATTCTTTAGAGGATTTTCTTTCTTCATCTTTTTTAGTTTTATACTTATGTTTAGAAATAGTATCTCTTAAATACTGTTGCGAAATTTCCAATATTGTAGAAACTTCATTTATATATTCATCTAAAAAAATAGGATCATCCACCTTTGAAAGAATTTCTCCTATTAATGAAAGAGCTTTTCTTTTTTTTACAGGATCCTTAATTTTTTTATTTCCAAGGTAAAATCTTACCGGGTTAATTGTTTTAGAAAGCCTTTTTTCAAATTCCTCAACTCCATGTTTCTTTACAAACTCATCTGGATCCAAACCTTTTTCTCCTCTAAAAATTTCAATAAAAAGGCCTGCTTCAAAAAGAACTGGCAGAGACCTTTTGATTGCGTTCAGTCCAGCTTCATCAAAATCATAGAATATCACTACTTTATCTGTAAATTTTTTTAAAAGAAAAGCCTGCTCATGTGTTAGAGAGGTTCCCAATGAAGCAACTGTGTTTTTAATTCCACTCTGGTAAATTGATATTAGATCAAAGTATCCCTCAACTAAAATTGCAAACCCTCTTTCTCGTATATGTTTTTTTGTTACATTTAGTCCATACAGGGAAGCTCTTTTTCTGTAAACAGGTGTATCAGGTGAATTTTTATACTTTGGATTATCTTTATCTTTTATTGCTCTTCCCCCAAACCCAAGAACTCTATCCGAAATACTTAAAATAGGAATTATAATTCTTCCTTTCATAAAAGGAATAATTGAGTTATTTTTTTTCACAAAATTTCCACTCCTTACGAGAACATTTAAGGGATATTTAGTTGTAATATGTTTTATAAGGTTTATATTTAAGGGAGAAAAACCTAGTTTAAACTCTTCTATTGTCTGCTTTGAAAACCCTCTTTTTTTAGTTAAGTAATTATAAGCTTCTTTTCCTCTGTCTGTGAAAAGAAGGTTGTGATAGAAATCAAGAAGATCTTTATTCAATTTATAAATATCACTTTCTATTTTGGAGCCTTTAAACTTTTTTTCGGGTAATTTTATATTGTACTCTTTTGCAAGATATTCTATCGCTTCTCCAAAGGACAATTTTTCAATCTCCATTATGAAAGTTATAATATCTCCTCCTTTTCCGCACCCAAAACAGTGAAACAATTTTTTATCAGGGTCAACGTGAAAAGATGGTGTTTTTTCATTATGAAAAGGGCAAAGCCCCACAAAAGTTCTTCCACTTTTTCTTAAATTGGTATATTTACTTACCACCTCTATAAAATCAATTTTTTCCTTTATTAAATCAACAGAATTCATTTCTCTCCGTAAAAAAAGACAATACAATATAGGCTTTTTTCAATTTTTGTCAATACTTAATGTTTGTTAAAAAAAGAAAAAACCTCCCTGCTTTCGTTTGCACTCATCCCATCGCTCTATAAGATAATATTTCTCTTTTTCAAATATTCGCGTAATATTCTCGAGATATTCCTCAGAATCTTTTGTATCCATGTTTATGGTTTTATTTACATAGGAAAGTACTCTTGAATGGTAAAATGGAATAAGTGATTTCATTAGCTTTTCTCTTTCTTTAATGTTGTTTCTATATGCTACTGCGTAGTTGAAAAGTATTCTTGACCATAACCAAGAGGGATAATAAAATTTTGATGCTTTTTCAATATCTAAAAGCTTTTCAATTTCATTCTTTTCTGCAATGGGGAGAATTTCATCCCAAACATCCTTGAATTTTTTATAACCATCTTTAAAGCTCTTCAGGAGATTTTCAATATTAACCTTTATTTCAGGAGGTTCCCCATTTATCCCGAGACCAAATCCATATATACTGCTTGGTTTACTTTCAAAAGTATCTTTCCAGAAATACTCAAAATCAATCATAAGATCAAAAAGAGTAGAAACAACCTCAATAAACATTTTTGAAAGATGTTTTGAAGGATCTTTTACTCTGTGAATTTTTGGACTTCCTAAAAAGGCCTGTGACACATTAAATCTCCTTGCAATTGCAATTGTTGTCATCCAGATGTCAATACCAAAGTTAGATGTCTTTTCATTCCAGAGTTTTTCAGAAAGAAAAGCTCTTGCGAGCTTTCCGGAAAAACCAAAATCTCCGCCGATAGGTTGTCTAACCCTTAGTCCAAAAAGTGTTCTTAGCATAGGGTAGGAGATGTGATTTGTAATTGTTCCATCATACTTGTGTCTAACATATATAGGCGTAATGTAATCAACCCCGGCAAAAAGAGGCTCTCCTAAATATCTTACCCATTGTGGAGTAATACTTTTTAAATCAGCATCAACCACAATAACAGCTTTTGCATTAAGCTCTACCGCAGCTCTGAAAAGATTCATTAAATTATTTCCCTTGCCTTTTACTCCTTCCGGAGTTGATATGTAGACTTTGGGAATTCTTGTTGGAGTGTTTAAAAATACGTCCATCGTACCATCAGGTGAATTATTATCAACATTGATAATTACTGACTTTTTATCCGGGAAGTACTCTTCAAGGCCTCTACTCACAATATCGGTAGGGTAGGCAATGTTGTCAGCCTCATTGTAAGATGGAATACCTACAATAAGCTCCGCCTCTTTTACATTTTGGGGATTTTTAATTATAGAGCTCAAGCTTAACCTCCTGTATATAAATTATATTTTTTTTCATCTATGGTACTCAATTCCTTTTATTAAAGTGATTGCTCTGTATATCTGTTCCAAAAGAACTATTCTTGAAATATAGTTTGAAAATGTCATTTTAGAAAGAGATAGTTTAAAATCAGCTCTTTGCTTAATCTCCTCAGATACTCCTGAAAAACTTCCAACAACAAAACTTATTCTCTTAGAAAAATTTATTTTTTCATTTAAAAACTTAGAGAATCCAAGAGAATTAAATTCTTCACCTTTTTCATCCAATAAAATTAAAAAATCATCTTTTGAAATAGATTTTAATATATTTTTACCCTCTTCGCTTAAAAGCTTTCTTTCTGAGTAATTTTTACTCGATTTTTGAATTAGATGAATTTTAAAAGGTATTATTCGCCTGATTTTATATTCATATTCCTTTTCAAGATTGTCCAAAGCTTTAAACTTATTTTTCCCGATCCATACAGTTCTAATTTTTTCCATTTTCCTTTAAAAGACCGTATTTTTTCAAATAATTATATACACTCTTTCTTGTAATTCCTAAAATTTTAGATATTTTTGTTCTATTTCCTCCGGTTAGTCTGAATATTTCTAAAAAATATCTTCTTTTAAGTTCTTCAAGAGAAATAAGATTTTCAACACTATCTTTTATGAATTCTCCTCCAGAGAAAAAACTTCTTAATTCACCTGTAAATTCTAATAAATTACTATTTTGGCTTTCAATAAAGGATTTTTCTATTATATTGAAAAGTTCTCTTATATTTCCTTTAAATCTATACTGTTTTAGAAATAACAAAAATTCTTCTGAAAATTTCTTTTTTCTATTAAACCTCTTATTTAATTCCCTCAATTTCAACTTTGCAAGAGGAATTATCTCTTCAGTTCTTTCTCTTAACGGAGGAATAAAAATAAGCTTTGAGTTTAAGTAATAAAACAGTGACTCTGATATTGATCTCTTTAATTTAGAGATATCTGTTATTGTAGAGGATATAATTATCACTCCGGTAAAAATACTTTTTTTATCGCTTCCTAAGGGAATGTATTCACCTCCTTCAAGTAATCTTAATAAAGGAGATTGAAGGTTGGTAGGCAAAAGCTCAATGGAAGAAACATAAAGTGTTTTAGCAAAATCTAAAATCCCTTTTTTATCTTCAACAGCTCCTGTGAAAGCTCCCTTTACATGACCAAATAGCATTGAATAACCTATTTCTCTGTCAATATTTCCTGAGTTTATGTGATAGAAAAATTTATCATTTTCTCCCCATAACAATTTATGATAGAGAAAAGCTAATGTCCTTTTCCCTGTTCCTCCCTCTCCCAAAAAAAATATATTACTTTTTACCCGAGATAACCGCTCTATTGTAGCAATTATATTCTTTATTTCAGCCTCTTTATATATTAAGTTCTTGGATAGAGATTTGATTATCATCTTTTTCCCAAAGTTCTTCTAAATTATAGTATTCTCTCGTTTTTGTTAAAAAAAGATGAACGATAATTGAATTATAATCAAGGAGAATCCATTCTGATAACTCTTTTCCGGATATACTCAAAGGTCTTGTTTTAAATGATTTTTTTACCTTTCTTTCAATTTCATCTGAAATAGCTGTAAGTTGTCTTGTTGAATTGCCAGAAGCTATTACTATCGTATCTGTGACAGATGTTAGAGGGGTTACATCAAGAATTTTAATATTTTCTCCCTTTTTGTTCAAAATAATTTCACAAATAAATTTTAACATTTGTTCATCGGTTTTTTCCAAATTTTTCCTCCTTGTAAAAGTTCTCTTTATTTATTAAAGCATATACATTTTCCGGAATAAGATATCTAGCACTTAAGCCTTCTGCTATTCTTTTTCTTATCTCAGTTGAAGAGATATCTAAAATAGTAGAATCTATTAAAATATTTATTTTTTCAAATTCATTAGTTTTCTCTCTTTTTATTACACTATATTTTAATCGTATTTTCTTAATTAATTTTTTTACTTGTGAAAAGTCAGCACCAGGTCTTACAGCTATAATTTGACTGTATTCATTAAGAAGCCTTTTCCACTCTTTCCATGTTTCAATCTTTAGGAAAGAGTCAGATCCCATTAAAAAGAATATTTTTTTTTCGGGAAACAATTTTGAGAACTCTTTTAAAGTATCAATAGTGTAAGATTTTTCCTTTCTTTTTGATTCTATTTCAGAAACTTCAAAATATTCATTATTATTGCTTATAGCAAGATTCAACATTCTAACTCTTAATTTAAAATCCGAAACTTTAAATTTGTATTTATGGGGTAGGGTGTAAGTAGGAACAAAAAAGACTTTCTCAAGCCCGAATATTTCCCTTGATATTTCCGCAAATCTTAAGTGGCCAAAATGAATAGGATCAAAACTTCCTCCGTATATACCTATTTTGCTAAATTTTTCCATTCTCAACCGATTCCTTTATTTCTTTCATTTTAGAGTATAAGCGTTCAAGTAAAGGTTTAATCCCCTCATTTTTAAGGGCTGAGATTTTAAACAATTGCAAATTTTCCTTATTGCAATATTCCACAAATTCTTTTATATCATCTTTTTCTTCATGAATCAAATCAATTTTATTCAAAGCAATTATCTTTGGTTTTTGAAATAAAATTTCAGAGTACTTTTTTACCTCTTTTAAAAGCACTATTAATTGTTCCAAAGGTTTTCTTTTAGAATAAGGATTGCCATCAATCATAAAAAGTAAAACCCTTGTTCTCTCTATATGTTTTAAAAATCGCAAACCAAGTCCAGCTCCTTCCGCGGCTCCTTCAATTATTCCCGGGATATCAGCAATTATAAATGTTCTATAACCATCTAATTCCACAACGCCCGGATGCGGGGTTAGGGTAGTGAAAGGGTATTCCGCAATTTCTGGTTTTGCTCTTGAAACTTTGGATATAAATGTGGATTTTCCTGTATTTGGAAAACCTACAAGACCAACATCAGCTATTGTTTTTAGTTCCAAAAGAAGCTCTTTTTCCTCCCCGGGTTTTCCCTCCTCACTTATTCTTGGAGCTCTTCTTGTAGGTGTTTTAAAAGCTGCATTCCCTCTTCCTCCTTTTCCTCCTTTTGCAGCTAAGTATCTCATTCCCGGCTCTGAAAAATCGAACAAAATTTCACCTGTATCCGGATCCTTAACAACTGTGCCTACAGGTACCTTCACTATTGTATTCTCTCCCCGCTTACCATTCTTATTAGAGCCTTCTCCGTGTGTTCCGTTTTTTGCTTTTATAATAGGTTTATATCTTAAATGTATGAGGTGATCAACATTAAGATCGCTGACAAAGTATATAGAGCCACCATTTCCACCGTTTCCTCCGGAGGGACCTCCTCTTGGGACATACTTTTCACGCCGGAATGCAATGCAACCATTTCCGCCCTTTCCTGCTTTTAGAAAAACTTTAACCGAATCAATAAACATTAATTGGATTCGGGGATAATTTCCACTGTTTTTTTGCCTTTTCTTGTGTAATAGTGAACTCTTCCCCTCACCAATGCAAAGAGGGTATCATCTCCCCCTCTTCCCACATTTTTCCCGGGAGCTATTTTTGTTCCTCTCTGCCTCACTATTATTGCTCCCGCATTTATTATCTGGTTTCCGTAAGCTTTTACGCCAAGCCTTTTTGCTATTGAATCTCTACCGTTTTTTGCAGATCCTCCGGATTTCTTATGAGCCATTTTATGCCTCCACCTCTATCTTTTTAATTTTTACAAAGGAGTATGTTTGTCTGTGTCCTGTTTTCTTCTTATAACCTTTTTTTGCCTTTTTCTTAAAAACTATTATCTTTTTGTCTTTTTTGTCTTCGATTTTTTCACCTAAAATCTTTACATTTTCAAGAAAGGGGGTGCCAACTAATTTTTCTTTTTCAGTATCTAAAAAGAGAACTTTGTCAAAAATAACATCTTTTTTAGCGTTAAGCTTTTCAATTTTAACTATATCACCTTCTTTAATAATATACTGTTTTCCTCCGCTCTCAATAATAGCATACATCATAAACTCTCCTTTAAAATTAAATAGAATGAGGTAAAATAGCAGAAATTGACAAAAAAGTCAATAGAAATGGATCAAGTTTGAGTGATTATATAACTTTATATTAAATATTTTATTGAAGAGATGTTGAAGATTTAGTATTATTAAAATATAATAGTAAATATATGAGAAAATGAAAAAAACACTTTATATTTTTGCTTTTGTTTTATTACTCTTGCCTTTATCTTTTATTATCAATGAATGTGAAAAGGAAAATAGAATTAAAATTGCAATAATTACAAATTTTTCTGGTCCTAACGGTGGGGCAGGAATATCTTTGATCTCTTCTATGGATCAAACTCTAAATAAGTTGGGCTTCAATAATTATGATTTTATAGTTGCTAACGATAGTTGGTGTCCTGATAAAATTGGCAAAGCACTTACAAAAGTAGTAAGGTACAATCCTGATATTATTGTTTTAGGAACAACCTCAACAGCACTTTTGAAAATCCTTGATAGACTGGAAAAACTAAACATCCCCATAATATCTCTATCTTCAACAACAACTAAAATAACATCACTTGACGATAATATTTTTTCCTTTGCTTTAAATTTGAGAGAGGAACAAAAACAGATTGCAGAGTATTTTAACAAAAATGGATGGAATAAAATTATTTTAATCAGGGAAACTTCCAATTATAAATATACTGAACCTGCTCTTTTAAATTTTAGGAAATTTTACAATGGTAAAATTGAAAATACTTTTGAATTTGAAAGTAGAAAACTAAATATAGATGAATTTTTGAATTTTGCGAAGGATGTATCATCGGATGTTGATGCTTTTTACTTACTTGTCGGTTATTCTTTTGAAAGCGGTATAATTATTCAATTGCTTAGAAAAAAGTTTAAAAACACTCCAATTGTTCTAACAACATGGGCTTCTGAAAATTATGAAATTTTTGCAGGAAAATTTTTAAATAACATAATCATAGTACACTATTTTGACATATTGAGAGATTTGAAACTAAGAAAGCTTACAAGTGAGCACAGGAAAATATTTAAAATATCTCCAACAGTATTAAGCCTACTCGGAAGAGAATCCGTATACTTTATCAATAATGTTTTCAGAACTTACGGCTCATTAAATTTGAAAAACTTTAAAAAATTTTTAAATGATAACAAAGCTAAACACTATAGGTTGGATAAATACGGAGATTCAAGAAGGCAACTTCTTTTTATAAATGCAGGTAAATATGAAAAGTAAACTTAGATTAAGACATCTGATTTTAATTATTTTCTTAATTTCTATTTCTATTATTGTAAGTTTAATAATAATTTACACTCAAAAATTAAAAAATGAGATAACGAATGAAATAAAAAGAAACTCAAAAGTGTTGTTAAAGGAGATTGAGGATGACTTTAAATCAAAATTATCAAGAGAAATTTTAATAACAGATTTTATTGCAAAAAGTATTAATAAGAACTTATTTAGTCCTGAGGGGAAAGAGATATTTGGGAATGGCACTTCAATAATCTTTACCATTAATAAAAATTGTGAAGTGATAGATACTTTATGGAGTAGTGCACTTGAGAGAAGATATTTTTTCAGAGGATTGGATCTTTCAAATTTTCCTTTCTGTAGATATTTAAAAAATATAGAAAATAAAATGGGTATTAAAATAATACATCCTTACTTGGACCCATTTACCGGTAAAATAATGTTCTCTCTTGTTAAATTTAATTTAAACTCATCTGAAAATGAGATTTTAGTAAGGAATATTTTTTTGAGTTCTCTTGTCAATATAATAAGTAAAAAGGAATATTTCTTAAAAAAAATAGTTCTTTTAGTTAGAAAAAACAGTAATTTAATTTTGTTTAACTCTTCCCCTGAAAAACTACCTTTAAGAAAATTAAATATAAGCAACAGAAAAGTTTACACAGAAAAGGGAAATTCTTACCTAATAAGCAAAGCGGAGTTAAAAGATATAGATACGCTTTTGGTTGTCCTAATTCCTGTAAATGAATATCAAAATTTCAGACAAATATTTTATAATTTTATAATATATACTTTATTTGTTTCTCTTATTATAGTCATTATAATTCTTTTTGTTTTGAGGAACTCTGTAATAAGTCCAATAATTAAATTTTCTGAAATAATAATTTCATCTACATCAAGCAAAAACAGGGAGAAACAATTATCGGAAATTAAATCATTATTTCATGAATTTAATATTTTAAAGAATAATTATATAAATGATTTGCAAAAAAATTCAAGAATAAAAGAAAGTTTGTCAAAAGTTGGATTTGGTTTAGTCGTATTTAATAAAATGGAGAGAATAAGAATATTTGATTTGAATAAATACTTTCTTGATTTTTTTGGTGTGGGGTATGATAAAGTACATGAAAATAAAGAAACTATGAGCTTGAAGATAAATAGTAAGAAAATATACGATTTTTTGAATGCAATACATAAGAATTTGATAAGCAATAAAGGTGATGAGAAAAAGTTCAGATATGTTTTAGATAAAAAGGATAAGACAAAATATCTTGAAATAACTTGGGACAAATTAAAATATTTTGAAAATGATGCTTTCTTTATGATATTTAGAGATATTACAAATGAGATTATGGCTGAAGAAAGACTTTTTCAAAGCCAAAAATTAGAATTAATTGGACAAATGGCAGGAGGGATAGCACACGATTTTAATAATATTTTGTCAATTTTAACAGGAAACATTGAACTTGCGATAAAAAGCAATAATTTGGAATTTTCGAAGAAAAAACTTTCAAAAGCACTCCAGACTATTGATAAAGCAAGTATTCTTATAAAGCAACTTTTAACATTTTCTAAAAAGGATGAATTACTTGGAAAAGACATTATTAGCCTTAGTAATGTAATTCTTGAGTTAGTTGATATTACGAGAAATATTACAAAAGGTATTGAACTTTCTTTTATTAATAATTCTGAAAATGACTTGGTATTTGCAGAATCCTCTATGATGTCATCTGTTTTGATGAACTTTATAGTTAATGCAATGGATTCAATAAATGAAAAAGGTATTAAGGATGGAAAGATAAGCATTATTTTATATAATAAAATCTATAATAATAAAAAATATGCTGTGATAACTATCAAGGATAATGGAAAAGGTATTGACAGCAGTATTATTAACAGAATTTTTGAGCCTTATTTTACAACAAAACCAAGAGGCAAAGGAACCGGTTTAGGTCTAACGGTTGCTTATAATTATGTAAAAAGTTTAGGCGGGATGATATTTGTTAATTCAAAAATAGGGGAGGGGACAAAATTTGATATTTTAATTCCAATTAGTAAAACCAAAACAAAAAGAAAGGTATCTAAGGAGAAAAATAAAAAAAATAAAATTGAATCTGTTATTAAGCAGAAAGATATAAGTAAACTTAAAGTATTGGTTGTGGATGATGAAGATGAAATCAGAGAAAATATAAGAGAGCTCCTTTATGAAAGCTTTTCCGTAAAAAGTGATACAGCTAAGGATGGTTTAGAAGCTTACGAGCTTTTAAAAAAGAATGAATATGATTTGGTTTTACTTGATGTTATAATGCCAAATTTAAGAGGGGATGAGCTTATTAAAAAAATTAGCGAAGAAGATATTAAAATTAATTCACTTTTTTATGTATTAACAGGTTTTATTGATGAAGGATTAGAATATCTTTTGAGGACAAAAAATGTAAAAAAAATAGTATTGAAGCCCATTAATTTCAAAAAATTAACAATGATAATTAATGATTATTTTAATATAAATAATACTTAGGAGGGAAAAATGGAGAAGGAAGTAAAACTCAAAAGTATTGATCCATTGAGTTTCGGAGCATTAGGAGCAATCTTATATGGTTTTATTGGATTGTTTTACGGATTTATTATTATGATTATTGCAAGCATTGGAGCAACTTTTGCACATAGCTTTGAAGGAAGTAGTTCAGTACTTGCCGGCTTAGGTGTCGCAGGGATAATTATTTTTCCTTTGATATTTGCGATATTGGGATTTATCGGAGGATTAATAGGAGCTCTTATAATAAACCTTGCTTTAGCTATATTAAAAGGTTTGAAAATAAAGATAGAAGAGTAAGTTAAAAAAATAATATAAAACTTCGCATAATATATATTATGTAAACTTTTAATTTATATAAAAAAGGAGGAGGAAAATGAAAAAAATTATTATTGTTTCAATTATCATTGTTTTTATGTTTATCCCTCTTTACTCATCTAACCAATTAATCAAAACAAAAATCCAAAATGCTTTGAATCTTGTAGAGCAAAATAATTACAATGCAGCATTGGTTAATATGTACGATGCAATTATGATGATTAAAAATTCACAATCATTTCAGATTAAAAATTTCACTCTAATAGAAAAGGAATTTGGCTTTGGTCAATATATAAAAAAGAATACAGATAATACTCTTTTTAAAGGAGAGCCTCTTTACATATATATGGAGCCAGTCGGTTATAAAATTACGAAAACCAAATCAGGTTATTTTATTTGGGTAAGCGAAGATGCAAAGATTATAGATAATAAAACAGGCAAAACACTTTTTGAAAAAGTAAATTGGGTGACAATGAAGAGAACTTACCCCTACCCCACAATTCCTTTTTATATAACCAACAGAATAACAGACTTTCCCAAAGGCAGTTATACTTTTATTGCAGTAATAAAAGATCATTTAAGAGATAAATCAGTAGAAAAAGTATATAAATTTGAAGTAAAGTAAATTTCCCCCTTTACAAAAAGGCAATTTTAATCTATAATTTTATATAAAAAAATGATAAAATATTATAAATATTTAATCGCTTTTTTAGTTCTTATTATATCTTCTGCATTTTATTTTAGTTTACAGGCAGAAAAAAACAACATTTTGTTAATTGGAATATTTGTTTCAATTATTCTAATTTTCCTAATAAAATTAATTGAAATAAAATATCAATATTATTCAATATATGACAACATACCCGATGCTGTTTTAATCTTTGATTTAAATGGCAATATTCTTGATGTGAATAAAGCAGCCTGTGAACTTTACGGTTATTCGAGAAAAGAGTTTAAGAAACTTTCCGGAAAAGATATAGTTCATCCTGATTACCAGCATTTATTTAATAAATTTTTAAAAGATGTTTCAGAAAAGGGTTTTTTTGAAGCTGAATCTGTTGATATTAGAAAAGATAGAAGCTTATTTGATATAAAGGTAAAAGGAGGAAAATTTATATATAAAGGGAAAGAAGCTTTAGTTGCAATAATAAGTGATATTTCTGAAAGAAAAAGAAGAGAAAAGGAGCTTTTAAAATTAAAAATGGCAGTTGAACAAGCTCCTATTTCGGTTGTAATCACAGATAAAAATGGAACTATTGAGTATGTAAATCCATTTTTTTGTAATTTAACTGAATACTCTTTTGAAGAAGCTGTCGGTGAAAATCCAAGGATATTAAAAAGCGGGAGGCATGATGAGAGTTTTTATAAAGTTCTCTGGAATAAAATAACATCAGGGGAAATTTGGGAAGGTGAATTTTTAAACAAAAAAAAGAGCGGCAAACTTTACTGGGAAAAAGCAATCATTGGTCCTATTATTGATAATAATGGGAATATTATAAATTTCATAGGTCTTAAAGAAGATATTACGGAGTTTAAGAGAATTAAGGAGCAGTTCTATCAAATGCAGAGGCTTGAATCTTTGGGAACATTAGCAGCTGGTATTGCTCATGACTTTAATAATATACTGTATGCAATATTAGGTTACACAGATCTTTCTTTGAAAAAATTAGAGAATGTTAATAGAATTAATAATGAAAGTATTGAAAGTATAATAAAGTATTTGGAAAATATAAAAAAAGCTTCCGTAAGAGCAAAAGAGCTTGTCTCAAGGATACTTACTTTCAGCAGACAGGCCAAACAGATTCAAAAAAAATACATTAATATTAAAGAAAAACTTGAAGAAAGTATAAGTTTAATAAAGGATGTTATGCCTAAAAATATTGAAGTAAAAGTAGATTTGAATATTTCTGATAATATTTTTCTTTACGCAAGTGAAACTGATTTATCTCAAATTATTGTAAATCTTTCCTCTAATGCAAGGGATGCTATGGCTGAAAAAGGAGGAATTCTTACTATAAAAGCGGAAAAAGTTGATATAGATTCTCAAAATATGCCGGAAGTCAAAGAAGGAGAGTATTTAAAACTAATTGTTTCGGATACGGGTACAGGAATGGACAATGAAACATTAAGTAAAATATTTGATCCATTTTTTACCACCAAAGATAAAAAATCCGGTACAGGTCTCGGATTATCCATAGTATTTGGAATAATTAAAAACCTCCGAGGTTTTATAGATGTTAAAAGCAAATTAGGTGAAGGAACAACTTTTACAATTCTTCTCCCTATTAGCTCAAAAAAAGAGGAGATTAAAATATCAAAAGAAAATATTACTCATAATATAAGAGGTAAAGAGAGACTTCTTTTTGTTGATGATGAAGAATTTATTGTTGATGCTATTATAGAAGGTTTAAGTGATTTAGGGTATAAAGTCAGAGGGGTTTCTGATCCCATTGAAGCACTTGAAATATTTAAAAACAATCCGAATGAATTTGATATTGTAATAACAGATCAAACTATGCCAAAAATGCTTGGAGACAAATTGGGACAAGAAATTTTAAAAATAAGAGATAACATTCCAGTAATATTGTGTACAGGTTATAGTGATAAAATAGACAGAGAAAAGGCTCTTTCCTTAGGATTCAAAGAATTTATTATAAAGCCTCTTACATTTACAAAATTAGCATCAGTTATAAGAAAAGTTCTCGATAATAATAAAAAAGAAGAATAGTGTCGGCACGCCGACATCCCCTACTCTACCTTTACATCCCAGTCTTTAAGTTCATAATAGTCTTTTAAAAGCTTTTTATATTCTTCTTTTGTAAGTGATTTTTCATCATAAGGAGTTTTAAAAAAGATCTCAGGGAGCATATCATCTTCCGGCTGTTTCATTCCCTCTCTTAAATTAAACTCCCGAGCCATATCTGTTATATTTTTTGCTATTCTTCTAAAATCATTCTCATTATAATCCAAACCGGTAAGACTTTTAAAAATAGCATTAAGCTCATCATAATAAACTATATCTCTGAAAAATCTGCAGAGTATTAGCGTATCGTAAATAGTAAGTCTATCTTCGTATTCAATCAAAAGCTTTGCTTTGTTTTTTATCTGCTCAGGAGCAATTATTCCTGCAAGCTCCGGTTTATAAAATGTTGTTCTCAAATGACAGGCTCCTCTGTCAGAAACTCCGAAAGCGAGTCCCATACCCTTTAAAACTCTCGGATCATATCCGGGGGGTTCAAGTCCTTTTACATGGATAGCTATCTCAGAAAGTCCAAGCTCTTCAGCAACCTTTTTAACACCTTCTGATAAAAGTTCTCCTATTCCCTCTTTATAAGCAATCATAGTAATGAGCTCTGCCATTCTGTCAACTTCACCATAATCAATTTTATAATTGATTTTTCCTCTCTTGTAGGCTTCTATCGCAAAAGCTATAATATTTCCTGCTGTTATAGTATCAATTCCAAGTTTATCGCAAAGATCATTTAAATACGCAATTTCATTCAAATCATTAACTAAACCCAATCCTCCGAAAACATTAATTGTTTCGTATTCGGGACCGTCAAGCACAAGTCCTTTATGTCTTCCTGTTTTCACTTTACTTTTTCTTGTACAACCTATGAAGCAGTATCCGCAAGACTCCGGCTTAACTTCAAGTGTATCAAGAAGAGCATCACCATTTATTTTACCAACAAAAGGCACTGTTCCTTCCTGCCAATATCTTGAAGGAAATGCATTAAATTTTGTTGTAAAACCCACTGTCAGAGAGGTTCCGTATTTTCTGTATGACTGAAATACCGGATGAACCTTACCTCTCTTTAGCAAATCTTTATTAAACTCTTTAAGATAATTGTGTGAATATATTTCCTTTTTTTGATTTCCGTAAAAAACAATGGCTTTAAGGTTTTTGCTACCCATCACAGCACCAATTCCGGTTCTCCCAAGTGATCTTCCGTAATCATTGTTAACATATGCAAACTTCACAAGATTTTCTCCCGCAACCCCTATTGTAATTGCCGACGCTTTTTTATCATTATACTTTTCTTCTAATATCCTCTCTGTTTCAAAGGCATCCTTTTCCTTCAAAGATTTATCTATTATAAAATCCACCTTCTCATCATTAATTATAAGATATCCCAAATCTTTTAATTTGTCTTTAATTACAATAGCATCATATCCTGTTTTAGCTATATTTAAAAAAGCTTTTCCTCCGGAGTATGATTCAGCATAAAGCCCTGTTAATGGTGATTTTGTAAAAGCTGCGTATCTGTTTGCTCCCCAGATCTGTGTACCTATTGCTGGCCCTATGGTTAAAATAAGGTTATTGTCAGGGGAAAGAGGGTCAACACCTGTGGGGTTTTCCCTCAGCAACAAGTATGTTCCCAAGCCTTTTCCACCAATATATTCTTCATAAATTTTAAAATCAAGAGTTTCAACAGTATAATTTTTACTACTTAAATTAATTTTTAAAATTTTTCCAAAATTTCCTTTCATTACATTACCTCTCTTTTTATTATAAATGATTGTTTACCCAGATTACAACAGTCATGTTATCAGTAGGATTTATCCACTTATGAGGTCTCGTGCTTTCAAAATAGAGGCTATCTCCCGGACAAAGAATATACTCTGTTTTCCTTTCAATACAAATCTTAAGTTTTCCCATTAAAACATAGATGAATTCTTCCCCTTTGTGTGTGTAAAATTCCTCACTTCCTGCCGCCGGTTCAATATAAAACAGGTGAGGCTCCATAGCTGTGTTTCCCTCTGCAAGAAGTTCCATCCTCACACCTTTTATATCCATAAAAATAGACTTTCTCTCCCCTGCCCTAATAAGTTCTCTTGGAATTCCTTCTTCAGGAAAAAAGTATAGAGTATTAACATTTAAGGCATTTGCAATTTTTTTCAAATTTCCCACGGAAAGGTTAGTCTTCCCCTGCTCCACCAAATTTAAAAATGAAACAGAAAGTCCTGTTTTTTTGGCAAGTTCTTTTACAGAGATTTTATTTCTCTGTCTTAATCTCTTTATCTTATCACCGATCTTTTCTCTTTTTAGTATTTCATCACTGGTATCTGATTTACCAATCTTCAAAATCTCTTTTATAGCCTCACTTTTGTATCCCTTATCTTTTAAGGATTTAATTTTTTTCAAAGTTTCCAAATCATCTTCCGTAAAGTATCTGAAACGACCTTTTGACCTTTTGCTTTTTATTAAACCTTCTCTTTCCCAGAATCTTATTGTTGATGTGCTAACATTTAATATTTTTGATATATCTCCTACAAAATATTTAATCATAATTGTAATATAATTACAATTCTAAGATTTGTCAAGTGTTTTTATTTATTTTTTTAAAAAAAGTAAATTAATCGTTTCTAAGTTTCTTTAAATATTTAAATTGTAATATAAATATAATCTAATTTGATTTGAGAGTATAAGCAAAAAGAGACAACAGAAATATTAAAGTCGCAAAAATGACTATGGTTGCCCCCGGAGGCATATTAAGATAATAAGAGACTATTACCCCTCCTATGTTTACAATTATTCCAACGCTCACTGATAATATTATATAAGCAATATAGTTTCTGCTAAATTTAAGAGCTGACAGAGGAGGAATTACCAAAAGGGCTGAAACAAGAATAATTCCGACTATCTTAATGGAAATTACAACAGCTAAGCTTATAAGAGAGATAAAAAAATAATCATATATTTCAACAGGAATTCCTATGACTTTGGAGAACTCAGAATCAAAGGTAATATAGGTCATTTCCCTGTAAAAAACAGATATAAAAATAATAACAATAAAGAAAACAATTAAAGAAATAATTATATCTGTTTTTGAGACCAATAAAATATCACCAAAAAGGTATGACAAAAGATTAGGGCTGTAACCTTTTACAAAAGCAAGAAGAATTATACCCAAAGACATCATTGCAGGGAAGAAAACTCCCACCGCACTATCTTCACTTATATTAAATTTTCTTGAAGTAAAAGCTATTAAAAAACCTGTGAATATACAGAAAGTCAGGGCGGATACAAATGGGTCAATACCTATTAAAATACCCAATGCAACTCCGCCAAAGGCAGAGTGTGCTATTCCCGTCCCTATAAAAGACATTCTCCTTAAAACAACAAAAGTGCCTAAAACAGCAGTTAAAATACCTACAATAACACCCGCTATAATGGCATTCTGGAAAAATGGTAATTTTAAGAGATCAATTATCTCCATTATCTCTCTTTATCTTTTTTACAACCATATGCGGAATTTTACCATGTCCGAAAATAAGATAATGTTTTCCGTAAAGACATTGAAGGTTCTCTCCTGTTAAAACCTCTTCCGGTTTCCCGTGAACTGCTATGTTTTTGTTTAGGCATGCAACAGAGCTTACCATATCAGAGACAGCCATAGCATCGTGAGTTACAAGAAGAATCGTAAGCTTATATTTTTTATGAAGATTATTCAGCATTCCATAAAGCCCTTCAGAGCTGTTTACATCAAGACCTGTTGTTGGCTCATCCAATATCAGAAGTTTTGGCTCATTTACAAGTGCCCTTGCAATTAATACCCTCTGCTTTTGTCCTCCCGAAAGCTCTGAAAAGAGTTTGTTTTTTATATCATTAATATTTAAAAAATCTATTATCTCATCAACTTTTTCATAATCTCCAGATTTAAGATATCTTAAAACCCCAAGATGCGGGTATCTTCCCATTTTCACAATATCAATCACTCTCAGAGGAATTGCACTGTTTTCACTCATATATTGCGGAACATAGCCAATTAATTTTCTGTCAAGCTCTGTTATACTTTTGCCGAATATTTTAATCTTCCCTTTCGAAGGTTTTATTATTCCCAAAACAGCCTTAAGTAGTGTTGACTTTCCGGCTCCATTCGGTCCTAAAATTGCAACAAAGTCACCCTCTTTTATTTTTAGATTAATTCCGGATAATGCAATCTCATCTCTGTATCTTACCTCAAGATTTTTTATTTCAAGTATAAATTCGCTCATTTCAGATAATGTAGTAAGAGATTTGCATTATAATTTATCAAATCAGCATAAGTTTTTATATTTTTGGAAAATCCCAATGGATCCAAAATTAAAACCTTTGTTCCGCTTGAATTTGCTATCATTTTAACCCATTTTTCAGAAACATTTGGCTCTCCTATTATAACCTTCACTTTCTCCTTTTTTATTTTGCTAATAATCTCAACAACCCTTTTCGGAGATGGAGACTCTCCTGGCTTTTTTTCAATCGTATCAATATTATTTATTTTATAATCCTGTAAAAAATACGCCCATACAGGATGATACATTACAACCTTTTTAATTTTCACTGTTTTAAACCTATTTTCAAGCTCTTTATCAAGCTTTCTCAGGTTTGTTAATAAAACACCTGTGTTTTTCTCAAAAATCTCTCCTTTTTTCGGATAAATCCTTTTTAAAAAATCGGATAATTCGGGAATTATATTTATAATTCTCTTTAAAGAAAGCCAAAGATGCGGATTTTTTCTTTTATCTTTTCCGATAAAATTTTTAAAATAATCGGAAAATTTAAAGAGCCTCTTTTTTTTGTAAAAGCCCTTTTTAGTTTTTGAAAGCCATAGTTCAAGCCCGGCTCCCACCACAATAAGAGCATCGGACTTATTCAGTTTAACAGCTTCTTTTATTGTTAATTGAAAAGTGTGAGGCGAGCTTCCCGGAGGAACTATGAGATTAACCTTAACGGAATCTCCAACAATCTGTTTTACTATAAGCTCAAGAGGTTTTATACTTACGGACACAGTATTTGAATTAGCTGAGAACAAAAAACTACCTATGAGTAAAATCAATAATAAACTCAAAGCCCTTTTTTTCATAGAAAAATTATATCAAACCTGTCAACAATCGGCAAAAAAATATATCTTAAAATTAAGATATTTTATTCTTTCTCTTATACTTTAAACTTTTCCACCTCTTCTTTCAATTGCTCAGCTTGAGTTGAAAGATCATTAGCTGTTACTGCAATCTGTGATATTGCCTGAAGTGATTGCTCTGTCCCTTGAGCTATACCTTGAACATTTAAGTTTACCTCTTTTACAGTAGCTGCCTGCTATGTTGATGCTGTTGAGATTGCTGTTGTAATCTCCTGAACCTCATTTGAACTCTTTATAATTTTCTCAAGCATTTCTCTACTCTCTTCTACAAAAATCAGAAATTCAATCCACTTTTTCATTCTTTATACTTGACTCCTTCTTAAATCCGATTAAAATTCTATAGAAATTTGAAAATGAAAAGAATTTCCTATGTATTTATTTAACAATTTGTTTTCAATTCTTTTAGTTGAAAATTTTGAGTACTCAAAAGATACCATTGTATTTGGCAATACTTCATATTCAATTCCGGCGCTTATTCTTGTGTTTGACTTTAAAAAATTTACATTAATACTTTTTAAATTTTCCACATCATCGTTTTTAGTGAAAAAGCCTCCTGCTCCAATCCAAAAAGAACTTTTGTCTAATGAACAAATTAGCTGTGCATAACTTCCATAGTTTTTTACAGTATTAATTTTTCCATCCAAGAAATAAAAGTCAAACATTTCTTCTACAACAAAGAACTGAGAACCAGCTTCCGAGTAAAAACCTGAAATTTTAAATCTAAAAGAGTTATTAATATTAACATTAGTTTCATTCATTATTAAGAGAGTATTAAAAGAATTTTCTGTTTCTGTGTTTATTTTTGCAAAATGAGATGCTACCTTGGAGTTAAATGAATCTTTTTCAAAGCTAAGAGCTAATTCCAATGCTGGCTGCTTAAGATAATAACTTATTGCTTCTACTCCACCAGCAGATGGTAACTCATCCGTAATTAAAATGGAAAATTTCAATTCATTTTTTAATAACCCAATTTGAAGCTGCCTCATATTTGCTAAAACTCCTGTTTGAATACCGCCGGTTGAATAATACCCATCATAATCAAGGCTCTTTTCAGTAGTAGCCACCAAACTTTCAGATTTTCCAGCTTTTACATAAAAGTTAGAAGTCTTATAATTTAAGTAAGCACTGACAATTTCAAAACCATTATCTCCCATAAAATCAAAT
>CAZWJH010000027.1:22255-26350 GCA_964634755.1 uncultured Clostridia bacterium
ATAATTTAAGTAAGCACTGACAATTTCAAAACCATTATCTCCCATAAAATCAAATTCAAGAACCCCATCTAATTTCCTATCTTTTTCATTTATTAACTTTGATGAGATTGAAAAATTAGTTTGAGAAACATTTGTTAGAAAATTAGTTGGACTATTAACAGCATAGTGCTCAACCACATCATCAATATTGCTTAAGTATTCAGCATCAAAGACAATGTTAAAATTTGTCTCCAAATTTCCAGCATAAATAAAACTTTCAACCAACAAAAAAATAAAAAACATAAAAAAATACTTTCTCATTATATCTAAATAATACTTTTTTTATTAAAAAAAAATCAATAGAAAATTTTTAAAAATTAAGATATTTTATTTTTTCTCTTATACTTTAAACTTTTCCACCTCTTCTTTCAATTGCTCAGCTTGAGTTGAAAGATCGTTAGCTGTTACTGCAATTTGTGATATTGCTTGAAGTGATTGCTCTGTCCCCTGAGCTATACCCTGAACATTTAGATTAACCTCTTTTACGGTTGCTGACTGCTCTGTGGTTGCTGTTGAAATTGCTGTTGTAATCTCCTGAACTTCACTTGAACTTTGAATTATTTTATCAAGCATTTCTCTACTTTTTTCAGCAAGCCTCACTCCCTGTTCTATTGCTTCAAGAGATTCATCCATTGCTACTACAGCACTTTCTGCTCTTCTCTGTATTTTCTTTGTTATTTCCTCTATCTCTTTAATAGATTTTGCAGTTCTCTCTGCAAGTTTCCTTATTTCGTCTGCCACAACCGCAAAGCCTCTACCAGCTTCCCCTGCCCTTGCAGCCTCAATTGCTGCGTTTAAAGCAAGAAGATTTGTTTGATCAGAAATATCAATTATAACTTTTAAAATTTCACCAATTCCTTTTGCAGACTCACCAAATTCATTAATAACCCCTGAAAGCCCTGCAGATTTTTCAGAAATTGTTACAATTGAGTCAATGGTTTTAGCCATAGCTTCTGAACTCTGATTTGTAATTTCAACCATTCCTTCAACTTTATCACTTGAAGATTCCGTCATTCTCTGATTATCTTCAATAGTAGCTGTAAGTTCTTCCATCGCTGAGGCAACAGATGCGGATTGCGCTGCTTGCTCTTCGGATGTTGCTGAAAGCTCTTCTGCAGTAGAAGATAACTCTGTAGAAGCAGAGGAGACTGTTGCCGCATTATTTTTTATATTGGAAATAATCTCAGAAAATGAATTTACTAAATTTCTTAATGCATTCTGAATTATACCAATTTCATCTTTCCTCTCCGTATCAAGATTTATTGTTAAATCAAAGTTGTTTTTAATTTTTAATATTTTTTCTTTAAGAGAATTTAAAGGATTAATAAAGCTTTTTCTGAAAAAGGTTAATAATGCAATTAGTATAAAAGCAGAAAAAATAACGGCTATTAAAATACCTTTTACTATTTCTTTTTTTTCAAATTTAGCAACCCAAAGAGCTTCGTCCTCTATCTCTTTTTTTATGTTTTGATAGTACTCTCCAGTACCAATTATCCATTTGTAAGGTTTAAAAACTTTTACAAAACTAATTTTAAGCTGAGGCTTGTCTTTTCCAGGCATTGGCCAGTAATAATTAACAAACCCTTCTCCTTTCTCTTTCGCAACCTTAACTGTTTCTTTGATCATGTAAAGACCATTTTTATCTTGTAGCTCTATAAGATTAGCTCCTTTTAACTTTTCAGTAGGATGTTCAAGCATCACTCCATTGAAATCATTAATCCAGAAGTATCCAGAGTTACCATACTTCGAGTTGCTTATAAATCCCATAAGATTTTTTTTAATCTTCTCTTCTGGCAATCCATCTTTTTTCATCTTGTTGTAATATGCTTTCAGTGCTAAAAGTTCGCTATCCACAAGAGATTTTACTCTTTTCTGGACATTTTTTTCAACATATTTTTTTGCAAAGGAGCTTACAACTTTGTCTTGATTTAACTCAAGAATAAAAATAATAGTTAAAAAACCTAAAATTACGATTAAATTTACTTTTGTTACTATTTTTAATCTTTTAAACATTTAAACATGAGCAACCTCCAATGCCAAATTTTATTATTATATTTCACTTATGTCAATAATCTTGACATTACTTTTAAATAAAAATATTCTTATAAGATAAAAAACTATGGAGAAAAAGAATGAAAAAAAGAATATTACTCTTATTTATTTGTATCTTGTTTTTTACCTCAATCTTAATTAATGCAAATTTAGGAAATCACAAAATACTGGAATACAGGATTGCTAAAATTTTAAAAAAATTTTCCCTTAAAGAAAAAATATTGCTTCTGCACGGGCATGGCTTTGAAGTGTCAGGTATTAAAAGACTTGAAATTCCCCCTTTAAAAATGAGTGATGGCCCTGCAGGGATTAGATGGGGAAGAGCTACAGCATTTCCAGCACCTGTTGCTCTTGCTGCGACATGGAACCCTGAAACAGTTTATAAAGTAAGTAAAGCAATGGCTGAGGAGCTTAAAGCTTATGGGCGAAATGTATTTTTAGCTCCCTGTGTTAATATTCATAGAATACCTGTCGGAAGTAGAAATTTTGAAAGTTATGGAGAGGATCCATATCTTGCAGGGGAAATTGCGGTCGGTTTTATAAAGGGAGTTCAGGATACCGGAGTAATATCTTGCGTTAAACACTATGTCGCAAATAATCAGGAATGGAATAGGACTAAAATAGATGTCATAGTAAGCGAAAGGGCGTTAAGAGAAATTTATATGCAAGCTTTTAAAAAAGCCGTAAAAAAAGCCGGTGTTTGGAGTGTAATGTCTGCTTACAATAAGGTAAACGGAGATTATTGCTCTGCCAACAAGTACATTTTAACTGATATTTTAAAAAATGAATGGGGTTTCAAAGGTTTTGTAGTTTCAGATTGGGGAGCAACCCACAGTACAATCAAGAGTGCAAAGGCAGGTCTTGATATTGAGATGCCCTACGGCAAATTTTTCTCTGACAAACTACTAAAAGCAGTAAAGGATGGAAAGATAAGTGAAGAACTAATTAACGATAAAGTCAGAAGAATCTTAAAAGTAATGGTAAAGATGAATATGTTGGGCAAAGATTTTAAGAAAAAGAGAAAATCTGAAATAAAAAAAATTGTCTTATCCCATAAAAAACTTGCAAAAGAGGTGGGCGAAGAGTCAATGGTTCTTTTAAAAAACAGCAACAGCACCCTTCCAATTGATTTAAACAAAATAAAATCCATTGCAATAGTGGGCCCGAATGCCAAGTATGCAAGAACAGGTGGCGGGGGTAGTGCTTATGTAAGGCCTTTTTATTCAATTTCTCCTTTAAAAGGAATTAAAAATTATTTAAATGGTAAGAAAATCAAAATTTATTATGCCCCCGGAACAAGTATCAAAGGGGATGTTCTTCCTGTATCCGAAAAATTTGTTAACTATAATAATAAAAATGGTTTTTTAGGTGAGTATTTTCTTAACAGAAATTTAAAGGGGAAACCTGCAATGAAAAGGATAGACAGAGAACTTTACTTCAATTGGTCTTATGATCTTCCGGAGCTTGATCTTGGAAAAGGAAATGATAGCAATGAGTTTTCAGTAAGATGGCGAACAGAGCTTCTTCCCCCCGTAAGTGGAAAATACAGATTAAAATTTTTATCCGATGGTGGAATCCGCGTTTATTTAAATGGAAAACTCATTTTAAAAAGGTGGAAAAATCCGGAAAAAACTTTTGAAATAAATTTAAAAACAGTTGATGTTAACTTAATTAAAGGGAATAAGTATAAATTAAAGATTGAATATTCCTCTTCATGGTCAATTTCTGAGTTTAAATTTGGATGGGATATTCCGGGGGACAATCCCGTTCAAAAGGCAATTAATATAGCTAAAAAGAGCGATCTGGTGATTGTTTTCCTCGGACTTTCTCCTCATTTTGAAACAGAGAGCAGAGACAGGGATAGTATGGAAATTCCCAATCAAAATGAATTAATTGAAAAACTCCTTAAAGTTAACCCCAATATAGTTGTGGTTTTAATAAGCGGAACCCCTTTAAATATAAGTAGCTGGAATGACAGAGTTTCCGCAATTTTACAGGCGTGGT
>CAZWJH010000028.1:0-15736 GCA_964634755.1 uncultured Clostridia bacterium
GATGAGCTTATTGCCTTTATATACAGTGGCACTTTAAGATTTTTAAGCGAAATTAGGGAACTTTTGCAAAAGGGGGATATTGAATCAAAGGTTGAAAAAGTAAACAGAGTTATTGATATTATCTCCTATTTACGCTCGATTCTTGATTTTGAAAAGGGAGGGGTGATAGCAAAAAATCTTGATAGCCTTTACCTCTTTTCAACAAAGGAATTGAGTGAGTTTAATTATTCCAATGATTTGAAAAAGTTAGAAACCGTAGAGAATATATTCAGAGAGCTCCATCAAACTTGGAAGGAAATGATAAGGAGAAAAAAAGAGGGAAGTAAAGATAATTCAACTTCTCCTGCTAATATTTCTTCAATTAATAATTCTCAGGAAAAGAGATTAGAATTATATGGATGAGAGTCGTATGGTTGAGGTAGAGGAACTTCTAAAGAGACTAAAGCATAATTTTAGGGAAAAAGAGAAAGCAGCTGAAAGAGAGGAGTGGAGTAGAGTGGAGAAAATTGCCGCTGAAAATAATGAAATAGTAAAAAAATTAGAGGGAAAACAGCTGAGAAGAGAAGAGAAGCTTCTTCTTAAAGAACTTTTTGAAAAAGGGAAAGAGATAGAAAAAAGGATAGAGGAAAAAATTGAACTCTTAAAGAAAAAGATAGCTGTTACTCAGAACATTTCGAAAAACTTAAATAATCTCTTTACACAAACAGAGGAACCTTCTCTTTTTATTGATGAGAAGAAGTAATTTAATTAAAGAAATTTTTTGAAGAATTTTAAAATTCCTTGATCCCATCCAACCCGGTGAGTTACACCAACATCTTTTATTTTGTCTTTGTTGTCAAGATACCATTGATATGAGCGGATTAAAGCTTGTGCATTTGAATATTTTGCTTTCCACCCGAGAGTTTTTTTGATTTTATCAACTGATACGAAAGACTCTTTATCAGCAGTGCCATAAACCCATTTATATAAAGGAGAAAGCCTTAAAGCTTCAAAAAGAACAAGGGGAGGCTTTACCAATATTGATGGAATTGGCATTACCTTTGCTCCATTTTTTGCATAATCACATAAAGCCCCTACATCTTCCCTAACAGTTTTAAACTCCTCAGCTCCGACATTAAATACATCGTTTACTTTTTGTTTATCTTCAGTTAATGTTAAATAGATTGCCTCTGTAAGATCCTCAACTTCCAGTAATTGGTATCTGTTCTTTCCATTTCCAATTACAGGTATACTTTTCCCGCTTTCAACCCAATCGTAAAGAATTTGAAAAACTCCCAATCTTGCTGTTCCTATAAAGGTTTTAGGTCTTATAATTGATATAATCATATCCTTTTGAGCTTCAAAACAGATATCCTCTGCTTTGATTTTGGCCTCTCCATAAGCACCAACTCCTACTCGGGGGCTATTTTCATAGATTGGATGATATTTAGGCACTCCGTAAACAGCTGTAGAGGAGATATATGTTACCCTTTTTACTCCGTGCTTTTTTGCAAATTCAAGGACATTTTTTGTCCCATCTATTGTTGTTGTGTATATATCTTCTTTCTTCCACAGTGGCAAAGCTGCTGCTGCGTGGATTATAAAATCGTATTTCCCATTTTTAATTACTTCTTCAAGTTTATCTCTATCTCTTACATCAACATTAAAATAACCTGTTTCTTCGGGATACTCTTCTTTAATATAATCAGCTATATCCAAAATGTCAATATCCTTTACCCCTTTTTTATAAAATTCATTTACAAGATGGTATCCTAAAAAGCCTGCGCCACCTGTAATTAATAATTTCATATTAATCCTCCTTGAAATAAAAGTGCTAAATTATAGCAGAAAAAGTAAAATATTTCATTAAAGGAAAAACAGATATTTAGGCTGTATAATAAATATACCGCAATAACTAGAACTATCGCTTATTTTACTTTGTTTTCTTGGTTATTCTTTACTCTATACTTTAAAGCTAAATCTTATGTTTGTAACATTATAATGAATGTGCTTTTGAACTATCTATCATTGGCTCCCTTTTAATATTCATTTTTTGACTGTTCTTATAATTCCAAACAAAGAAAAGTTTGCCGAACTATTTGTCCTCTATGTGTTTATCATAAAAATAGAGATCTTCAAAGGTTGAAAGAGAGCTATCTCTTAATTGCTCTCTTAGTTTTTTCCACTCTTCTATCGGCTTTTTAAAGAATGCTTCAACTACTTGAGGATCAAATTGCTTGCCATTCCACTTTTTTAATTCCTCCGCTGTTTGTTCAAAAGTTAGAGCTTTTCTGTAAGGCCTATCAGATGTCATAGCATCCATAGTATCAGCTACTGCAAAAATTCTGGAACCAAGAGGAATTTCTTCACCTCTTAAACCAACTGGGTAACCACTCCCATCGTATTTTTCATGGTGGTGAAGCACAATTTGGGCTACATCATTTAATTGTTTTATGTTTTTTATTATTTTATATCCTAAAAGGGAATGCTGTTTCATTATTTGCCACTCTTCCTCTGTTAATTTTCCGGGTTTTCTTAGAATACTATCTGGAATTCCTATTTTCCCTATATCATGTAAAAGCGCAGCTATTTTTAGGGTTTTTAAAAATTTCTTATCTGTTATTCCCATGAGCTTTGCTAATTCAAGAGTATAGTAAGTAACTCTCTCAGAATGCCCTTCTGTTTCAGTATCCCTTGCATCGAGAGCATTTACTAAGGTAATGAGAGTAGAATTGAAAATCTCATCTAATTCTTTGTACGCTTTCTCAAGCTCTTTTGTTCTCTCCTCAACCAATTCTTCAAGATGGAGTTGGTATCTTTTATTTTCAAGTAAAAGTTTTCTCTTTTCAATAGCTCTTTTTACCACAATGAGAAGTTCTGTGATTTTAAATGGTTTTGTAATATAAGTGTATGCCCCTCTGTCCATCGCATTTATAGCAGATTTTATATCATTAAGTGCTGATATCATTATTACAACTGCAGCTGGGTCAATGGCTTTTACTTCTCTAAGGAATTCTAGCCCATCCATTATAGGCATCTTTATGTCAGACATAATTATTGAAATTTTATCCTTATTCTCTAAAAATAATTCTAATGCCTCTTTCCCATTTGATGCAGATAATGTTTTATAACCCCCCTGCTCTTCAAGTATCTCTTTTACTAATTCTCGAATATTAGCTTCATCATCAACAATAAGAATTAGTTTTTTTTCTTTGCCCTTTTTATCCATTTATTAAAATAACATATGTTTATTTATTTGTCAATTTGGGCTTTTCTTGTTTATTAAATTAAAGATTGTAAATAAACCCGGATTTTATTATAATTTCACATGCAGATTTTTAAAGGTAAATTAAATAATTTATCTGAGAATTTCAAACGAGGATTATCCTCGATCTTTTCGAGGAGAAATATTGAAGAAATTTTAGAGGAACTTGAAGAATTTTTAGTCCTTTCAGATGTTAGTATTGATATAGTAGAAGATTTTATAAAAAAAATAAGAAAAAGAGTGAAAAAGGGGGAAGAGGCAATAAATGTTTTGAGAGAAGAGATAGTGGAAACTTTAAGTATTGACTCTAAAAACTGGTTTGACAAAGATGAGAAATTCATAGCTCTTATTGTAGGAGTTAATGGAGGTGGAAAAACTACATCTATTGCAAAATTGGGTGCTTTGCTTAAAGATAGAGGGAAAAATGTAATTTTTGCTGCTGCTGATACCTTTAGGGCGGCCGGAGGGATTCAGCTTGAACAATGGGGAAGCAAGCTTAATATACCTGTTGTTTCAGGAGAGAAGGGAGCTGATCCTTCCTCTGTGGTATATAATGCCTTAAATTCTTATAGAACAAATAATTATGATGTCCTTTTAATAGATACAGCAGGGAGGGTTCACACAAAAGAGAATCTTATGAATGAACTAAAGAAAATAACTAAAGTAATAAAAAGAGAATTCCCTGATGAGCCAAAAGAGGTATTACTTGTTTTGGATGCTACTATTGGGCAAAATGCGATTGTTCAGGCAAGAGAATTCAGAAAATTTTCGGATCTCACAGGAATTGTACTTACAAAGATGGATGGAACTGCGAAAGGGGGGACGATTATTTCGATAGCAAAGGAGTTTTCACTTCCTGTTAAATTTATCTGTACCGGTGAAAGTGTTGAAGATATCCAACTCTTCTCACCTCAGGATTATGCCAAACTTCTTTTTGAATAATGAATAAAGATTTCTATATGAAACTTACAATTGAACTTGCTAAAAAAGGATTCCTTTATACAAGCCCTAACCCCATGGTGGGAGCAGTATGTGTAAAGAATGGAAGGATAATTTCAACTTCATATCACTATAAGTTTGGAGAGTACCACGCGGAAAGAAGGTGTTTGATGGAGAATATTGATTTCAGAGGGGCTGAACTTTATGTGAATCTTGAACCCTGTTCTCATGAAGGGAAAACACCTCCATGTACAGACATTATTTTGGAAAAAGGAATAAAGAAAGTTTATGTTGCCCATGAGGACCCTAATCCTAAAGTAAAAGGTATTGAGATTTTAAGGGAAAAAGGGGTGGAAGTTGAAGTGGGGATTTTAAGAGAAAAAGCCATTGAACTTAATCAGGCTTTTTTATGCAATGTTGGGAAAAAAAGACCTTATGTAACATTAAAATTAGCAACTTCTCTTGATGGTAAGATTGCCTTATATAATGGGAACTCTAAGGGTATTAGCTCAGAGGAAGTATTAAAGTATGTTCATCTTTTAAGAGCTGAGAATGATGCAATACTTGTGGGTATTGGGACAGTTTTGATGGATGATCCAGAACTTACAGTTAGGTTTGAAGGTTATGAAAAGAAGATAAAGAGAATTATTCTTGATTCGAAACTTGAATTTCCGGTTAAATCAAAATTGTTTAATACAAGAGAAAAAGGAGATCTCCTTATTTTTACTTCAAAAAATTCTAATAAAAACAAAAAAAATTTACTTAAAGATAATGGCATTAAAGTGATAGAAGTTGAAAATAATAAAGAAGGTGAACTTAATATTACTGAGGTGCTTTCCACTCTTTTTAAAATGAGAGTTGGTAAACTTCTTGTGGAAGGAGGAGCAAAAATAGCAGCTTCTTTTTTAAGAGAAAGGAATGTAGATGTTTTTATTCAAGAAATTGCTGTCAACAAAATACTTGGGGGAGGTTATTCGTATTCTGATTCTTTGAGGATAGCTTCTGTTCATGAGAGTAAAATTATAAAAAAATGGAAAACTTTTAATATGGATGATAATGTTATAGTTGAGGGAGTTATAAATGTTTACGGGTATAATTGATAGTTTAGGAAAAGTAGAAGATTTTAAAAGTAATGTTTTGAAAGTTTCTCTGTTGGATAAAGAAAATTATCAAGATATTATTGTAGGGGAGAGTGTAGCTATTAATGGTGTTTGCCTTACTGTGGAGAGTAGAGAAGAAGAAGTACTTAGCTTTTTTATCTCCAAGGAAACACTTGAAAAAAGTAATTTGAGATTTTTAAAAAAAGGAGATTTTGTAAATTTGGAAAGAGCTATAAAAATAGGGGATAGATTATCAGGACACATTGTACAGGGACATGTTGAGGGTTTAGGAAGTTTCCTTGGCAAATATAAGAGAGGAAATGGCTATAGATTTGAATTTAGGATTCCTGAAGAATTAAGAAAATTTATAATACCAAAGGGTTCTATTTCTATAAATGGGATAAGTCTAACCATTGCTGATATTTCAGGTCTGAAAATTGCGATTGAAGTAATCCCTCTAACCTATGAGAATACAAATTTTAAGTATTTAAAAAAGATGGACAAAGTGAATATTGAAACGGATATTATTGGAAAATACATTTATAATTGGTATAATATGCCAAGGAGATGAATATGAAAATATCAGAAGTTGAAGATGTTTTAGATGATGTAAAGGCTGGGAAGCCTGTTATTATAGTTGATGATGAAGACAGAGAAAATGAAGGAGACTTTTATGTCGCAGCGGAGAAGATAACTCCTGAATTAGTAAATTTTATGGCCAAAGAGGGAAGGGGACTAATCTGTTTGACTTTGACAAACAAGAGAGCGGATGAGCTTGATTTACCGCTAATGGTAGGGGATAATTCTTCAAGGTATGGAACAGCCTTTACTGTTTCAATAGATTATAAAATCGGTACAACTACTGGGATCTCTGCCTATGATAGAGCAGCAACAATTTTGGCAGCTGTTTCAGATGATGTTAAACCTGAGGATTTTGCGAGACCAGGACATATTTTCCCATTAAGAGCAAAAAATGGTGGAGTATTGGTAAGAGCTGGGCAGACAGAGGCATCTGTAGATCTTTCAAAATTGGCGGGTTTAAAACCAGCCGGTGTTATTTGTGAGATTATGAATGAAGATGGTTCGATGGCTCGGCTCCCTCAGCTCGAGAAAATAGCAGAAAAATTTAATATTAAGATTATAAGTGTTGCCAATATAATAAAATACAGACTGAAAAATGAAATTTTGGTTGAGGAGGTTGCAAGGGCAAAGCTTCCTACTAAATACGGGAATTTTGAAATAGCAGTTTTTGTTGATAAAGTCAAAAGGAAAGAGAATGTAGCTTTAATAGCTGGAGATATATCAAAAGACAAACCTGTTCTTGTAAGGGTTCACTCTATGTGTCTTACCGGCGATACTTTTGGTTCAAAAAGATGTGATTGTGGAGATCAACTCCACACAGCTATGAAAAGAATTTCCAAGGAAGGAGGAGTTTTACTTTATCTTTTGGAACATGAGGGGAGAGGGATTGGTCTTGTGAATAAAATCAAAGCTTATGCTTTACAGGATCAAGGGTTGGATACTGTTGATGCTAATATAAAATTAGGGTTTAAAGAAGACTTGAGAGATTACGGAATTGGTGCTATGATATTAAGGAGATTGGGGGTGAGGAAAATGAGACTTTTGACAAATAATCCTAAAAAACTTATTTCTTTAAAGGGGTATGGCCTTGAGGTTATAGAGCAAATACCCATTGAAATCGAACCAAATGAAATAAATTATGATTATTTAAAAACTAAAAAGGAAAAAATGGGGCATAAATTAAAGAAAATTTAATCGAGGTGTTTAATGAAAAGGGTGGAAATTGAAAAACTTAAAGAGGAAGCAAGTGAAAAAAAAGGTGCTCGTAGAGCTCATATTTTAAAAGTATTGTTTGAATCTGGTTATAAAGACTTAGGTTTTTACGAAAAATTTAAAGATGATAAAAATGCTGCTGTTAAGGCAGTTTTAAAAAGGATTTTAAAGGAGCATGGAGAAGAAGAGGGGAATTTTAGCAACTTGGAAAAGATAAAAAAAACACTTGAAAATACTACAAAAAAAGAAAAAAGACTTGAAATTTATAAAGAAGCTATTAATTTGGATGAAAAGATAAAAAAAGAAATTTTATTATTGGGCTTAAATGATCCTTCCTGGGATATAAGAGATTTTATCTCTAATCTAATAGCAAAGGATGAGAGTTTTACTAATGAAGATATATATAAGCTTGTTGAAAATCCATTGTGGTCAATAAGGAGGGAGGGAGTAAAGATCCTTGGCATAAGAGGAGATGAAAAAGTATTTGAATATAAAGATAAGTTTTTAAGTGATACTAATACCGATATTAAGATTACTTATATAGAGGCAGTAGAAAGAGTCGGGGGGAAGAAAGCTATTTCTGTGATTTATAAGTTTAAAAAAGATGAAAATCAGTGGGTAAAGAAGAGAGCAGAAAAAGCTATCAATGATTTACTGAAAGAAAAAAATTAAAAATAGCTAAGAGAAGATAATTCAAAATTTACTAAAAACTATAAGTTTGATATAATCAAAAAATTATGGGGACTGGTAGTACAGACTTACGAACCTCGTCAGGCCTGGAAGGGAGCAGCGATAAGTAAGACCCTGTACGTGCCAGTATCCCCATTATAGGAAAAGATAATGTCAGAATACAGGGCAATTGCAAGAAAGTATAGACCTCAGTTTTTTAAGGATGTAATATATCAACCTCATGTTGTGAAAATACTTCAGAACTCGCTAAAAACAGGAAAAATCCACCACTCATACATATTTTCAGGAATGAGGGGGGTTGGAAAAACTTCTGTTGCAAGAATATTTGCAAAAGCACTGAATTGTAAAGAGGGAGTATCTATTGAGCCCTGTAATAAATGTAGTAATTGTATTGAAATTACAGAGGGGAATTTCCCCGATGTTATTGAAATTGATGGAGCTTCAAACAGGGGAATTGATCAAGTAAGAGAACTCAGGGAGATAGTTAAATATAAGCCGATAAAAGGAAGATATAAAGTTATAATAATAGATGAAGTGCACATGCTTACAAATGAAGCTTTCAATGCTCTTTTAAAAACATTGGAAGAGCCTCCAGAGCATACAGTTTTTATACTTGCGACCACTGAATTTCATAAAGTTTTACCAACGGTTGTTTCAAGGTCAATAACACTTGATTTCAGGAGGATTCCATTTTTGGAAATTAAGGGTAGATTGAAATTTGTTGCTGAGCAGGAGGGAATAGAGATTTCCGACTGGGCTATTGGGAGAATTGCCGAGATTTCGGAAGGGAGTATGAGAGATGCTTTGAGTTTATTTGAACAGATTGTATCTTATAGTGAAAAGGTTGACGATAGTACATTAAACAGCGTGCTTGGTATTGTGGATGATGATCTTCTTGAAAGAACTTTTAATACTATTTTTTCCAAAGATAAAAAGGAAGCTATTAAAATTGTGGAGGAAATCTTTGTATCTGGAGAAGATTTTTATCATTTTTACAAGCAATTTTTTGATTTTTTAAGAAATTTTCTTTATTTTAAAGAAACAGGAAAGTTTGACGAGAATTTTTCTGAAAGAGAAAGGGAATTCTTTAATAAAAACAGGGATAAAACCTCTTCATTGACAGTTTTAAGGTTATTGAATTTACTTGAAAAATATGAATATTCATTCAGAAAAAGTTTTAACAAAAGGTATTTATTTGAACTTATTTTGCTTAATCTTATCTATCTTCAGGAAGCAATTAATCTTGATGAAGTTTATAGTAATGAGAATATAAAAAAAAATGACAAAATAGATGATATTAAAAGTGAAAAAAAAGGGAGAAATACTCCCAAAATTAGTCATCAAAATAGCATCTCTTCCCGTTTTGACTCTACTCCAGAGATAAAAAAGGAAGAAGACAACCTTTTAGATAAACTAATTAAAGAAGCTAAAGATGAAGAAAGTTTTTTGTGCAATTCTTTAAAGGATATTGTTAGAATTGAAATGGAAAAGAGTAAAATTATTTTTGTAATTCCTGAAAATAGAAAGGTTACTTATGATATGCTAATCAAGGGAAAAGAGAAGCTCAACGAGATGATAAAAAAGATTGTAGGCAAGCATTACTCTATTTTAGTAAGTTTTGAAAAGGGTTTTTCAAAAAAAAATTCTATGGATAAAATTATGGAGGATCCGAAGATAAAGGATTTCCTTGAACTTTTTAAAGGTGAAATTGTTGAAATAAAATCAGGAGGATAAAGTGAAAGGTATTGATATTAATCAAATTTTTAAAATGGTTAAAGATGCGCAAGAAAAGCTTCAAAGTGAGATGGAAACTCTCGAAGTTGAAGGTAGTGCTGGTGGAGACATGGTAAAAGTAAGGATGAATGGCAAAAAGGAAGTCATATCAATCAAAATTGACCCGGAAATAGTTGATCCTGAAGATGTTGAAACTTTAGAGGATTTAATATTCTCAGCAGTAAACAGTGCATCTGAAAAAGTTGATCAGGAACTTCAATCAAAGTTACCGAATATTCCCGGTATGAATATACCTGGTCTATTTTAATAAGCTTATGGTAGGCTATCAGTATCCAGAAGTACTTCAAAAAGTAATTGATTTATTGAAAAAAATTCCAGGGCTGGGAAGAAAGTCATCTCAGAGAATTGTATTTCATTTGCTTAAAATGAATAAAGATGAACTTCATGAGTTGGGAAGCAGCATTTCCAATCTTAAAGATAAACTTTTTTACTGCAGTGTTTGTAATAATATAACAGATACTGATCCTTGTCCTATTTGCTCTTCTCAGGAAAGGGATTTTAAAAAATTATGTATAGTTGAGCAGCCTTATAATCTTTATTCAATAGAAAGAACAGGAATTTATAAAGGAAAATATTTTGTATTGTTGGGAGCTCTTTCTCCATTAAAAGGGATTGGTCCTGATGATCTTCATTTGGATAAACTTGAAAGAATTATGAAAAAAGGAGAGGTTGAAGAGGTTATACTGGCAACGAATCCAACGGTAGAAGGGGAAGCCACATCAATATTTTTAAAAAAGTTCCTTTCAAAATTTCCGGGAGTAAAAATCACAAAACTTTCTGTTGGATTGCCTATTGGTTCGGACATAGATTATACGGACGATATAACTCTTTTAAAAGCTTTTGAAAAAAGATACGAAATATGAGATAATTTGTAAAAATATTGTGAGATTTTGGAGAAATGGAAGAAATATTATTATTGTATGAAGAGGATTATAAGAGAATAAAGGAAGTTATCTCAAGATTAAAAGAGGAGTGCAAATCGGATCTTGTGTTTTTAGCAGATCAATCGGGGCAAATAATCTCTTCCATTGGAGGAATTTCAGGAATTGACTTGCCAACGCTCTCTTCTCTTACAGCTGGAATTATAGCAGCAAGTGTTAGAGTGGGAGAGCTTATTGGTGGTGAAAAATTTTTTTCAATAACAAGTGAAGGAAATCGTATAAGTTTTCAGATTAACCTTATAAGAGAAAGGTTTATTTTAGGCGTAATTTTCGATAAAAGCACTACGATAGGCTTGATAAGATTAAAGATGGCTAAGGCAGGAAAATATTTGGAAGAAATTTTTGAGGCTATTTTAAACAAAATAGACAAAGATAAAGCAAGTTTCGGGGAATTAGAATCTCCATTCCCTGAGATTACAGAGGATGATATTGATAAGCTATTTGGAGATGAAGATTAATGGTTTTTGTAAATTATCTTGAAAAGAAATTAGAGTTCAAAATTGTATATTATGGCCCGGGATTGTCTGGTAAAACGACAAATTTAAAGTATATTTATGATAAACTTGATGAAAAGAATAGAGGTCCTTTTACTTCAATTCCTACTCAAAGTGAAAGAACATTATTTTTTGATTTTCTACCAATGGGATTGGGAAAAATCGGAAATTTTGATGTGAAATTTTCTCTTTATACTGTACCTGGCCAGGTCTTTTATTCAGCAAGCAGAAAACTTATTTTAAAGGGAGTTGATGGTATTATTTTTGTGGCAGATTCTCAGGAAGACAGGTTAGAAGCAAATATAGAGAGTATAAATGATTTAATAGATAATCTTTCTGATTATGGAATTGATTTTTATCAATTACCTTATGTCCTTCAGTTAAATAAAAGGGATTTAAGAACAGCTCTTCCGGTAGAGACTTTAGTAAAAGAATTGAGACGAAAAGGAGAACCTGTAATAGAGGCGGTGGCTACAAAAGGAGTAGGGGTATTCAAATCTTTGAAATTAATAGCCAAGTTAGTTTTAAAAAGGGTGAAAAACCTTCACGGTAGCTAATGCAAAATATTACATGGTTTGGAAAATCGGAAAAAGGGGGGTACAGAGATAGAAACGAAGATTATTTTAGGTTTTATGAAATAAGTGATGATCATTATTTTCTTGCAATAGCAGATGGGATGGGGGGGCATTCACATGGTGATTTGGCTTCAAAATTAGCTGTTGATTTTTGTCTTGAGTTTTACAGAAAAAATTATTTTAAAGAAGAATTTGATACAGATGTGCTTTTAGAAAAGGCATTATTTTTTGCTCACAATCAAATACGAAATATGACAGACAATTATAAACAGGATATTATTGTGGGAACAACTCTTTCAGTTATTGTTTTTAAAAATAAGACAGCTTCTTTGGTTCATGTAGGTGACACGAGAATTTATCTTTTAAGAGAGGAGAAAATTTTACAGCTTACTACAGATCATAGTCTTGTAAACACATTAAAAAGACTAAAACTTATAAACAAGAAAGAAGCAGAAATTTACCCCAATAAAAATGTATTGACACAATCTGTTGGGGTAAGATTAAATATTTCACCTCAGAGGATTAAAAAAATTGAAACACGAAAAGATGATATTTTCCTTTTGAGTACCGATGGACTTCACGCAATGTTTAGCAATAATGAAATACTTAAAGTATTTAAAGCTTATAAGTTGAAAAATGCTTTGAAATATCTTGTGAATGAGGCTCTTTTAAGAGGAAGTAGGGATAATGTCACAGGTCTTGCAATTAAGTTTAATAGATAAAATTTTTATTTATTTGAGAAATATTATAGCCCTTTCCTTGTTAATATTTTTTGCTGTTTTGGCTATCATTCCTATTTTAATAGTTTATATTACAAGGTGGCAACCAATCCTGAGTAATTATGTAAAATTTGCGATAAAAACGCTTATGTTTGTACTTGACTTAAAACTTGAGCTTAAAAATTTTGATAAAGAAATTTTTAATAATAAGCAGTGGATTGTAATTGGTAATCACACAAGTTTTCTTGATCCTGTAATTTTGTTTAGTACTGTCCCCGGGACATTAAGATTTTTTTACAAATCTGGAGTGGATAAAGCCCCAATAATTTCTTGGGCATTTAAAGTATCTAAATATATTTCAGTTGACAGGGATAATCCAAGAAAGGCTGAGGAGTCAGTCAGAAGAGCAATAAAAATCATAAAAGAGGAGAAAAGCGATAGCATTGGAATTTTCCCGGAAGGAACAAGAAGCAGAGATGGTAAGATAAAAAGATTTAAGAGAGGGGCATTTGTTTTGGCTAAAGAGCATAATCTTCCTATTTTACCGGTTTATTTTAGAGGTTTTTATTATGCTATGCCTAAAGGAAGAAAATTGATATATCCTTCTAAACTTGAAATAGAATTTTTACCGCCAATTTCTGAGGATGTGGTAAAAAGCAAAAACGATAAGGAATTAAGGGACCTTGCTTATGATTTGTATAAAAAGATAGAAGAAGAAAGTTTATAAAGCTTTTTCTATTACCTCTTTTTCTTCGGCAGATAAGATTTTGTCAATATCTATGAAAATTACCAATCTATCATCAAGCTTTCCAACTCCTGCTAGGAACTCTGATCCAATTTTGCTTACAAGAGGCGGTGTTGGTTCAATAAGTTTTGTTGGAATTCTTAAGACTTCAGTTACACTATCCACTAAAAATCCAATAAAGTGATTATCTATTTTAGTAACTATTATTTTTGTATCTCTATTATCTTTTAATTCTTCGAATTTAAATCTTTTCCTTAATGAAACAATCGGGATTACCATTCCTCTCAGATTTATAACTCCTTCGATAAAATCGGGAGAATCGGGAATAGGAGTGATGTCAACGGGCTTTATTATTTCCTGAACTTTCAGAATATCAATCACATACTCTTCATTTCCAATTTTAAATCCTACCACTTGCTCTATTTTATTTTCTGTAGTTTCATTTTTCTGCTCCATCTTTACCTCCTTTACGGTAAGTTTATTTATTTTTTTAACACAAAAAGAATAATCCGTCAATATGTTTTTCCCCATCATTTTTAATTGCCTTGAAAAATCTTATTTGATATAATTTTTTATCTTTAATAACGGAGGTTGGAATAGATGTCAATCAATAAGAATATCTTTAGAAATTATGATATCAGAGGGATTGTCGGCAGAGATCTGAATTCTGAAACTGTTGAAAAAATAGGAAAGGCTTTTGGAACTGTGCTGAGAGAGAAAGGCAAAAAAGAAATTTTTGTAGGTAGAGATGCAAGAACACATTCTCCCGAATTAAGAGATTATTTGATAAAAGGACTTTTATCCACTGGTTTGAAGGTGATAGATCTTTCTATGGTCCCGACTCCTGTTTTTTATTTTGCCGTTTTTTATAAGAAAAAGGATGGTGGAGTTATGATCACAGGTTCTCACAATCCCCCTGAGTACAATGGTTTTAAATTAATGGTAGGAGAAAATGCTCTGTTTGGAGATCAAATAAAGGCTCTTTATGATATTATTATAAAAGAGAAATTTAGAATTGAAGAGGGAGGAGAACTTCTTTCCTACAACATTTTGCCAGAGTATGAAGAGTATCTTTTAAATGACATAAAGCTTAAGAAAAAGCTAAAAATTGTAATTGATGCTGGAAATGGAGTAGGGGGATTTGTTTCAGTTCCTGTTTTTGAAAAGCTCGGAGCGGAAGTTATTGAGCTTTATACAGATCCTGACGGAAATTTTCCAAACCACCATCCTGACCCAACTGTTCCAAAATATATGAGAGATTTAATAAGAAAAGTAAAGGATGAAAAAGCGGATTTTGGTATAGGTTATGACGGAGATGCTGATAGAATAGGTGTTGTTGATGATAAAGGGAGGCTTCTTTTCGGAGATCAAATACTTTACATAATGGTTCAGGATATTTTAAAAGAGGTTCCTGGCGGTAAAATTATTGCTGATGTTAAGGCTTCTCAAATTTTATTTGATGAAATAGAAAAATTGGGCGGAGTACCTATAATGTGGAGAACCGGGCACTCCTTTATTAAAAGTAAAATGAAAGAAGAAAATGCTATACTTGCAGGGGAGATGAGTGGACACATATTTTTTAAACACAGATACTTTGGATTTGATGATGCAATTTATTCATCGTTGAGATTTGCTGAGATTATTTCAAAATATGATAAAAAGGTCTCCGAATGGGTAGATGAAATGCCAAAAGTTTACAATACCCCTGAAATTCACATGGAAAGCACTGAAGAGGGAAAATTTAAGATTGTAGAGAAATTAAAGGAGTATTTTAAAGATAAATACAAAATAATTGATGTTGATGGTGTTAGAGTGCTATTTCCTGATGGCTGGGGGCTTGTAAGAGCATCCAATACTCAGCCGATTTTAGTAATCAGATATGAGGCAAAGAGTGAAAAGGCTCTTAGTAAAATAAAAGAAGAGATAGAAAAGGCTCTTAAAATTGTTAAAGAAGAGGTCTGATTTCTTTGGAGATATTTAAGACTATAATTCTTGCGGTAGTTCAGGGAATAACAGAATTTTTTCCTGTAAGTTCCTCAGGTCATCTTGTTATTTTAGAGCATCTTTTTAAAATAAAAGAGGATAAGTTACTTCTTACGATTGTTCTTCATGCCGGTACTCTTTTTTCCGTGTTATTTTATTATAGAAAAAAGGTTTTAAAGTTGATAGTAGATTTTTTCAAATTGCTTTTTTCTTACAAAAGTGTAAATAAAGAAGACAGGGATTATCTTTTTGAGATATTAATTGTTACTGTTATTACCGGGTTTTTCGGATTTGCTTTTAAGGATTTTTTTGAATCATTGTTTTCAAGGCCGCTTTATGTTTCATTTGCTCTTCTTTTCACTGGAATTATTTTGATTTTAACTAAGTTTGTGAAATTAAAAGAAAAAAAAAGCACTTTGAAAGATTCGGTTTTAATAGGGATTGCTCAAAGCCTTGCGATAATCCCCGGTGTTTCCAGGTCCGGCTCAACTATTTCAACAGCGCTTTTTTTAGGTTGGGATAAAGAAGAATCGGCAGAATTTTCCTTTATTGCATTTTTACCTGCAATGATAGGAGCAATGATTTTGGAGATCCCAAAAAGCTTTGGAAATGCTAATTTCTATTTGTTACTTTTAGGTTTTGTAGTATCATTTATTACGGGGCTTTTGGCAATTAGCTATTTGATTAAAATAATAAAAAGTAAAAGGTTTTATATTTT
>CAZWJH010000028.1:15836-25830 GCA_964634755.1 uncultured Clostridia bacterium
CAAATACTTTCAGAGCCTCAGCCGAAAAACACAGCTCCTTCAATACTCTGGGCTGTTTCACTTTTTGAAAAGGAAGATGAGGAAACTATTTTTGGAATTTTCCCATCAGATCACTTTATAGCGAATGAAAGAAGATTTTCTGAAAGACTTTCCCTTGCTTTTGAACTTGCAAACACTGAGAAAAAATTAATTACATTCGGGATAATACCTACTTCTCCTGATACTGGTTATGGCTATATAGAGACTGAAAAAGAGCCTTTGGTTCTTGAGAATGAAAAAAGATATTTTAAAGTTCTTTCTTTTAAGGAAAAACCCGATTTTAAAACAGCTCTTAAATATCTCAAATCAGGGAATTTTTTCTGGAATTCCGGGATGTTTATCTGGAAAGGGCATGTTTTCAGAGATAATCTTAAAAAGTATTCCACATATTTTTCCGAATTTTATGAAAAAATGAGATCGGGAGAGGACATAGAGAAAATTTTTTCGGAAATTAAATCGGAATCCATAGATTATGCTCTTCTTGAAAAGAGTAAGGAAATTCTCTTGGTTGAGGGTGATTTCAGGTGGTCTGATGTTGGCTCTTTTAAATCTCTTTACGAGCTTTTGGAAAAGGGGGAAAATGGTAATGTTTTAAAGGGAAACGGACTTTTTGTTAATTCAAATAATAGTTTTATTCACTCCAAGGAAAGTTCAGTCGCAGTGATTGGTCTTGATAATGTGTTTGTAATAGTAAATAAAAACAAAATTTTAGTCGGAGATATAAACAAATCGCAATTGGTAAAAGAGGCATATGAATTTTTTGAAAAATAAATTTTTGGAGGGAAGATGAGTTTTGAGATTTTGGAAGTAAAAACAAAAAAGGATTTAAAAAAATTTATCAAATTTCCCCTTGAACTTTACAAGGGTAATGAATACTATGTTCCTCCTCTGATGATGGATGAAATTGATACACTTTCAAAAAAGAAAAATCCCGCCTATGAATTCTGTGACTCAAGGCTATTTCTTGCTTATAGAGATGGGAAAATAGTTGGGAGAGTTGCTGCGATTTTAAATAAAGTTGCCAATGAAAAATTCAATGAAAAAAATTTGAGATTCGGTTGGTTTGATGTTGTTGATGATTATGAGGTTACAAAAGCTCTTTTTAATAAGGTAGAAGAGTGGGGAAAAGAGCTTGGAATGAAGACAATCACAGGACCTCAGGGGTTTACTGATCTTGATCCCGAAGGATTATTAATTGAGGGGTTTAACGAACTCCCTACGATAGTTACAATTTACAATTACCCTTATTACAGAGAGCATCTTGAAAAGTACGGTTTTGAAAAGGAGATAGATTTTGTGGAATTTCAGACTAAACCGCCGGAAGGGTGGAAATTTCCTGATAAGCTTTTAAAAACCGCTGAGTGGATTAAAAAGAGATACAATTTTAAAGTTTTAAAATTCAAAAGCAAATCAGAAACAAAAAAAAGGGGAAAGGAGCTTTTTGATCTTCTTGATGAAGCTTATGAAGAGCTTTACGGGACAACCCCATTAACAGAAAGACAGAAAGAATATTATATAAAAAAATATTTACCCTTTGTTCATAAAGATTTGGTTAAAGCTGTGGTTAATGAAAAAGATGAGATGATAGGTTTTATGATAACAATGCCATCTCTTTCAAGAGCATTCCAGAAAGCAAAGGGCAAACTTTTTCCTTTTGGTTTTATCCATATATTAAGAGCTTTGAGAACATATGAGATACTGGATTTTTATCTTGCTGGAGTTAAGAAAGAATATAGAGGAAAAGGTGTTGATCTTTTAATGGTCTTGGACATATTCCAAACTGCTCAAAAATTAGGGATGAAAGTTGCTGAATCAAATCCTGAGCTTGAGACAAATAAAAAAATTCAGGGAGAATGGAAGTACTTTAATCCCCGCCAACATAAGAGAAGAAGAATTTTTAAGAAAAAGATAGAAAAATGAGTGATCTTTTGAAGTTTTTTGAAAGATGGAAAGATGAATTTGTTAAGCTTATAAGCACTCTTGTAAGATATAGATCTTACAATGGTGAAAAAGATAATATAAACAGGTTCTTGGATTATCTTCAGAGTTTATTTCAGGCTTTTAGACCCGACTCTGTGGAAAGAAGAATGACTCCTGTCGGAGATCTTTTAATCCTTGATTTTTTCACTCAATTTGAAGATAAAATTGTACTGCTTGCTCATGTTGATACTGTTAAGGTTAAAGATGAAAATCCCTCTCCTGAGTTTAAGGATGGATTACTTTATGGAAATGGTGCCTATGATATGAAAACCGGCATAGTCCTTTTTTACTTTGTCCTTAAATCTGTTTTTCAGAGTGCTTTTGATATAAAAAAATCCTTGAGAATAATATTTAATCCCGATGAGGAGAGCGGTAGCAAGTATTCCAAAGAGATAATTTACGAAAATTCAAAGGATGCTAAGGCTGTTCTTATTCCGGAGCCAAGCTGTCCTGACGGGGGAGTTAAAGTCAGAAGAAAGGCAATAGGGAGAATAGAGATAAAAATTACGGGAAGAGCAGCTCATAGCGGTATTGAGCCTGAAAAAGGCATAGATGCAAACAGAGCTCTATCGGAGCTAATTTTTAAGATAGATGATATTGTGGAAAAAGAGGGTGAAGTGAGTTTTAATCCTGGTATAATTTCCGGAGGTGTTAGGAAAAATGTTGTTTCCCCTTTTAGTGAATTAAAGGGAGAAATCAGAAGTTTTAGCAATGAAAAGATAGAAAGAGTTTTAAAAAAGATTGAAGAGATTTATGAAATCAAAGGAGCAAAGATTGAGCCTGATGTTTCATTTGAGCATCCTGCACTTGAATACAATGAAAAAAACAAAAGGCTTTACAGAATTGCAAAGCAGATAGCCGATGAAATAGGCTATAAACTTCCGGAATGCTCCAGCGGGGGTGCTTCCGATGGCTCTTCCCTTTCTTACAAAGGCGTTCCTGTAATTGACGGGCTTGGAATAAAGGGAACAGGAGCCCATTCTGTAAGTGAGCATATAATAATAGATGATTTTCCATTCAGGGCATATCTTATTGCAAAATTGATAGAAAGGATATGAAGGTTGAGATTAGAAAAATAACCAAGGTTGAAGATTACAAAGAGATTCCGTGGATTCAAAAGAGTGCATGGGGTTTTTCAGAGCTTGACCTTGAGCCGCATCAATTGATGACAAGAGTTCAAAAGTACGGTGGATTGGTAATGGGGCTTTTTGTTGACGGAAAACTCGTTGGTTTTTCCTATGCGATTTTGGCGAAGTGGGAGGGGAAAATTTTTCTCTATTCTCATATGGCTGCGGTTAGAAAGGAATACCAGCGGAAGGGTTTTGGATATCTGATTAAAAAAGCTCAAAGAGATGAAGCTTTGAAAATGGGCTACTCTTTTATTAAATGGACATTTGATCCTCTCGAATCTCTCAACTCTTATTTTAATCTTCACAGGCTTGGTGCTGTAGGCTTTGAGTATGAGCTGAACATATACGGAGTTGGAGAAAGCGGGCTTCATAAGGGACTTCCCACTGACAGAATGGTTGCCCATTGGGAGCTTAATTCTGAGAGGGTTAAGGAGAGAATGAAAGAAAAGATTCCTCCCGTATTTTTGGGAAAAGCCCCTCCTGCTCATGATTTTTCCTCTGATATAATTTATATTGAAATCCCTGCTGATATAAGACGACTTAAAAAATACGATATGAAAAAGGCTCTGGAATGGAGATTTAAAACGAGGGAGGAGTTTTTAAAAGCTTTTGAAAATGGATATGTCGCAACTGACATAGTTTTTACAAAAAACAGAGAAAGGGTATTTTATCTTTTGGAGAAAGATTATGATTATAAAAAATAGTAAAATTAAAAAGATTGAAAAAATGAATCTTTATATTGTGAATCTTCCCCTTGTAAAACATTTTGAAACGAGCTTTTCGGTTCAGACCGAAAGGGAGGCAATTATTGTTGAGATTATAAGTGAAGGGATCTCAGGATGGGGGGAAAGTGTGACATCTCCTGATCCTTTTTACAGTTATGAAACAAATTTCACAACAATGGAAATATTAAAAAAGTACATTATTCCTGTTTTAAAGGAATTGAAAGATTTTACTGTATATGATTTTATTAATGCTGTCAGTAGAATAAGAGGTTATAATATGGCAAAGGCAGCAGTAGAGAATGCCCTTTTGGATTTAGTTGCAAAATTAAATTCACTACCACTTTATAAGCTAATTGGTGGAAAAAGAAGGAAGATAATGTCAGGGATAAGTATAGGCTTAAAAAAAGAAACTTCGGAATTGGTGGATTCTATAAAAAAAGCTTTGGAGAAAAAATATCATAGAATTAAAATTAAAATTAAGAAGGGAAGGGATGTTGATATTGTGAAAGAGGTTAGAAAGAATTTCCCTGATATAAAGCTTATGGTTGATGCAAACTCTGACTATAAACTTTCAGATATTAAGATATTAAAAAAACTTGATGAGTATAATCTTATGATGATTGAACAGCCTTTATCTTACTACGACATTTACAAACATTCCCTTTTACAAAGAGAGCTTAAAACCCCTATCTGTCTTGATGAGTCAATAAAAAATCTTTCGGATGTAAAAACGGCTATTGCGCTGAATTCCTGTAAGATTATAAATATCAAACAGGGAAGAGTGGGAGGAATATTAAATGCTATGGCAATTGCAGAAGAATCCTTTAAAAACAGAATTAAAATATGGTCAGGGGGAATGTTGGAGACAGGAATAGGAAGAGCTTTCAACATACATCTTCAAACTCTTGACTATTTTACACTTCCAGGTGATACTTCGGAAACTTCAAGGTATTTTACGGAGGATATTGCAGAGCCTTCGGTAAGACTTGAGAGTGATGGTTTTATTGAGATTCCTTCGGAGGGATCAGGAATTGGAGTTAATGTCTTAAAGGAGAGATTAGGAAAACCGGTATTCTCCTATTAAAAAATGCTCTTCTATTGAACATTTTTAGCAAATAATATATATTTACTAATCTTTTAAGGAGGAGGCTTTTATGCGATTGAGATTCGCTCCGAGTCCCACAGGCTATGTTCATGTGGGAAATGCAAGAACAGCTCTTTTTAATTTTTTACATGCCAAAAAAAATGGTGGTAAGCTTATTTTAAGAATAGAGGATACTGATGTGGAAAGATCCACAAAAGAGTATGAGAGAGGATTGATTGAGGATTTTAAGTGGCTTGGAATTGAATGGGATGAGGGTCCTGATACAGGCGGAGATTACGAACCTTACAGACAATCGGAAAGATTGAAATTATACACTGAAATTGCCCACAAGCTTTTGGAAGAGGGAAAAGCCTATTATTGCTTTTGCTCTCCGGAAGAGCTTGAAAGGGAAAGAAAGGAAGCTCTTTCAAAAGGGCTCCCTCCCAAATATTCGGGAAAATGCAGAAATATTCCTCCAGAAGAAGCAAAGAGAAGAGTTGAGAGCGGAGAAAAAGCTGTTATAAGATTTAAAATGCCTGAGGATAAGGATTTTTATTATGATGATATTATCAGGGGAAGAATATCCTTTGATCTTTCCCTTTTTGGTGATTTTGTAATTTTAAGGTCAAACGGTCTTCCGGCTTATAATTTTGCAGTTGTAGTTGATGATCATTATATGGAAGTTGATTTTGTAATAAGAGGAGAAGATCATATCTCAAATACTCCGAAACAAATAAAGATTTATGAGGCTATGGGATGGACCCCTCCGAGGTTCGGGCATCTTTCAATGGTTTTGGGACCGGATGGCTCGCCGCTTTCAAAAAGGCATGGTGCTACATCTTTGAATCAGTTTAAAGGGATGGGCTATTTGCCCGAAGCTCTTTTGAATTATCTTGCTATGCTCGGATGGGCACCTCCTGAAGATAAGGAGATTTTATCAAAAGAGGAATTAATTGAGCTTTTTGATATAACAAAAGTCTCAAAATCGGGAGCTGTTTTTGATTACAATAAACTTAATTGGGTAAACAGAAAGCATATAGCAGCCCTTGATACAAAGGAGATTATAAAAAGAGCCGAAGAGTTTTTGGTCTCTGAAGGCTATTTTAACTCTCTTGATGAGCTTAATGAAAATTCATTAAATTGGCTTGTTTCAGCTGTGGATGCCGTTAAAACAAATATAGTTACTTTAAAAGATGTTTCCAAGGAAATTGAGATATTTTTTAGGTATGATTATTCCAAAGAAGCTTTTGATGAGCTTAAGAGGGAAGGCGGAGAGAGGATGCTTTCCCTTATGAAGGATTTTTTTAAGGAAGTTAATGATATTTCCATTAATGATATTTACTCTTTTATAAATGAGGCAAAAAAGCAGGGACTTAAAGGGAAAACGCTTTTTCATCCGATGCGAATTATTTTTACAGGAAGAGGCTCCGGAGTTGAGCTTGATAAATTTCTTGATATAATGACAAAAACTGATGCTGTAAAGCTTAAAAAATCTCCGCTTTCACTTAGAGAGAGAATATCGGAGGCTGAGAAAAAAATAACTGAATGAGTTTTAAGGGAATTATAGCTTTGGCTCTTAAGATATTGAGCTTTATAGGTGTTCAGTATCTTTTCGGGAAAAAAGGCTCATATCCGTATGGTCTTCTTCTGAAATTTAATTTGGTTGAAATTACTATTTTAGTTATAATCTGCGATATACTTCAGACACTTTTCTTATTGTATCTGCTTGATCTTTCATTTAATAACATAAAATTTATAAAGAAATTCAAGGAAAAGCTAAGATCCTCAGAAGAAAAGAAAAAATCAAAATTCAGGGAAAAGCTTATGAAATGGGGAGATTGGGGATTATTCTTTATAGCAGCTTTACCCTATGCCGGAGGAGCAATCTCAGGAAGTATAGTTGCCTTTTCAATCGGAATGAAAAAGAGAAAAGCTTTTTTAATCATTACAGCAGGATGTATTTTAGGTGCACTTATTTTTTACCTCAGCTTTTCCGGGATATTAATGATTGTGAATGTTAGATAAATAAAAATCCCTTTAAGCCTTCATCAATTGTACGAAGTTCTAAACTATGTCTTTTTAGTCTGTTTAAAGTTCGTCAGGGCTTGCTATTCTTCCCAGAAGTGCGGATGCTGTAACAGTTGCGGGAGATGCCAAATAGGTTTCTCCTTTACCCTGCTTTCCAGGAAAATTTCTGTTTCCCGTTGTTATCTGGATTTCTCCTTCTCCTGTAAGTCCAATATGCCCTTCCGCACAGCCTCCGCAAGATGCATTTGCCACTATCACGCCTGCATCAAAAAGTATTTCCAAAAGTCCGTTTTTCAAAAGCTCTCCGTAAATTCTCCTTGTTGTGGGGACCACACTGAATCTTACACCTTCCGGAATTTTCCTTCCTTTTAACATCTTTGCAACAACTTCAATATCCTCATACCTTCCATTTGTACATGAGCCGACAAAGGCAGATTCTATTTTAACATCTTTTAAATCTTTTACATCAAAAACATTATGCGGGTGAGGGGGAGCTGCAACTTGGGGACCTATACCTTCCACCTCTATCTCTATTACCTTAGAATACTTTGCATCAGGATCAGGAACCGGTTGGTCTTTCATATTTGGATTAAATTTTCTTAGCTCTTCTCTTATCTTATCATTGAATGGAATAAAACCTACTATCCCTGCCATCTCTGTTACCATTGAACAGAGTGTTATTCTGCCATATAAGGAAAGCTCTTCTACAGCTTCCCCGTAAAATTCTATAGCTTTTCCAAGTGCTTCCTTAGTTCCCAATTTTCTTAATATATAAAGAGTTAGATCTTTGGGAGATGCACTTTCCGAAGGTTTCCCCTTTACTATTACTTTTATTGTTTCCGGAACCTCAAACCAGGTTCTTCCTGTTTTAAATGCATAGGCAATATCAATATCTCCCATTCCCTGTCCGAAGGCACCTATTGCTCCGAGAATATTGTAATGGGAGTCAGTTCCCACTGCAATATCTCCGGGGCCTATTTTCCCCTCTTCCAAAAGCACATGGGTACCTATGCCGCTATCCACATCATAAACTTTAATATTATGCTTTTTAGCAAATTTTCTACAGATTTCCTGATTTATCGCATATTTGATGTTTTTTGCAGGAGCAACCAGATCAAATGTAAAAAATGTTTTATCAGGCTTGGCAAGAGGGGAGTCTCCATATTCTCTCTCATAATTTTTAACAACATTCGGTCCTCCGAAATCCCTTGCGGATATAACATCCAGCTCTATCCAGACTATTTTACCGGGCTCAACATCTTCATTGGTGTGAGCCTGTATTATTTTTTCTATTATTGTTTTACCCATTTTAACCTCTTATTTTTTTAGCTATTTCCTCAGCCATTTCAAGCGTGGTATTGTTTCCTCCCATATCATAGGTTCTTACCTTCTCCTCTGCAATAACCTCTGCCACGGAATCCTCTATTGCCTTTGCCTTTTCCTTTTCTCCCAAAAAGTCAAGCATAATTTTTGAAGCTAAAATTGCAGCGGTCGGATTAACCTTATACTGACCTGCATACTTGGGAGCTGAGCCGTGAGTGGGTTCAAACACTCCGAAATCTTTGCTCATATTGCCACTTGCTGCAAAGCCAAGTCCACCGACAAGCTGGGCTGCAAGGTCTGAAATTATATCTCCAAAGAGGTTTTCTGCAACCAAAACATCATACTTTTCAGGATTCTTGACGAGCCACATAGCCATTGCATCTATGTTTGCTTCCCCGTACTCTATATCAGGATACTCTTTTGCAATTTCCCTCGCTATTCTAATCATAAGACCACCTGTTTCTCTTAAAACATTGGGTTTTTCCACTACTGTCACTGATTTTCTCCCGTTTTTCTTTGCATATTCAAAAGCTGCTCTTACAATTCTCTCGCAACCTTTTTTTGTCATAATTCTTGTTGAGATTGCAATTTCATCCGCAGGAATATCTTTGAATCTTGCCATTTTTTTATGATTTTCAAGAAGTGCGTTTCTGACGGCATCGGGAAGTGGATAAAATTCGACTCCCGCATACATTCCCTCTGTATTCTCTCTGAAAACTACCAGATCAATACCATCTTTTAGGTTTAAGGGATTACCTTTGTAGGATTTGCAGGGCCTCATATTTGTGTAAAGGTCAAATTCCTGTCTGAGTCTTACAATGGGGCTGAAGTAGACATAACCTTTCCCCTGCAATGAAGGGTCAAGTTCCTTTTGTGCCTCATCTTTGGGCTTTGATGTAATTGCTCCGAACAGAGCTGCATCAGAATTTTTCAAAAGTTCTATGGTTCTGTCAGGAAGAGGATTTCCCTCTTTTTTCCAGAACTCCCATCCGATATCTCCGTATGTGTAATCAGCACTAAAACCGACAGCATCCAATACTTTCATTGCTGCCTCTATAACTTCTTTTCCGACCCCGTCTCCGGGTAAAACTGCAATTTTAAAATTTGTCATTTATTAACCTCCGATTTTTATTTTGTTTAATATTTTATCTTAAAAAAGGAAAAATTTAAACAAAATTTATCCTTTAATAAAATTTTTTAAAAATCTTAATTAATGCTATGTATATTGGAGCTATTATTTGAGGAGGGTAGGATGAAAAAAGGAATAATTTTGGCTTTTTTGATTGTTTTTGTAGGAACTATTTTTCTTAAGGGGGATAACTCAAAAACATATGTTGGAGTGGGGATAAGTTATTCCTCTGATTTACTCAAAGGTCATTTGGGAGATGATGTTTAAATTACTTTCATTTGAATCTTTTTCTTAATGTGGATCTCGAATTTTTTTGTATGCGTATGTCTTTTTGGGTTTTGGGTGATTCAACGGAAGGGTTTTTCAGGATAAGATTCACATTTTATCATTTGCTATAAAAAAGACACGCGACACACCCGTCTCAAGCACAATACGAATGACAAATATTGAATTCTCCATAAAAGTATAGCGAGCTACGGCTCTTGTATCTTAATATATTAGTATTTTTATTTATAAAAATATCTGTAAAACGGCGAAAAATGGAGAAAATAAGAGA
>CAZWJH010000029.1:0-25622 GCA_964634755.1 uncultured Clostridia bacterium
TAAAAAACAGGCTCGGAAGTTAAAAGTTTGCTTCTTTTCTTCATAAGAGCTCTAACAGTAAGATCAGGAACATTTATCTTCATAATCTTACTTCCAACAACCTTTTTATAGACAGCATCTGCAATTACCACATAAAATTCATAATCGCCAGGCTCAAGAATTACTCCAAAAGAGTAAAATTCAAGGGGTTTTTCATCATAGGGAATAGGTGCTTTATATTTCTGGACAAGTTTTCCATCCTTAAATATTCTCACATAAAAAGCATGAAATGTCCTTGGCATAATCTCTTCAAGTTTCGGAGGCTCCCACTTAATCTTATTTTCTTCCTTTTTAATCTTTTTGTTTTGTTTTGCAATAATCTCTTTTTTCCTTGTAACAGTCTGATTGTACTTTGTTTCGATTTCAGACTTTATTCTTTTGACATCCTGTTCTAAATCAGCTTTAAAAGCTACATTTACATAAACATTTGATTGAAATGACCAGAAAAAAGATTTAATATACTTAACACCAAATATGTTATTTTCCTTTTTCTCTTTTAAAATCTTAGAAAATTCCTTTTCAACTATTTTATTAAGCATATTTTTATTTTTTTCAGCACCCCCTACTTCAGCATTTAAAAGAAAAAAACATATTAACAGTGTAAATAATAAAATTAAAATTTTCTTCATCATTTTCCTCCTTTAATTTTTCAATTATAACAAACTTCTAATTAATAAAAAAGTTTTTTATATCTTTTAAATTTTCAAAACATAGGCCTATTTAGTTTTATCAATTGCTCACTTTTAAGTCTTTATCATTTAAAAGTTCAGATAAAACCTTTTTTATTTTTACCTGCTTTTTATTCAAAAATAAAGATGCTCGGAAAGCTTTTATAGCATCTTTTTTCCTTCCTACTTTCAAGTAGGAATAACCTATAAGATTTATTATATTATAATCGCTGTCATAAACTTTGTTTGCTTCCAAAAGATTTTGTAAGGCTTCCTTATATTTCCCCATACCAAAATAGCTTTTTCCCAGGACAGAAAAATAATCAAATTTGTATTTTTCATTATCTTTAATTTTTTCAATAACCATCCTTGCCTTATTAAAATTTTTTCTAATTATTAGAAAATTGGCATATTTTATTACTCCTTCACTAAATTCACTATTTAACTTGAACCCTAAATCATAATACCTTTCTGCTTTATCATATAAGGAAAGAGACTGATATTGCGCTCCTAACCAATAATAATAAATAAATCTTTTTTTCTTATCAATCACTTTATAAGTTTCAATAGGGTGGTTAATATTTGAGATCGGTGCTACATAGAAATAATTTTCTTTAATAGCTAAAGGAATCTTAAGTTTTTTTGGGAAAACACTAATTTTTACATCATAATAGCCCGGTTTTAATTTTTCATCTAACTTTATTAAAAAATAATTAATTCTATTATTTTTATCTTCAATATTTTCATATTTTTTTTCGTAATTTCCATATGTTTCTCTTTCTTTTATTGTAAGTATTAGTTTTATGTTTTCCTTTAAATTTTCTGACTTATAATAACCATATAAAATAAAAACTGAATCATCTGGAGAAAACCGCCTTTTAGGGTCTACCATCACATTATACCCATTAAAGTTAAATGGTTTTAGCAGAGCTGAAAAATTCTTTTTAGGCCTTACATGTGTAACATATGGACCAAAAATATGAATACTTTCATTGATTCCTCTTATTAAGACATCCTTTTCTACATAAGTGAATTCGGATTTTACAGAATTCTGAAGCAAAACACAAAGTTTAAATTTACCTTCAGGCGCAGGAAAAAAATCTTCTATAGAAATTCCTTGTGCCTTGACATAGCTTTCTAAATCCTTCTCACTATAATAAAAAGAGTAATTCTTTGAATACTGAAAAATTATCTTATTATCTTTTCTCAAAGAGACATCCAATCTAAAGGCAAAAAAATATTTGTCTTTTTCAGGAGAATAACTTACGGAAATTTTATTAGGTTTTATAGAAAAATGAACAAAATTAATTTTCATCTCAGGTTCATACTTCACCTCATAATAAAAATCATTTTTTATAAAAGTTGTATTTTCATCTACTTTAACAATCCCCTTCAATTTAATATAATTCCTTGCATATTGAACATCAATCATCTTTTCGGGAACTTCCTTTATCTTACTTAATAATATTGTGCTTCTTGGTGACATATATAAGGACCGAGTAACCCCTCCGTGCTCGGGAATTAATGAAAATGCAATAGGGGCAATAGACGGCAAGAGCTCTTCTAATCTATTGTATATTAACGCAGGTTGTGTTCTATCAAGTCCCATTCTATCTTCTAAAAGACTTAAAGGACCATCTACATTTGGATCATAAAGTTTAAATTCACCAGCTCCTAATTTTTGGTAAAAAACGATATAAAAAAAAGGAGGTAATCCCCATTCTTTCTTACCATAATAACTCCACACTTTAATAGGGTATAAACCCGGGACATTTATATAATTATGCCTTGAAACGGGAGGTCCAAGTATAATATATATCATCCCCCTATCCGTTCTCCACCCCGGCTTTCCCGAGCCATACTTAAAATATTTATTAGCATAATTAAACCGCTTAATAAGCTCTTCCTTAAATTCATTTTCAGGGGTTCCTGGAGTTGGGTCCCTTTGTTTCCAAAAAAGTTTTATGAAAATGTCCCTTTCTCTGTTATTTTTTAGCTTAAAGAAGATTTCCTTTTCCTCCCTGGTTATTATATAATGAACAAGCTCAAGCCATTTTTTATATTTTTCGTTTAAACTGTTAATGCTAACTTCATCTTTCTTATTACCAACAGATGGTTTAAGAATAAGTTCAGAAAAGGACAAATTGCTTATAATTATAAAAAACAACAAAAAAAAATATTTGCTTTTGATTTTCATTCTTTTACTACTTTTGTAACAAAAACTCTAATTATTATTACCTTTTTCTAACGCGTCAATAATCTGTTTTGCAAGATTAGCTTTGTCAGAGTTAGGATTTAATTCGATAAATTTTTTCAGCATTTCTATAGCTTCTTTCTGCTTATTTAAACTTGTATAGCACATACCCATTTGATAATAAGCATCAGCATATTCAGAATGTATCTTAATTATTCTTTGAAAATATTCAATTGCTTTCTCAGGTTTACCCATATTATAGTAAATACTACCGATATTATATAATACAACAGGTTCATTAATTTCTTCTATTGGAACTTTTGCATAAAAGATGATAGCTTTTTCCGTATTTTTCATATTAATATAAGCATTCCCTATTGAAATTAAAGCTCTCGAAAAATTGGGGTCTCTTTCAAGAACTTTTTTATAATAACTAATTGCTTTTTCATACTCTTCTTTCTGGAAATAACAATTACCTATGTTTATGTTCAAGACATAAGCATCCGGATTTTCAGAAAGTATTTTTTCATATATTTTTTTCGCCTCTTCATACTTCTTTTCTCCGTACAATTTATTGGCTTTGTTAAGATCACTAGATAAATCATCTGTTATCACTAATCCAGAAATCTTTTCCAACACAGTCTCTATAGCAACAGTTTTCCCATATTCCTTTATTTTAACAGAAATTTTCTTTGGGAGATAGCCTGCTTTGTAGAAATCAACATACCAAACTCCTCCTCTTATAAAAAGAGCTTTCCATTCCCCTCTCTTATCTGTCTTTGTTGTAAAGCCACTATTAGCCTTAACTGAAAACAACTTTACTTCAACTCCTTCAAGAGGATTTTTTTTGTCATCATAAACGAAACCTTTCATTTTTCCCTTTCCTCTATAGGAGGAAAATCCCATGGAAAAACCAATAAGCATTAATAAAAAAAATATACTTATCTTCCTTCTCATCACAACTACCTCCACTTACTTTAGTTAATTAATGAATAATAATAACACATTTCCCTTTTTTTTGCTATATTTTCCTCCCCCCTTCATGAAATATAAAAAGATATTAATGCTTTTAAACAAAAAAAAAGCCTCCTTCCTGTAAGAAGGAGGCTTTTTTTATCTTTTACAGTTTTTTAAAAATTCAACCTAAAACCAAATTGAAAGAGGCCCGGTTTCATCGTCTTAAGTGGAAGTCCTTGTTGCGTTAAGCCTGTTTCCTTCTTAGTAATAGTTTGATTATTTGTAACATTGTAAGCATCTATAGTAATCGCTGCTGTTACTTTATCAGAAATCTTAAACAACTTTTCAAGACCCAGATTAAGGAACCAAACCGCTGGCAATCTGTCATCTCCCAGCTTCTTATTGGGGTCATAAAGTCCAACACCAGCATATTCATTTGCCACATATGGAAGCACATATCCTTCTCTTGCATTAAAGAAGGCTGTAAATCTAATATCAAAAGGAAGTTCTATCATAGATGTAAGTATAACCTGCCATCTTGCATTCATATATATTCCTGTATATCCTGATGCACTTGCTTCAGGAGCAACAACAGCATCATCATAGTAGCTAAAATTTGTCATATTAAAAGTTTCTTCTTCAGAAAGATGGTTTTTATTTTCCATCCAAACAAAAGAAGCATTCATCATCCATCCATGGGATAATCTTTTGTTCAACTGGAGCATAAGAGAATAGTAATCAGTATAATTTTTCTTATGGTTAGTGTAATATGTTCCATCCGCGCTCGGTCCGATTCTCTTATATATATCCTGTCCGGTTACAGGATCAGTATCTACAACTTTCCACATATCTTTATTTTCAATAGTTATACTACCATCCTCATTAATCCAGTATCCTTTACTCCAAACAGAATTAGTGTTTTTCTTATAAACTCCTCTTAATGCTACGGCAAAATCTTTTAATATTTCTTTTTCAATGCTCACTATAACTTCATCTGTTTTTGGGTAATTAAAATCTTTATCAAACTTTGCGGTTGTAGCATAACCTTGAGGATCATTTTTACTAAATCCTCCATACCACATAAAATAACCCCAGTATGGATTTTGCATCAGGTATGCATCCATTTCTTGGGGTGTAAGAAATTCGATTTCACCAAGTTCGGGTACCAAATCTCCATCATCTCTCCAGGGGAAAGCCATCCATCTCCATGCATTTATTCCACTAGAAGTATAACTTGCCAAGTAATATCCTGCAGGTGCAACATATCTTGAATAAGATGCCTTTAAAACTGTTTTCCCATCACCCGTAATATCATAGGTTAAAGCAATTCTTGGAGAAAGAGCTGTCCAGGAAACAGGACACTTGACATTTGAAACAGAATAATCACCCAAATAAGGAGCAAGCTTGGGAGCTACCTGGCTTATTGGTGTTCCATAAAACAGAACCTCTTTTGAAAGCATATCAGCAACTGTTCCTGTTTCCTTGTCATACCTGAGTCCGAGTTTCACATTAAGCTTACCAAAACTTATAGTATCCTGAATATAAGCAGTAGTTCTTGTATTTTTAAGGTCACTCCTGTTTCTTGTATCAAATTCCACAACATCCATTGCGGGCTCACCGAGTACAGCATTAAAATACCCGGGGTATAGGGAATTGTAATCAGTATATCTATAAAGCCACATTTCGTTTGGAGACCAGACTGTTCGCATTGAATGCGCAAGAAAATACTCACCACCTATCCTTATCTCATGATCTCCTCCAAGAAAACCTTCAAGAAAATAGTTAGCATCCACAGCATAATCATAAGTCGGTCTATCATATTTATCATAATAGTAGTTTCCATAAAGGTAGAATCTTGGATAATAGGTAAACAACATATTAGGTCCACCCATTACTGTATCCAGAGTTTCCGGACCATCAAATTCAGCTCCTTTGGGTCTTAAATAGAATCCTGTTTTATGAATTGCTGTCCTTGCTTCTACTAACAGATTAGAGGTAACATGTTGTATATGAGCTTCCCAAAGATATCCGGGACCTCCCTGATCCCATGTGGATGAGTATTCCTGCTCTGTGGCACCATAGGCAGTTCTTCCCCATTTTTTCTTTTCATTATAATTCAAGCTTGCATCACCCACTGTATTACCATATTGAAAGTTCAACTTTAACATACCTGATTGGATCCATGTGGTATCTTCTTTCTGGGCTTCTGTTCTTGCATGGATATCCTGAATTGCCCATGAACCGTAAAACCAGAAATGATCTTTAATTATAGGACCACCGAAATTAACACCATATTGGTTTAACCTCATGATTCCGGGAGATTTATAACCCATTTCCTCCAATTCTTTAGGAGGCTTAGCTTTCATTTCCCAGTTCTGGTCTTCCGCATATAAATGAAAATCTCCTGAATAATTGTTTCCGGCTCTCCTTGATACAAAGTTAATTTGAACTCCGCCTGTTTGTGCAGTAATATCATTAGCTCCAATTGAAACCTGCATCTCTTCAAAAACATTGGTGTTAAAATAACCCGGCGCACCACCAAGAGCAGCTTGGTCTGTTACATTCGCTCCATCCACATTCCAGGTAGTTTGAGAACTACTAACACCATGACCTACAAATCCTGATTGTTGCCCGGATTCAGAGCCACCGACATCAACTCTGTCCATTAAAATACCGGGAACAGTACTCATTACAGTCCAGGGGTTTCTTGCAGTGGGAAGTGATTGGAGCATTTCTTTTGTAATATTAGCTCCGACCGTTGTACTTTTCACTTCAACTGCTCCAGCAGAGGCAGTGACAACAATCTCCTCAGAAATTTTAGCCATTTTCATGGTAGTGTTAATATCAACCTCATCTCCAACAAGAAGTCTAATACCTTTTTTTACAATAGGCTGAAAACCTTCAAGCTCAAATTTGATCTGATACACACCCGGAGGAAGTTTTAAAAACCTATAATTCCCTTCTTCTGAGGTAACAGTAACCCTCTTTCCGATTTTATTACCTGTTAAGGTAACAGTAACACCAGGAAGAGGAGTTCCATCTGTTGTAACAACCTTTCCTCTTAAATTTGCTGTAGATAATTGTGAATAACCAAAAGCAGAAAGAATTAAAACAGCAACCACTACAGCCAAAAATTTTCTCATACAAACCTCCTTTAAAAAATTAATAATTTACTGTAGCAATTTTTGTGCCATGGCAAAAAGATTGAAGTTACTACATCTACACTTATAAAGCCTGGGAAAAATCCAAAAATTTGGATTTTTTGGTTCAAAAATTTGGATTATACGAATTCAGTTAACTCTTCTCAAAACTCATCCTTTTAATTCATAAAGAATTTTTTCAAATTAAAATTCAAACAATAATTTATCCGTTTTCCTGAAGCATTCTCAAGGTTCATCAAGATCCTTTTTGATAAAAACATTTCACTCAAATTAAAAATATATGCTATAATTAGTTTATGAAAGAAAAAAATTTTATATTAAGAAAAACCATATTAACATTATTAGTCACCTTCTTTCTTTTTCTTCAGCCTCTATCAATATTCTCTAAAGATGCTTCAAAAAATCTTCCACCAAAATACAAAAAATGGCTTAATGAAGAAGTGGTTTACATTATCACACCTATAGAAAAAGAAATATTTCTAAAGCTAAAGACAGACAGAGAAAGAGATTTGTTTATAAAAGCCTTCTGGAAACATCGTGATCCTACTCCCGGCACCGAAAGGAATGAATTTAAAGAAGAGCATTACAGAAGGATAAAATACGCAAACAGATGGTTCGGACATGATTCCCCCACTCCAGGATCGAAAACCGATAGAGGAAGAATATATATCCTATTAGGGAAACCTAATAGTGTGGATAAAATAGAAAGTGATAGTGAATTAAACCCTACAATTATATGGTTTTATCAAGGAAAATCAAATTTGGGTCTGCCCAATGCTTTTAATGTTGTATTTTTTAAAAAATACGGTATGGGAGAATATAAACTATATAGTCCAATAAAAGATGGTCCTCAATCCCTTTTGAAAGACTTCAGGGGCGATCCGACTGATTATTTAAGTGCATATAGAAAAATAATGGATATTGAGCCATCCGTAGCAAAAGTTTCTCTTTCTTTAATTCCGAACGAAACAAAAGATTTCTACAGTCCCTCTATTTCTTCGGAAATTCTTATAAAAGCCAAAATACCTGAAATTCCCAAAAAAATAGTAAATTCTGAGTATGCAAAAAACTTTTTAAAATTCAAAGGTGTAGTAGAAACCGATTATTCTTTAAACTATATTTCAAATAAAAATATTGTCAAGGTTATAAAGGAAAAAAATAATGTTTTCTTTATAAACTACCTGATAAAACCTGAAAGGTTATCTGTTGAAAGTTATGGTTATTACTATAAAACCAAATTCCAAATCATTGGTAACCTATTTTCCAAAGACAACAAACAAATCTATCATTTTGAAAAGATAATCCCCCTGGAAATATCACAAAATGATTATGAAAAAGTAAAACACAAAAATTTTGCAATTCAGGATTTAATACCAGTAACCCCGGGAGAGTATAATCTTACGGTATTATTAAAAAACACTGCTTCAAAGGAGTTCACAAGTTTTGATAAAAATATAATCATTCAACCAAAAACACGAATAAGTGACTTGATTGTAGCAAATAGAAAAAAAGAGGAAACAGAGTCTAGTAAAAAAATTTTCCCTTTTACTTTGAATAACACCAAATTCAGATTATCCCCCGAAAATGCTTTTACTAACGGGGATAAGCTTTACTTATCCTTTTATCTCTATGATATTGAAGAAAATTATACAGTTAAAATATTAATTAAAGACAAAAATGGCAAAATATTTAAGAAAAAGGATAAAAAACTTGTAAAGCCGGCAAAAATAGTCCCTGTCAACGAAGAATTCAACCTTTCAAATTTACCTGCCACATTTTATATAGTTGAAGTTAGTTTATTTAAACAAAATAAACTTCTTGAAAAAAAACAAGATAATTTTTACATTTCTCCTCTTCTTAATTTAAAAAAATCATGGGTTTTGTCAATTCCTATTCTTAACAAGAAATCAGAGCTTTTAAAAATATTAGGAGAACAATATCAAAACAAAGGCGATATAAAAAAAGCTGAAGAATACTTGCAAAAAGCTTTTGAAATCAATAAAAATAATCCTGATATAGCTGTCGAGTACGGAAAACTTCTTTTAAAATTAGGTAAAAACAATGAAATACTAAAAATCACAGAAGGATTTCTAAACACATCTTATAGAAAATCATTCCTGCTTCTTGCCGCATTTGCTTACCACAATTTAAAACAATATGAAAAAGCTGTTTCTTTCTACGAAGAATTTTTAAACAAAATAGGGAAAACACCTCAAATACTAAATCTAACAGCAGAATGTTATATTTATCTAAACAAACCCGATAAAGCAAAGAAATATTACAAAGAGTCTTTATCCTTAAACCCGGAGCAAAAAAAGATAAAAGAAATCCTTACAATCTTAAATGGAAGGGGAAAATGAAAATAAAGCATATTTTCTTTTTTTTTATAATTAGCTTTTTTTTAATAAATTGTAACACTCAATTAAAAAGAGCAGAAAAGGAACTTCCTCCAAAGTATAAGAAGTTCCTTTCAGAAGTAAGATACATAATAACCCAAAAAGAAAAAAAAGCATTTTTATCAACTCCTAATACTGAAAAAGATAAATTTATAAATAATTTCTGGAAAAGAAGAGACCCGGTGCCAGAAACAGAGGAAAATGAATATAAAGAAGAGTATTATAAAAGGATAAAAGAAGCGAATAAAATGTTTACCGAAGAAGGAAGACAGGGGTGGCTGACAGATCGCGGAAGAGTTTACATTCTTTTGGGACCACCTTCAGAAAGACATGTATATCCCACAGGATATTCATTTTATGATTCTCCTTCTGAGGTGTGGTATTATAATTTTTTTCCTGTAGTGTTTGTAGATGAATACAGAATAGGAAATTACAAATTAACCCCACTTGGAGCTCAATATGTTGTTGAACTTTTAGATTCTTCAAGATATTTAAATCAACATCAGAAGATTCAGTCTCCTTATTTTAGTTTTACATCAAAAATACTAAAATCCAAACAGGGGAAATATTATTTAAGATTAATTTTACCCTATAAAAAAATGTTATTTGAAAAGAAGGAGGATACTTTAAAGGCTAATATTGTGGTAAAAATATTAACATTAGAAGGTCCTGAAAAACGAAAATGGACATTTTCAAAAGATTATCTCATCTTATTAAATAAAGATAAGATCAACACTTTAATAAATCACAAAATAGACATAGAAACTCCTTTTAAAAAAGGCTCCTATAAAATTAAGATTTCTGTAATTTCAAAGAAAGATAAAATAAAATCTTCAAGAGTAATATATTTTAAAATTAAATAAAGAGGTGAAAAAAATGAAAAAAAAGATTAATTTATTAATTTTTTCTGTTATTGTTTTAACTTTATTAATAAGTTCCTCTTTATTTTCTCAAGCTGGAAGGGGAAAAGGCCGAATATATGGAATCGTAAAGGATAAGGAAGGAAAACCTATCGAAGGAGCCAAAATAACAGCTACATATCTCAAATCCACAATAGTGAAAAGGATAGTAACATCTGATAAAAAAGGAAAGTGGTCTATAATAGGTATGGGGTCCGGAAATTGGAGTTTCTTAATAGAAGCTAAAGGGTATAAACCTGTTGAAGTAGTAAGAAACATAAAACAATTATCTTTAAATAAGCCTATTCTCGTTAATCTTGAAAAATCAGAAGCTGCAAAGATAGAGAAAGGGAACAAAGAGTTTGTAGCAAAAATTCAGGAAGCTGATTCGCTTTTAAAAGAAAAAAAATATGAAGAGGCTCTTAAAATTTACCTTGAACTGTATAAAAATAATCCTCAGATTGATACCTTACTTTATAATATTGGAAATTGCTATAAATTTTCAGGAGACTACGATAATGCTCTAAAATATTTTAATGAACTTTTACAAAAAGAAGAGAAAAAGGAAAAAAAGAATGAAAAAGTTTATATAGAAACATTAATTGCAATAGGAGATACCTATCTAAAACAAAATAAGTTTGAAGATGCAAAAGTTTATTTTGAAAAAGCTTTCAGAATGAAACCAAAGGATGAAATTTTAGCTTATGATCTCGCTGAAATTTATTTTAATAATATAAAAATGAAAGAAGCCATAAGCTACTATAAAAAAGCTCTTGAAATAAAACCCGAATGGCATGAATTATATATAAAGATAGGATATGCCTATATAAATCTTGGAAACTACAAAATGGCTAAAGAGTATTTAAATAAATATTTGAAGTTAGAACCAAACTCTCAACAAGCGGCCACAATTAAACAGGTTTTGAAAAGCTTGGAGAATGTAAAATAATTAACAAAAATTAAAATTTTAACATTTAGTACTATAAAGACAGAAAAGAATAAAATTTTATTCGGTGATGAGAAGATAAGTTTATTTAAGTCTATAAAAATTTATTTTAGCCTGTAAAAAGGGTCAATTTTAATTAACAAAAAGCAACAAAAAATAATTTGCAAGAAATAAGAAATAGATTTATACTTTTTTCCGAACAATTATATATATCTTTTCTTAAAGTGAAAAAATATTAACTTTGCAATTAAAGAAAGATTTGATTCATCCCCCTTTTTTTCTTTACATCCTCCCTAACTTTATTTAACACCTTTTTTCTTATCCCTCCTTTTTCTTTTTAAACAAAAAAAGCCTGACTGTTGCGATTGCAACAGTCAGGCCTGTTTATTTTTTCAGCTAATTCTCCGCTGCTTTTCCTCTTAGAACACAAACTTTACATTGACTCTTGCTGACCATGGACCAAAGAAAGCATACTCTTTACCATATCTTGGTTCAACTGTGTGGTTGAAATTATTAATATCAAATGTGCCATTTTTCATATGTTCTAATAGATAATCATCACCATAATAAAGTGAGGTATGACTATATGTACTATAGATTCTTGTTGCAGTCTTTGTATTGAAAATATTGGAAGCATTAACTCCGAACACTATCTTCTTGCTGTCTCCCAGTTTCAAATCATATTCGAGATATGCGTTTGCATAAGCGAGGAAAGGAGTTCTTCCCATATCACCTCTATTATAAGGATAGAATTCTGCCCACACATTCCATATTGTTGTTACAGGAGTACCGCTCATAGCAAAAGCTGAAATACCTGCTGTCAAACCAAATGGGAATTTATAAGCACCATATACTTTAATCTGATGAGTTCTGTCTGTTGGAAGAGGACCATCAATAGGATTCAAATCTTTATCATAAGCAAGCCACCAGAGGTCAAAATATCTTTCAACATTGGGGTCAACTCTTCCATCTTCATCAGAACTTGCAAGACCTGAATAATTTCCTTCCAGTCTGCTCCAGGTATAGGAAACTCCTCCCCACCAATTGTTGGAGAATCTCTTTTCCAAACTAATATTCAAAGCATAATATTCTCTTTTTGCTTTCGGTGTTCCGGGGTATTTATCTGAGAATCTTCCACCTTCTGATACTCTTCTTGACCATCCGTATCCAGGATTAGTTGTAAAATACATTTCTCCCAGTTCTGTCATAACACCAACATCTTCAATAGCATATCTGAGATGCTTTTGAACAAATCTTACCTTTAATGCAAGATTTTCGATAATCTTTTTCTCAAAACCAAGAGTAATTTCTCTCTGGCTCATAGGTTTGAGATCTGGATCTGTATTATCAAAGGATGGAATTCTCCAGTTTATTGTTCCTATATAGGTACCGGGAAAATTCCCGTTAACACCTATCTGATCCCATCTATAATCATCAAGTGTATAGTATGCTGTCTTCCACTTGAATCCACCGTAAGATCCTTCCGCCATGTCAAGCTTCATAACATCATAAAAGAGTCCATAACTTCCGTAAATTTTAAAGCTTGAATCCCCGTAGATATCATAGACAAAACCGATTCTCGGTGCAATTTTGTCCTTGAAACCAAATTGTACAGGAGGATTTTGATATTCCGGAAGATCACTAAATGAAGGAATATCTTCCTTTTCTGCTCTTACACCATAATTTAAAGTAAGTTTATTTCCAATTGTCCAACTATCCTGCAAATAGACTGCCCATCTTATGCTATGAGGATTTGCAAAAGTCCCGTATGGTCCAGCTTCTCCTCCGCCTCTTACACCATAAACTCCGTATTTTCCTTTGTATTCCTGTCCTTGCCATTTTAAGGAGTAGTCCCATCCTAAAAGTACATAGGGATATGCGTATGTGTTATCAACATCAACCTCAATTCTCACAAACTGAACACCTGCTTTAACAGAGTGTTCTCCAGCAAGAGAGAAATAATAGTTAAAATCAAAGTTAAAGTTTGCTCTGTTATTTATATTTTTCTTTGTTTCAAAACCATCATAGTAACCATAATTTGTCCATCCCATAGGTTTTATATATTCCGCTGGAATATCATCGAAAATTGCATTCGTAGTATCTGGATAACCTGCTGCAACTCCTGCTGGAGCCCAAAAAGCCCATCTGGGACCTGAAGGTTTTACTAATTGATTAGTCTGGTTTCTGTAAAAATAACCACCTCTCATATTAATAATTGCATTGTTGCTTAGAACTATATCCATATTTGCCGCTGCTGTCCACCTTGGGTAAGTAAACCCATATTCCCCCCATTCTTTGGCTGAGTTACCTGAACCATCTCTCGGAGGAAGATCACCTTTATACTTGTAAAGGTTGTTTGTAAAACTTGCGGAAAATCTTATTTTATCAGTAAGCTGTGAAGAGAGTTTTCCGCTGAAATTCCACCATCTCTGGCTTCTTTTATAATCTCCCTCTTTTACATTTCCCGAGAGCCATTCAACATGTCTTGTTGTATCATAAAAAACAGGAAGGAAAGATCCGAAAAACCATACCTTATCTTTAATAATATAACCACCCAAGTCAAAACCTACTTCAAACCTGTTCCATTTGTCTTTTCCGTACATATCCTCATAATTTACATATTCTGCTTTTGTGGGATCAAAAGGGTTTCTTCTTAAGGTATCTCGTTCCTTTCCGTAAAGAATGCTTCCGTTCCAATATCCAATTAAATCACCGTGAAATTCATTACCTCCCGATCTTGTTATAACATTGATAACACCACCCATTGCACCACCGTACTCAGCCTGATATCCACTTGTCTTAACCTGCACTTCTTCAACAAATTCGGTAGCAGCACCAATACCCTGGAGACCACCGTAAAGGGTTGTAATATCCATACCATCGATATAGAACTGGTTTTCTGAACCTGAAGCTCCGTCAACAGAAATTCCTCCGAGTGCACTTTCATAGTTAACAGAAGGCATTAAAGTAACCAAGCTCGAGAAATCTCTGCCTTTCGGTAAAGTGTCAATAACTTCTTTTGTAAGAGTAGCTGATGAACTCGGACTTTTAACATCAATCAAGGGGACATCTGCAGTAACTTCAATGCTTTCTTGAAGTTGTCCAAGTTCCATTGTAACATCAACTTTCAATGTTTCTTCAACATGAAGCACAATATTCTTTCTTACAACTTTCTTAAACCCTTCCATTTCAAAAGTCAGCGTGTAAGTACCAGGGGTAAGACCTAACAACCTGTAAGTTCCATTCTCATCTGTTATTGTACTTGTTTGACCAACCATTCTTGGACTCTTAGCAATAACTGTTACGCCTGGAAGTGGTTTTCCGTCTGTGTCAACAACCGTTCCAACAATCTTTGATGCAACATGCTGTGCCATCAAAGAATAAGAAAAAATCAACAAAAAGGCTGCCACAAAAACAATTAATTTTGACGCCTTAAATTTAGGCATATAAACCTCCTTATAAAAATATTAGTCTAATTTTCAAGCAAATTTTATGCCAAAAAAAGATGCTCCTAATTACTTACTTTGCAGCAAGCCACTCCGAAAAAAATCCAAAAATTTGGATTTTTTAGTTCAAAAAATTGAATTTTTCCAAAAAATTCACAAAAACAGATATTTTTTTATTATCTCCAACCTTATCCTTGACCCTTTCATCTTTTTTATTTATAATTATTTAATTAATGAGGAGGAAGCTATGGGAATTAAGATTTTTGTAGGGGATGACAGTATCTCCACAAAAAAAGTAATTGAGATTGCTTCGGAGGGGAAAGATTGGAATTTAATGTTCTTTAGTGAGGGGGATGCACTTTTTGATGCTCTTGAAAAAGAAAAGCCAGAGCTACTTTTTATCTCACACAACTTACCGGGTAAAAGTCTCTCCTTTATTTTAAAATGGCTGGAAGACAATCAAAAGACCACAAAAGTAATCATTATGAAAGGAGCTTTTGATGAGTCAATTGATCTCGGAACAGGTAAGGAATATGAAACTCTTGCCAAGCCTTTTTCTTCTGATCAATTCACAGAGTTAGTAGCAAAATTAACAAAAAAAGAAGATGAAGGGTCTCTATCACTTCCCGAGGAAGAGGAAGAAGAACTATCTGTTCCAAAACTTCCGGAGGAAGAAGGTGAATCAGAGGGAGAAGAAGATGATGAATTAAAAGTTGAGATGGAAACTAAAGAAAGTGTGGGGGAAGAGTTTAGAACTGAAGGGATAGGAGTTTATCCTGTAAACAATGAAGAAGATGAAGTCCAACCAAATGATGAAAAAACCAAAGAAAGTTCCACATTAGTAACATCTCCGGAAAATAATTTCGAAGAAGAGGAAGAAAAGGAAGAAGTAGAGAATCCTTTTTTAGATGATTCTTTTTCTGAAGAAGATCTAAATTTCACAGAAGAGGTTGAAAAAGAAGATTTCGAAAGCATAAAAGAAAATTTTGGAGATGATGAAGCAGATTTTTCTTCCCTTAATAAAGAAATCGATGAAGAGGAGGATGAAGAAGAAAAGCTTAAGTTTGAAGAAGAAGAGATAAAAAAAATGGAAGAGGAAGAAGCCGAAGAAGAATCCAATAAAGAGGAACTCTTTTCAGAAGAGATTACCTCTGCTCCAACACTAAAGCTTGATGAAGAGAAAAAAGAGGAAGAAAAAAAGGATCTTGAACAAACAGTAATGTTTTCTGAGGAAGAAATTCAAAAAGCAGAAGCAGAAGAGAATAAGGAATTTCATAAATTTGAAGAGGACACAAACGAAAAAATAGAAGAGGAAGAAGAAATTAGGGAAGAAGTGAAAGAGGAGATTAAAGAAGAAGAGGTCACTGAAGCAGAAGAGAAAAAAGAAGAAATCTCCGAAGAAATGACAGAGGAACCCGAAGAGAGGGAAAAAGAAATGGCTGTTGATGAAAAGAAAGAGGAAGAAAAAGAAGAGAAAACAGTTCCCTCCCCAAATGAAATGGATACTCAAGAACTTGAAGAAGAAAAAATTCCGATTAATGAAGAATTAATAAAAAAGATTACAGCTCAAAAAGTAGAAGAAATTTTGTGGGAAATACTTCCCCCAATAGCAGAAAAAATCATCAAAGAAGAGCTTGAAAAACTAAAAAAAGAATTAACCGAATTAGAAGAAGAATAAAAATTTAATTACATAAGAGGAGTCTTCACTATGGAATTGGAGTTTGAGAAGGAGTATATTCCGCAAAATATCGAAAAAAAGTGGATCAAATTCTGGATTGAAAAAAGGATTTTTCAAGGAGATGAAAAATTCAAAGAAAAAAAATTCTCATTAGTACTTCCTCCCCCAAATGTAACAGGGACTTTACACATGGGACATGCCCTCGCTTTTACCATTCCTGACATAATAGTAAAAAGAAAGAAAATGCAGGGATATAATACTATGTGGCTTCCTGGAACAGATCATGCGGGAATTGCCACTCAAATAGTAGTTGAAAGAATGCTTGCAAAAGAGGGAATAAAAAAAGAGGATCTGGGGAGAGAAAAATTTTTGCAAAAAGTATGGGAATGGAAAGAAAAAAGTGAAAAAAGGATAAAAGAACAATTAACTACTTTAGGTCTTTCTCTTGACTGGTCACGATACAGATTCACTCTTGATGAAGGGCTTTCAAAAGCGGTAAAAAGGGTTTTTATAGAGCTTTATAATAAGGAATTAATATACAAAGGCAATTATATGGTGAATTGGTGTCCGCGCTGTGGAACTGCAATATCAGATCTTGAGGTTATTTATGAGGAGGAAAGAGGCAAACTCTATTATTTAAAATACCCTATAAAAGATAAAAAAAATGAATTTATCATTGTGGCAACAACAAGACCAGAAACAATGCTTGGAGATACTGCAGTTGCCGTACATCCGGAAGACGAAAGATACAAAGATTTAATCGGAAAAACCTTGATTTTACCTCTTCAAAACAGGGAGATACCAATAATAGCCGACAAGGTCGTTGAAAGGGAATTTGGGACAGGAGCTGTTAAAGTTACCCCTGCGCATGATCCTAATGATTTTAAGATAGGAAAAAGACATAATCTTGATTTTGTAAAAGTTATTAATGAAAAAGGAATTATGACAAAAAAAGCAGGGGAAAAGTTTAAAGGTTTAACAAGGGAAGAGGCAAGAAAGAAAGTAATTGAAGCACTTGAAAAAGAGGGGCTTGTGTTAAAGATAGAAGAGTATACCCACTCGGTAGGACATTGTCAGAGATGTGGAACTGTTGTGGAGCCAATGATTTCAAACCAATGGTTTGTTAAAATAAAGCCTCTTGCGGAGCCTGCAATAAAAGCAGTTGAAAGTGGAAAAATAAAATTTATCCCAAAAAACTGGGAAAAAACCTATTTTGAGTGGATGTACAATATAAGAGATTGGTGTATTTCAAGGCAGCTTTGGTGGGGACATCAAATTCCCGTTTATTATTGTCAGGATTGCGGAGAGACAATTGTAAGTGAAGAAAATCCGAAAAAGTGTCTTAAATGCGGAAGCAATAATTTAAAACAGGAAGAAGATGTTCTTGATACATGGTTTTCCTCAGCCCTCTGGCCTTTTTCAACATTGGGTTGGCCTGAGGAAACGGATGATTTGAAAACCTTTTACCCAACAGATCTTATGGCAACAGGATTTGACATAATCTTTTTCTGGGTAGCAAGAATGATAATGATGGGCTTGGAGTTCGGAAAAGATATTCCTTTTAAAGAAGTATTAATTAATGGACTTATAAGAGATGAGCATGGCCAAAAAATGAGTAAAACAAAGGGAAATGTAATAGATCCACTTGATATGATAAATAAATATGGAGCTGATGCTTTAAGATTTACGCTTGCGATAAATGCAGTCCCCGGCATGGATATTTCAATATCTGAAAGCAGAATGAAGGGTTATAAAGCATTCGCAAATAAGCTCTGGAATGCTGCAAGATTTGTTTATATGAATACAAAAGAGCTTGAAAATAAGAATTTCAAGACACTTAATAAAGAAAATCTATCATTAGCTGACAGGTGGATTTTATCCACACTTCAAAGTGTAAAAAAGGAGATTAACATATCTCTTGATGAATATAAAATATTCAAAGCAGCTGATACAATTTATCATTTTGTATGGCATCAATACTGCGACTGGTATATAGAAGCATCAAAAAAAGAAATAAGAGAAGGAAATAAAGATACCTTACTTGTTCTGCTTTACACTTTAAAAGAAATAATTCAACTTCTGTTTCCATTTATGCCATTTATCTCAGAGGAGCTCTGGGAGAGATTCGAATTTTCAAGTAAAAGCATAGCTCTTTCAAACTATCCTAGACCTGAATATAAATGGAAAAACAGTGAAGCTGAAAATTTAATGAGTGAACTTATTGAATTTGTATCAGGAGTAAGAAAAGTTAGAGCAGAAGCAGGAATAAATCCATCTGCCTATATTAACCTTTTAATTCTTCCTTCAAATGATAATACAAAAGAAAACATAGAAAAAAATGCAAAAGTTATTAAGCTTTTAACAAGAACAAAAGGATTTGAAATAATTGAAGGACACCCACAAGGAAGATATCTTAAAGGAGTATCATTAAACTGGGAATTTTTCATACCTGTGGAGGGATTAATAGAGGTAGAAAAGGAAATAAAGAGAATAGAAAAGGAAAAAACAGGTGTCGAAAATGAACTAAAATCAACGGAAGCAAGATTGAGAAACGAGAATTTTCTGAAAAAGGCACCCAAAGAAATAGTGGAGAGAACAAAAAGAAGAAAAGAGGAGTTAAAAGAAAAGCTTAAAAAACTTGAAAATACATTAAACATATTTAAAAATCTTTGAAAGTAAAAAAGAATGCGCTAAGCTTTTTGCTGCCTTTTTTTTTAATTTTTGTCCTCTTTTTCCTTTACATAAAGACTTTATCATTAAACTTTAATTTTGACGGAGTAGTTTATGCACTTTTCTTAAGAAATTCAATCATAACAAAATCACCTTTCTCCTTCCTCCATTATCAGCACTTATTGTACCAACCACTTTCATACTTTCTCTATAAAGCTCTTAAAATAAATCTTGATCCTCTGATATTTTTAGAATTCGAATCACTTTTCTTTTCTATTCTCTCTCTTATTCTCTTCTATTTAACAATAAAAAAAATAACAAAAGATTTCATTTTTTCCTCAATCTCCATTTTATTTTTAGGCTTCTCACACATATTTTGGTATTACAGTGTTGAAGCTGAAGTTCATTCATTATCATTCTTATTAGTAGCCTTATCCCTTTACATAATCTCTATAAAAGAGTGTAATTCAATAAGCTCACTTTTTGCGGGGTTACCTATACTTTCCCATGTGTTAAATACTTTCTATTTAATATCATACGGATTGCTAAAAATCATAAAAAAAGAAAAAGAGCTTTTAAAACAGTTTTTAATTTTAATTTCTATTCCCTCTCTCTCTTATCTTCTTCTACTCTTTTATCTGAAATCAAAAGGAAATTTAGCCTCATTTTTCAGCAAACGGTCCGCTGCCTCTTTAAGCCTTCCATCTTTAAAAGCTCTTTTCCAAAATATGGAATCCTTTGGTAAATTTTTCTCATTAGGCTTAATTTCCTATCTTTTTGCCATTCTTTTTTGGGTCTTTATTTTATATATTCTTATAAAAAAAAGAAAAGATAAATTTGATTTTATCCTTCTTTATTGGGTTTTATTTGCTTTTCTATTTCACCTTTTTTGGGAGCCATTTAACCCTGAACTAAAAGCACCTCTTTTAATTTTGTTTTTACTTGTTTTCCTAAAAGAGGTTTACAAAATAAAGAGGTGGAAAAATTTTATACTCTCCATATCAATAATTCTGCTCTTTTCCCTTAATTTTGGCTTTTTCAAATCAAATGCAGATGATAATAAAAATATCAATTATAAAATAGCAATAAGTATAAAAAAGTGTACACCGAAAAATTCTATCATTATCATAGGAGGAACTAAAAAAGGGTATGTTTTTGGGAAAGCTTATATTCCATACTTTTCTTTAAGAGAAGCGATTTCCCTGGATACCTATGGTAAAAAAATCAATAAAATAGATGTTAAAGCGATTTTTGAAAAAATCAGAATTTTTCAAGAAAAAAAGAAAGTCTTTATCCTAAATGATTACTTGGATAGTAAAGTTTCAAAAGAACTTTTTTCAAGCAGAAATAGCTATAAACTCTTTAAAGGAAAACTTTCTTCTCATCTCAAATTTATTTGCAATCTTGGACAGTACAAACTATACTATATAAAATCAAACTAACTTGATTTTATTCTTTCTTCGTAAAACTTTTTGAGGTTTCCTATTAATGTGGGCTTTATTGGTTTTCTCATAGTCGCTGGCTTTGGTGTTTTTCCTTCAAGACTTTTTATTATATTCTCAATAATAGGCCCACATGTTCTTCCCTGACAATTTCCCATTCCAGCTCTTGTAAAGGTTTTTATAAAATTCATATCAGAAGGACCAACTTCAATAGCTTCTTTAATCTTCTTCATACTAATATTTTCACATCTGCAAATCACAGTATTATCTTCAATGTTTTTATAGAATTCTAAAGGAACCGAGAAAACAGTATTAAAGTATTTTGAATACTTTATCGCTTTCTTTCTCTTTTTAACGAGTTTTTGAATCTTACTTTTGCCACTATTATCCAAAAGATTTAAGGAATCCAAAAGAACAAGAGCCGAAAGTTCACCCTCAATCTGAGATTTCTCAGCCCCTCCGACTCCTGTAATTTCCCCGGATGCATAAATATTTTCATTTGAAGTTATTAATTTATCATCTGTCTCAACAACCCATCCACCCAAAGCTTCGTTATAGACAATATTAATTCCTGCGGATCTTGCAATCTCAAGATTGGGAACAAAGCCAAAACCAATTGCAAGAAGCTCTGTTTCTATACTTTTAACACTCTTTTCAATTACTCTCCCATCCTGCCCCATCTTCCCTACAAAGACTCTTTCAACAGAATCATCTCCTTCTGCTTTTAAAACTCCCCATCCATACTTAATCGGAACATTATTACTTAAAATCTCCTCAAGATAAACAAAAGCTTCAACAAGCTTTGCAGGGAAATTCAAAAGCCCTTTTGAAAACACAATTTGATCTTTGAATTTTTTAAGTTCATAAATACCTTTAACCTTCCCCCCTGCTTTTAAGATTTCATAAGCTACCGCATAAAGGAAAGGACCTGTACCAGCAAGAACAATTTCTTCTGCCGGTAAAACCCCATTACTTTTCAAAAAGACCTGAACAGCCCCCAAAGAAAAGACACCGGGAAGATCCCATCCCAGAAATGGGAAATACTTTTCCCGTACTCCGGTTGAGATAATGAGTTTTTTATAATAAATCAGGTCACTCCTTCCTTCTTTATCAAAAAGGATTTTATCTCCTTCATAGACACCAATCACAGTTGAGTTTTTAATAATTTCTACATTTGAATTTTTAAGTCCTTCAATCAGTTTTAAACCCTCTTTTTTTACAGCTGTTTTGAACTTTAGAAGCCTATCTTTAAAGTTTTCAGGCAATGTTCTTAAATACTGTCCCCCTAAAGACGGATTTTCATCTATTATAGCTATTTTCAAATCATATTTAGCAAGCACAGAAGCTGCTTTTAAACCTGCAACTCCGGCCCCTACTATTACAACATCATATTGCTTACTCATCATCAAACTCTACCTCCATTCCTTCTTCAACAAGAGTCATACAGGAACGAATATTAGGAACCCCGTTGACCGTAACAAGGCATTCAAAACACACTCCCATTCCACAAAACGGAGAATTATATCTACCTTTAAGTGCTTTCCCTCCGAATCTTTTATAACCGGCAGCCCATAAAGCGGCAGCAAGTGTTTCTCCTCTATAAGCTGATATTTTTTTACCATTAACTATAATTTCCACCTGCTCTTTTCTTTCTATCCCTTTAATCCTCTTCACTTTACACCCTTAAAATATTAGTAATAAGTATATCATTCTGTTCCTTTGATATCAAGAAATTTTCAATTATTTATTTTTTCAGGAGACCAGACAAACTATAAATCGAAAATGGTTTTATTAAAATGTTGACATCATATTTTGTTTCTAATTTTTCAGCAAACTCTTTATCCGCCGCACTTGAAAGAAAAATAATCTTTTTTATATGTTTCTTTATAAAGGATACGAATCTTGTAATTTCTTTCTCTCTTTCTTTATTTAAACTCAAATCCAAGAAAAGATAATCTGCTTTTTCTTTTTTAGCTGTATCTCTTGCTTCCAAAATATTATTTAAATAAAATGTGTTGATTCCTAAAAATTCAAGCAATTGCTGTACCAATTCAGGGAAGATATCCCCATCTGAGAGGATAATTGCTTTTCCCTGAAACTTTCCTTTTAGTTCCAGAGGCAAAACAGAGCTTTCTCCTTTGCTCTTTTCTCCAGTTTTGGCTTTATACTGAGGCAAGTAAACAGAAAAGGTAGTACCTTCTCCCTTTCTGGAAGAAACTTTTATAAAGCCTCCGTGAGAATTTATTATTCTTTTGGTTATATAAAGCCCAATACCACTTCCTTTTGTCTCATCTTTTTCCTTAGTTGAAAAGAATGGCTCAAAAATTTTATTAAGATGCTTTTTTTCTATCCCCTCGCCATTATCCTTGACTTTAATAACCACATATCTCTTTCTCTCCACATTCCATTTTTTCGCATCCCCGGATCCTATCATCTGAGAGTTAACTTCAACCTGAATTTTTCCATCTTCTTTATTTCTCAAAGCATCCCTTGCATTTGTTAGAAGATTTAAAAACACTTGCATTAATTGATTTGAAATAGCTTTTACAAAGTATTCTCCCTTGCTTTCCCACTCCAACTGAACATTTTTTGGTAAAGAAGGATCCACAATTATCATAACTTCTTCTAAAATCTTAACTATACTTTGAACTTCCGGTTTATCCTCTCCTTCCCGCGAGAAGCTCAATGTTTGAAAAACCATTTTATGTGCTTTTTCCAAAATCTTTTTTATTCTAACCAGATACTCATCCCTTTTTCCCTCTACACTTGTTAACTCCAAAAGTTCAAGATATCCGGACATTCCAGATAAAATATTATTCATATCATGGGAAATTCCACCAATAAGATCCCCCAAAAGTTCTTTTTTTTGCGTTTGCTCTGCTCTTCTCCTAAAAAGCACCTTTTCACTTACATCAGTAAAAAGGTTAACGATAAAGCTCTTCCGCGGAAGAAGCTCCACAATTCTTTGCTCTACATAAAAATAATTTTCTCCAAATACCTTGATTTTTTTATCTTCTTCAACAATATCCATCTTTTTTCTCTTTATCACACACGAAAAGCAAGGTTTATTTCTTCCAAATACAACTTCATAACACTTTCTTCCTTCCACCTCACTTCCAAATTTTTTCACAAACCCCTTGTTTTTATACACAATTTCAAAAGTAGCGGGATCCACAAGGTACACAGGATCTTCAAGATCATTGTAAATAGCTAAAATCGTAGAAAACCTCTCTTTTAAAATATCTCTATAATATTTAATTTTAAAATAAAGCTCAATAAATTTAAAAGCTTCTCTTATAGCATCCATTTCCTTAATAGAAAAAGTTATCTTTTTAGCATAATTTACAAATATTATAAATTTTTCAACTTGTGCACCTGTAAACACAGGGAATGCCATTAGCATCTTTATGTCTCGATGCTTCATGAAATTTGCAATTCTTGGCTCTGCAGAATCATTTTTAAAAAAAACCACTCGATTCTCCAATAATGTTTTCTTTAAAATAGGAATTTTTCTAAAATCAACTTCTTCGCCAATAGAAAAGAAATAACTAGTACTTATTTTTTCTTCCTCTATTCTAACTTCATCTTCCATTACAAAATTTTCATTGCTTGATTTTCTAAAAAAACATATGCGTTCAAATCCTAATATCTTAGCTATGTTTGTAATAGTATCTCTAAAACTTCTTTTACCTCCCAATAAATAACTACTTTCAGCTCCTATTGCTCTCAATACTTTAACAAAGCGAAGTTCTTCATGAAGAGCTAACTCTCTCGTTATGTCCTCTATAACAAACAAAAATTTTTTCTCTCCAAAAAAGTCCCTACTTATTAAATAATTTACCTTTACAATTATCTTCCTCAAAATTCTTCTTTTAAGATAAGTTGTAAAACTTCCCACAGATTCTTTTTCTTTATCGATAATCCTTGAACTTCCTTCTTCGAAAAACTCAAAAATATCTTTCCCCATTAATTCTTCTTTTTTTATCCCTAAAAACATCGCTATTTTTTCATTTGAAAAATTTACAATTCCTTTACTATCTGTAAGGATTAAAGCTCTATCCTCAATCTCCATTAAATCTTCAATAAGCTTGGCTGTTTCTACCTTTTGGGTTTCATCCAACCCAGCAAAAAGCACTCCCTTTTTTTTCTCTGCCTCAAAAGGTATTAAAAGAATTTCAAATAATCTTTTTTCCCCATTTTTACCTTCAAGAGGGAATTTTTCCAAATTAAAGCTTTTAGAATAATTGAAAACATTCTTTATGTTCGAAAGAAGAGGCTCTAAGCCGGAAGTCTTTACAGACAATAATTCACTAATTTTATCTCCGAAAAACTCCTTTGCAGGCTTGTTAAAAGAGATTATTCTTTTACCATTTTCCAAAAAAATCAGAAGTAAAGGAAATTTATCAGATACTTTTTTCCATGTCTCAAGAGAAACTTTCCATTCTTTCTCTTTATAAAGCACTTTTTTATAAAGCTCGGACAACTTTTGGAAAATATCTTCAAATTCTTTTAAAACAAATTTCTTATTCGGAAGTTTTGGTGTTTTATTTTCAATTATTTTGTTTATATTTGAAACTACGGCTTTAAGCCCTTCAGAAAGATTTGAAGAAAAAGTGTTAAATTTAAAAAAATTATAAAAAAAGAGAAGAACAATAAAACTAATAACAGTAAGAACAAAAGGCACAAAGAGGATATTAAACAAAAAAGAACTTATTGATATTTTATAGACTACTATTTTCCCTCTTTGCGAATCTTTAAGATAGTAAAGAATCTTATTTTTAACCAAAAGAATCCCTGCCCCATCTTTCTTTATCTTTTTTAACTCAAAGATCTGTTTTTTATATGGATTGTTTAAAGGTTTTCCATTAATATCAAACAATTCAAATTTTCTCATACCTTTAGTGCCCTTTAAAACCAGATGATAATAGGCTATCTTAAGTTCTACTTTTTTTATCCTCTTTGAAAAACAATAAAAAGAAATAAAGGAAAAAAATAAAAATTCAAGAGTCACAAAACCAATAACAAATTTCGCAATTACATGTTTAACACTCTTAATCCTCATAATCCAGCCCTGTTTAAAAATTCTAATATTAAAAAAAAATAAAGTCAAGGCTTAACCAATTAAG
>CAZWJH010000030.1:0-25291 GCA_964634755.1 uncultured Clostridia bacterium
ATAAATATTGTATAACATATTTTTTATCCCCCATCAATATTCCCACCTGCGAAGTCAATATTCCCACCTGCGAAGTGGGACAATTTTGTGGAAAAATTTTTTACACCGGTGAGCTAAAATGTTTCATACTTTTCTATTGTTTTGTCTTTTTACATATACTTTGAAAATGAATGCGGGATCTCCGCTCCCTACGCTCGCTCCGACATTTTTAATTTTTCATTCCTTAATTTTTAATTTCCCTGTCACCCTTAAACATATTAGTTTCGTTATATATAATATAAAAAATGATTAAAGAAAGAGGATTAATTGAACTTTTAAAGGAGAAGAGAATTGAAGCACTTAAAACTCTTTATGAGGAGAATTATAAAATGATATTTTCAATCGCATATAAATATACTAATAACAAAGAAGACGCAGAGGAAATTTTACAGGAAACATTTGTAAGAGCTTTTAAAAATATAGAAAAATTCACTCCTGAAAATGAAAGCTCCTTAAAAAAATGGATTCTTAAAATCTGCACAAATATCTCAATAGATTATTTGAGAAAAAGAAAATTAATGAGAATCTTTGGAATTTCAGAAGTTCAAATTAAAGAGACTCAGAATATCCCAAGTTCAGAATTTGAAAAAAATGAGATAAAAGACAAAATGGATTATGCAATTTCTCTTTTATCTCCAAAACAGAAGATAGCTTTTAATTTAAAGTACATAGAAGATTTTTCCCTCAAAGAGATTTCAGAAATTATGGAATGTTCTGAGAACACTGTAAAAAAACACCTTCAAAGGAGTGTTGAAAAAGTAAAAAAATATTTAAAAAAGGAGAAATTATTATGAAGGATGATTTTTTAAAAATTATAAAAGAATACAAAGAAATGAAAAATTCTGATATTCCGGAAATAGATGCAAAAAAAGTCTTTGAAAAAATAGAGAGAAGAATTAAAAAAACACCTCAAAGTTATATTAGTTTTAAGAGAAAACTTGCTTTGGGAGGGTTTATGGCAATATTGATAGGAGCTATCTTTCTCTTTCTTTCACTTTTTGTTTTTAAAACAGAAAAAAAAGAGGAGCTAACGCTAAGTGAACTTAAAACGGAAATTGTTATTCCCGATAAAAACATAAAAATAATGTGGGTTCAAAAGAGAGGATTCAAATTAAAAAATTATAAAACAAGAGGAGGTAAAAATGAGTAAAAAAATCATAATTATTTTAATTTTACTGTTTCTTATACTACCAATCACACTTTTTTCATCAACCGGAAAAACATCAAATTCAAGCAACACAATAACAAAAACCTACAAACTCAAGTATATTTCCCCAAGAGAAGTTTTTCTAATTTTAAAACCCTATGCATTCAGATTCTCTTACACCCACTCTTCGCCCTATATAACTGTGGTTATTTCAAAAAATAATGTTAAAAAATTTGAAGAAGAATTGAGAAAACTGGACAAACCGAAAAAGAATATACTTTTCAAAGTTTATACCATAATCGCTTCAAAGCAGAAAATCGGAGAAAGGATAAAGGATCCCGAGCTTTCACCAATAGTAAAAGAGATAAAATCACTCTTTTCTTTTAAATCCTACAAATTGGACGGTATATCATCAATTATTGTAAAAGAGAGAAGTGATTATTCGAAAATAAAATTAACATCTTCTTATAACCTTCGCCTAACTATTGACAGAGTAAAAATAGAGGAAGGAGAAAACGGGAAGATAATAGATTTCCGTTTTTTCTTGAAAAGCAAGAAAAGAGAAAGATATGGCAACAAGGATCCTTATGAAACCTTAATTTCATCACAAACCTCAGTAAAAAACAATACTTTTTTTGTAGCAGGAGTTTCATCTCTTGGAAATAACGGATGTTCAATAATCTTAGTTTTTAAAGTCAGAATATTGTAAAATAGTGGAGATTTTATAAAGAGAGGTAAGGTTAATTATGAGAAAAATACTCCTACTCTTAATCTTAATACTATTCACCTTAAGCTCTTTCGCAACGACCCCAAACAATGAAGCACAATCATCCTTTTTAAAAATAAAAAAGGATGCTCCGAAAATCTTTATTGACTGTTTTTCCTGTGATATGGACTATATAAGAGAAAATATCACATTTGTAAATTATGTGATAGAGCCCAAAAAAGCGGATGTCTATATCCTAATTACACGATTGAGAACAGGAAGCGGAGGAAGAAAATATACACTTGAGTTTAAAGGACAAAACAGATTTAAGGGGATTGATGACAAACTATTCGTAATTACAAATCAAAGTGATACTGAGGATAAGAGAAGGGAGAAAATAGTCAAGGGCCTTAAAGCCGGCCTTTTTCAATACGCAAAAAAGACAAAAATAGCAGAATATCTTGATATTATGTTTACAGAAATAAAGGGAACAAAACAGATAAAGGACAAATGGAATAATTGGGTTTTCAACATTGGTTTCGGCCTTTCAAAGGGAGGGGAAAAATCCTATAGTTATGAATCTTTAAATTATTCCGCTGATGCAAAAAGAGTAACAGAAGCAAGCAGAATAGAGTTAAGATTTTTCAATAGGAAAAGCACATCTATTTTCAAAATGGAAGAGAACGATCTTAAAAGCGAAAGAAAGCAGTGGCTTTTCAGAGGGGCTTATATAGGTGCAATAAACGAGCATTTCTCCTTTGGTAGTAAAGTAAGAGCTGATTCTTCCTCTTATTACAACAGAAAAATTAGATACCAATTTTACCCTGCTATAGAATACAATATATTCCCCTACTCCGAAGCAACCTCAAAAATATTCAGAATTAACTATGGTATGGGTGTTGAAAAAGTGGAGTATTATGAAACCACAATATACAATAAAGACAAAGAGACATTGTGGTTTCACTCACTTGAGAGTGAGTTCGGAATTATTCAGAGATGGGGTGATGCAAACATCGGAGTGGATTTTCAGCAATATCTTCATGATACCCAAAAGTACAGTCTTGAGTTTTCAGGGAATCTATCATGGAGAATATCAAAAGGTATCTCCTTCTTCGCTTACTCTTCTTACTCTCTGATACACAATCAGCTATACCTCTCCAAGGGAGGCCTTACACAAGAAGAGATTTTATTAAGAACTTCAGCTCTTGAGACAAACTATGACTATAGTGTTTCACTCGGAATCCGAGTAACATTCGGTTCAATTTACAATAATGTGGTAAATCCTCGTTTCGGTTATTAAACTTTCTTTCTAAAACACACAATATAAGATTAACAAACCTATCTAATTCTCGTATAATTAATATTAAGTCTCGGAGGAGGTATTATGCTTCATAAAAAACAATTAAGATTTTTTATCTTAACTTTAGCAATCATCTTTATTTTTAGCTCATTTTCTTTTTCAAAAACTTCAAAAATTGTTAAAAACACACCACCCGAGCTCAGACTCAAGTGGTATAACAATTATGTTTCAATGAGAGAACGCTCAATCTTCAAAAATATGAAATGGCAGTTTTTGGGCCCCACCAATATCAGCGGAAGGATGACAGATGTGGCTGTTGTCACACCAAAAGGCAAGTACTATACAATATATGTTGCAACAGCATCGGGAGGAGTCTGGAAATCCGAAGATGAAGGAGTAAGCTGGAAGCCTGTATTTGAGCATGGAATCTCGACCTCAATAGGAAATATTGAAATAGCTCCTTCCAACCCAAATATAATATGGATTGGAACAGGAGAAGCAAATATTTTTAGAAGTTCTCAGGCAGGTGGAGGAGTTTACAAATCCGTTGACGGAGGAAAGACTTGGAAACATATGGGTCTTACAGATACAAACACAATTTCAAGAATAATAATCCATCCGAAAAATCCTGACATAGTTTATATAGCTGCAAGCGGGCACGAATGGACAAGAAACAAAGAAAGAGGAGTTTATAAAACAACTGATGGTGGCAAAACATGGAAAAAGATTCTCTATGTAAATGATATGACTGGGGCAATAGACCTTCTGATGGATCCTAAAAACCCTGATACTCTCTATGCTGCATTTTGGCAGAGAATAAGGAAAAAGTGGAATGATCCGAGAAATGAGGATAATTATAAATACAGCGGCATATACAAAACAACCGATGGAGGCAAAACTTGGAAGCCGATAAACAATGGACTTCCCCCGGCAAAGTACAGAGGAAGGATTGGTATTGACCTTTGCAAAGCAAAACCCAATGTACTTTATGCATTCATAGATAATTACAAGCTCCACAGAAAGTGGAGAAAAGAGGAGATAGATGAATACGGCAAACCCGGAAAAGGGATGATCAGGGGAGCCACAATTTACCGAAGTGATGATTATGGAGAGCACTGGAGAGAGGTAAGCCCTAACAATAAATATATGAGAAGGCTTGCTAACACATATGGATGGGTATTCGGACAAATCAGAGTTGACCCCGTAAATGAAAACAAAATTTATGTTATGGGACTTGCCTTGAATGTTTCAGAGGACGGAGGAAAAACTTTCAGACCTCTAAGAGGTATGCACGGAGACCATCACGGTCTCTGGATTGACCCGGAGAACCCGAATTATCTGGTTAATGTAAATGATGGTGGTCTTGCAATTTCCTATGATGGGGGAAAACACTGGAGAACATTTGCTGATAAAATCCCTGTTGCACAATTTTTCAATGTCTCCTATGATATGGACAAACCCTTTCATGTTTATGGTTCAATTCAGGACCACGGAAGTTTCAGGGCAGTTGTTGATTTGAGCCATGGAAGAAATCACATCCCGGCTGTAAAGTGGGAAAATGCCCCCGGAGGAGAAGGGTCAACCCATGCAATTGATTTTGAGGATAGCAACATCGTTTACTCTTCAACATTCTACGGGCACATAACAAGAACAGATATAAAAAGTAGAAAAGTGGCAAGAATTTATCCGAAAATTAAACCCGGAGAAAAACCTCTCAGAGGACAGTGGCTTGCTCCTATAATAGTATCCCCCCACAATCCCAAGATTGTCTATCTCGGGCTAAACTTTCTTTTCAGATCAATGTATATGGGAAACAATTGGGAGAAAATAAGCCCTGATCTCTCTTACAATAATCCCAGTAAAATCGGAGATATTCAATATCAAACTATTTTCACTATTTCGGAATCTCCCTTTAAATTCGGAGTAATCTATGCGGGAACCGATGACGGAAGATTGTGGCTTACAAAAGACAGTGGAATACACTGGAAAGAGATAACAAAGGGACTTGCATACAAAAAGTGGATTTCAAGGGTTGTGGCTTCAAAGTATGATCCGGCAACCGTTTATGTAACTCAAAACGGCAAAAGGGATGATGATTTTAAACCCTATGTTTACAAATCAACAAATTATGGCAGAACATGGACAAACATAACATCAAACTTACCAATAGGTCCGGTTAATGTAATAAGAGAGGATCCTGTTAAAAAAGGAGTGCTCTATGTGGGAACCGATTACGGAGTATTCGTCTCCTTAGATGATGGAAAATCATGGCAGGCTATTTCAGGAAATCTTCCTACAACCTATGTGCATGATTTAATCATCCATCCGAGAGATAATATAATGGTAATTGCAACTCACGGAAGGGGGATGTGGGCACTTGATGTGAGCTATATTCAAAAACTTGACCTTACAAAGGATGCTCAGATATTTGACATTGAAAGCGCAAAACTTCCGAGAAGATACTGGGGAGAATACTGGTTTGGCGGAAGGCCGGCGGATATCTGCTTTTATCTTAAAAATGCAGCGGATTTGAATATAAAAATAAAGAATGATAAAGGGAAAATACTGAAAGATATAAAGTTCAAAGGCGAAAAAGGACTAAACTTTCTCACACTCGGAGCAAAACTTTTAAGAGAAGTTAAGGTCAAACCGGGAACATACTTTATCTCCTTCACATACAATGGAAAGGAGTATAAAAAGAGTTTTAAGGTGAAAAGGTAGATATAAAAAGATAGAGCCGTAGTTCACTTGGGCGAACTACGGCTCTTTATAGCTCTAAACATTAATATCTAATTAACTGCCCATTTCCAGCGGGGAGTAACCTCTGTATATTGTGTAAAAGTGTCTTTGTCAGTTTTTAAAATTACTTTGTAAATTCCGGGCTCTGCCTTGAAAGTATCCCAGTAAATTCTGTGCAATCCCTTTTTATGCTTTATTTTTATACTTTTTATAAGTTTCCCGTAAACATTGTAAACCTCAAGAGTAGCATCTTTTTTAGCATCCGATTTAAAATAATAATAGATGGCAAGGCCATTGGGTTCATTGGGAGTTGTTAGAGGTCTATTACCCAGAAGTTCAAAATTCCCCCAGAATTTTCTTTGAGAATAGTTTTTCTGAGGCTTTGGCTCGATTTTGAAAAGGAAAGCATCTTTTTTAAGAACTTCCGCCGTAAGTTCCCGAAGGGGTGAAATGTCCGTTATAAATGCTCCCCTTCCATAAGTCCCAACAATAAGATCACTCTCCCTTGAATGTACCATAAGATCCATCACAGGAACATGAGGCATATTATTGTTAAAAGGAAACCAGATCTTACCACGAGTAAAACTAATATAAACACCTTTTTCCGTGCCAACAAAAAGAAGGTCAGGGTTTTTTCTGTCTTCATATATAACATTCACACTTACCCGGGGAAGATTTCCTGTTATATCTGTCCATGTTTTTCCATAATCATCTGTTCTGAACACAAAGGGCCTGAAATCATCAAATTTGAAACCGGACTTTGTGACATATGCACGGGAAGGAGAATGATATGAAGCAAAAATCCTTGTAACCCAGTAGTTTTTAGGGCAACCGAGAGCAGTGATTTTAGAAGTTCTCTCTTTCCAGTGTTTTCCAAAATCAGTGGTAACATGAACTTTTCCATCATCAGTTCCCACCCAGATTATTCCCGCCTTAATAGGAGATTCGGAGATTGTTGTTATCGTACAATACATCATATGTCCCTTTCCCGCAATTTTAACAGGATTATTTGTCGTAAGGTCAGGGCTTATCTCTATCCAGTTTTCACCTCTGTCAAGTGACATTAAAAGCATTTGAGCTCCCGCATAAATTATCCGTGGGTTGTGAGAGGATATCTGGATGGGAGGTGTCCAGCCAAATCTATAAGGTGGTTTTCCTTTCTCCCTTTTAGGCTCAATATCCACCCTCTCCCCTTTTAACATATCAACTCTTTGATGTCCTCCGAACTGCGTTGTGGTGTATGCCCAGCGATTGTTTGTAGGATCAACTTTGCAATACATACCATCCCATTTACCAACTAAAAACCAATCCTCAATTGTAATTTCACCTCTCCATGAGTTTGATGGTCCTTTCCAGATTTCATGATCCTGAAGTCCCACATAAATATTGTAAGGAGTTTTATTGTCAGCTTCCACCGTATATATTTCTCCGAGAGGTATGTTATAGAGATGATCAACAGTTTTACCCTCATTATATGTAACATAAAGTCCCCCATCACTCCCTATTAACATATGGCGGGAGTCATTGGGATCTATCCACATGGATCTTACATCACCAAACATTTTTGAAAATTTATCTATCTCAGACCATTTTATATTATGCCATGTTTTGCCACCATCTTCCGAATACTCAAGGGACTCATTTAAAATAAAGATTTTATCAGGATTATCAGGAGCCACCCTTATTTTATTGAAAGAATAAGCTGCTTTTGAGCTTACATTATCCTCTGAGCTATTCATCTTTTTCCAGTGCAATCCTCCATCTGTGGTTTTATAGACTTCTCCTCCAATGATAAATTTCCAGAATGGATCTCCCATCTTATTGAACTTTATCTTAATGTATTCTTCAGGTGTTTTCGGAAATTTTGCTCCGGGTTTCGGATTAAGGTTTTCTATTACAGCATAGAGAATATCGGGATTTTGAGGATAAATTGCAAGACCTATTCTCCCTATTTTACCAGTGGGAAGACCTCCCGAAAGTCTTTTCCAGGTTTTCCCTCCATCTCCGGTTTTGTAAATTCCACTACCCTTTCCACCTGCTTCAAAATTCCATGGGGAACGATATTTTTCATAAGCTGCAGCATAAAGTATATCCGGGTTTTTAGGATTAATTACAAGGTCAATTACTCCGATTTTTTCATTTATATAGAAAATCTTTTTCCAGCTTTTTCCGCCATCTGTGGTCTTGTAAATACCACGCTCTCTGTTCGGAGTGAAAAGATGTCCCATTGCAGCAATATAAACTGTTTTTGAATCTCTCGGATCAATTACAATCTTTGAGATATGGTGTGTTTTTTTAAGGCCAAGATGTATGAAAGTTTTTCCACCATCTTCACTTTTATAAATTCCATCACCCGGATGGGACAACCTTGCATTGAATGATTCACCTGTTCCAACCCATACTATCTCAGGGTTATTCCGGTCAACAGCTATTGTTCCGATTGAAAGCGAGCCATACTTATCAAAAATCGGATAAAAAGTAGTGCCATTATCCTCCGTTTTCCACACTCCTCCATTCCTTGCTCCCACATAAAATGTATACTTATATTTTTCAAAATTTGTGGGCGGAGAAGCTATACATGAAATCCATGAGCCTGTTTTATAAGGACCAAGAGCTCGGTACTTGAAAATTTTGAGCAAACTTTCGGAAAAAGTCACTCCATAAACAAAAGGGGGAATCACAAGAACAGTTAAAAAGCTAAAGACAATAAACAAAACAAATTTCTTTCCATTGATTTTACTCTTTTTTATCATCATAATTTAATATACCTTATACATATTTTCTGTCAAGCTTGAGGCGAGAGACTTTTTTTATGTCTCTTATTTTAAAACAAAATCCAGATAAAAAAATAGCAAATTTTTTCTTTATAAAAATAAAAAAATTTTTTAAAAATTTTTATTTTCCCAGATATTATGGACTTTTTCACAATTTTATGCAAAAATGAAAAATCAATTAGATTTTCTTAAGGAGGCTCAAAATGTTTTACAAAAAAAACCTCCTATCTTTATTCCGATCATATATCGTAATACTGTTGCTATTATTATCAAACTTTTTCTTAGTGATTATCCCCCTTAAAGCAGAAGATGAATGCGGAAAAATAATAGTTGGTGTTAAGCTTAACATTGTAGATAAAGATAAATTTGTCAAATTCCTGAACACTAAATACCCTGAACAGCCAGCTGGTTCATGGATGTACCAGATAAAAAACAAAATCTTATCTGAGCTAAGAGATAATTCCCCTGATATTGAGTTTACAATGGGAAGTAAAGAAGCGGATTACTCCTTTGAATTTGATCTCTCTCTTATAGCAGCTGGAGAAGATATTAAAGCAGGAGGAGTCAGAATAGCAGAATTTACCGCCTTCCTGATCTCTTCACAATTAAAACAAAACAATGGATGTGGTTTTAGTGAGTATGTGGTGGGGGCCAATCAGACGAATTATAATGCCCCAGAAGAGATTATAAAAGACTTATTTCGGGTAATAGAATATCATATTGATTCATATGGAAGTATAAGCGGTAAAATTAAGGAATTTGAAAAAACTCATCGGGTCCCTCCCAGAATACCTAAACTTCTAATTTCTCTTAGCAAACAGTATGTTTCACCGCTAAAAGAGGAAAGGGAAATTGAGATAAAAATCCAAGTTAAAAACTGCAAGAATGAACTGGTCTTTGACAGGAACCGGGGACAGATAGTCCTGCTACCGAGAAAAACTTCAAGGGGTGAGATAAAGCCTACACCAAGATTTCCTCAGGGTGTAAAGGTAACAGATAACCTGGTGATGTTATTTATCAATAAACCTGAAGGAGCTTCTGCAACATATACCCTAAAAAAGGGCATGGAACTTTTTGTGGATACCCTGAAGGTAGAGACCTGTGGGAAAAAGAGAAGAGTTGTTAAAGAAGTAATGATACCTATTGCAGGTCTTGGGCTTAAAGTAAAGCCGGAGAATGTATATGTTTTCCCTGAAGAAAAAACAAAAATAAATGTTGAGTTGATTAAACGAACTCCTACTGGGAAAAAGGAGTTTGTTTCAGGGAAAAAAATATTTTTGTCAGTAAAGGGTCTAAAAGATGGAAAAATTTCCCCTGTGGGCAATGTCCAATTAAATAAAGGGAAAGTGGTAATGAATTACAGTGCTGGTGCAAAAGATGAAGCTGTTTATGTGAATGCTAAGTTTCAACCTCAAGGATACAGTGATTCTCTTAAAGAAGGGGCATCTGTAGCTGTAATAGAGAAAGGTTATGAGTGGGCTGGTTGGGTAAATGTGGATGAAGTGTGTAACTTTGAGAAAAAGGAAAAAGGAGATAATAAAAGTGAGAGCATAACTTACAAGCACAAATTGCATTTGAGTATTGTATTCATGTCAAAACCGGGAGGGCCAGATATAATCAGAAGCGGGGATGTTTTCGGAACAGCAATCTATAAGCTTTCTACTTTTTTTCAATCCAAGGAAGCTGCATGTACTCCTAAAGGTGGAACGGGAGTTGTGTATAAAAGACCGGGAGGCTGGGAAAGAACAGAGATAATAGTTAAAGGTGATCTCATAAAAAAGAAGTTAAAAGTTTACCCGATGATTCACATTAACCGTTTGAAAGATGAATACGAGTTTAAATTTGGTGTTTCAGGACTTTACTGGAAAAGTATGCTTTCCAGAAAAGATGTTTACTACTCAGCCTGTAATGGAAAAACAAAGGAGGAAAATTATACTTCTCCCTCCCCTCAAGTTAAAAGTTTTGATATGGAAAATCTTTATTATAAGGGACATACAATCAGTCTTAAAAAGCTCACCGGAAATAAAGTTGTAAAAAGAAAAATACCGTGGAATTGTACTACAACCTATCATTGGTCACTGGAGCGAATTAAAAAATAGTTTAAAATTAAATATTGTTAAAATTCAAATAAGAAATATAGTAGATAGCTATTCACTCATATCCTGTAGCAAGAGTACTTAATATACCAAGCTTATAATTACTTGTTTATGCATCCATCTTATAATCAAAAGTTGTTCTCTCCTTTTGGAAATCCCTTCTTAAATTATCTATCAGCAAGTTAAATAATTAGAAAAGGATGGAATGTCCACATCCTCTCCACAAACAGAAAAAATTGGACACTTTTTTCTCCTCCATTGTTTAGATGTTATAAAGTAAAATTATCTTTTTGTAAAAACCCATACTTTTCCTATTTTATAAAAATAGATTGTATCCCATATTTTACTTTCATTGTTATGAATTGCTTTCAATGTTTAAATTCTTTATTAAGAAAATTTTCTTCTTTTCAATTATACTAATAAAAAAAGCCCGACTTCTTTAAAGAAGTCGGGCCCTCTCTATATTAATTTTTCAGCAGAACTTATATCTTAATCTTAGCTGTTCGTTTACCACCCTTCTCTGATTTATAGAGTATCTTAACATCACCTTTTCCTCTGACAATCCACTGCACATATTTGTATCCCATTCCCTGAAGAGAATCAATTCTTATCTTCTCAGGATGATGCTTTTGAGGTGTGTACTTTTTCATCTGATGGTCATATTCAATTCCACCACTAATTACCTTTATTCCCTTTCCTTTAATGCTAATATAATCGGGCTTTCCTATGTTTTTCATAACAGCATGTAAGGTTCTTGTGGGAATCATCTTTTCATTCATAACAAGAGCTGTTATTCTGTAAAGCCCTCTTCCCAACTTCTCTTTTTTAACTTCTTTTATTTTAACCTCTGGCAGATGAAGTGCATTAAAAATAACAAATGCTCCATTTCTGTGACAAAGCTCTTCAAGCTGAAAACCGGGAGTAACTCTTGTCGTCATCTTTTTCCATCCTCCGATTTCAATCTCACCGTACTGAGGATGTTTGTAATGATGCCAGTTAACAAACCCGGCACCGTGTAAGATTTCATCATTCCACTTCATTCTCTCTTCCTGAGTAACCTTTCCATCCTTGTTAAAATCCTGTTGTGCCTGATAAAGTTCATTTGTAAATGAAATTATCCCCAATGTTCTGTAACTAAAATCATTGAAACCACCGAAAACAGGGTAAAGATCTTTCCAGCTTATAATATACCTGTATCCGGGAAGCATTTTCTCCCCCTCTTTCCCGATAAAATCATAAACCTTAACATCAGCAAAAGGATATCTTCCCATATTGCTTGCACCGGGACCTCTTAAAATCATCCCGCCCGAATTGTGAAAATCCTGTGTTGCAGCTATATTTTTATGGGTAATCAAAAATTTTGCTATTGCTAGTGTCTCCGAAGGCTGGAATGGATAATCACTTGTTCCATACTGAATAAAAGGTGGCATCCAGTTGAAACCGTAAGTTCTGTTCATATCATATCCGCCAAGAGGATCTTCATTAACCTGACCATCTCCATCATTATCTATACCTTCAAGCCCCAACATTATGTAATCTCCTTTCTCCCCGGGCTTAACTCTTTCCATTATTCTCGGATCTTTGGGATTAAGTTTTAAATAGCCTGTACCGAGTTTTACCTTTTTCCTCATCTGAACAATATTCCCGTCCCTGTCAAGATCATCATAATCATCTTCATCGTAAAGACCATCCCTATCATCATCAATTGGTTGCTTATTTGCCCTTGATGTGCTTGGAGTATTGGGTTTGTCCATAAAAAATGCCCTTCCGTCAGGATTTACTATCGGCACTATGTAAAATGCAACTCTATCTACAAGATTTGTAATCTTTTTAATCTTCCCATAATTGGAAAGAAGATAATCCATAATGTAAAGTGTAACTTCAGTGCCCTGAATCTCATTACCGTGAATATCAGCATCAACATACATTGCAGGTTTATCCGAAGCTTTGCCTGTATCAGGATTATTTATCGTAACAGCCCAGAGATCTCTTCCCTGATAACTCTTCCCTATTGTCTCTATTTTAACAAACTTCGGATACTTTGCTTTTATCTTTTGAATAGCATTGAAAACCTCTTTATAATTGTAATACCTGTCATATCTAAGAATCAATGAGTAAGAAAGAGAAGCAATGAAAAGCACCAACACGAATGCAATTAAAATCCTTTTCCTCATTTTACACCTCCGAGGTTAATAATCCTTTCAATATCAGAAATCCTCTTGTGGGTAATCTTTATTTTAATTTTTTTGTTTTTCCCTGGCCAGATTAAATAGCTCACCTTTCTGAAAGAGCCAAGCCCTCCAAGATCGGAAATCCTAACAAGCTTCTTACCCTCAATCAACAATGAATCTTTCGGAAGCTCAAGTTTAACCAATATTGGCATGGAATATTTGTTCCTTTTCCCTATTGCAAAATAGAAAGGTATATAGCCTTCATTAACAATAAAAAATTTAACTCTGTAAGCTCCGCTTTTCTCTTTCTTTACGGAAAGTCCTTCAAGCTTTACATCTGGAGTTTTTTTTACAATTAAATCAAAAAAGTCATTGACAAGCTTTGTGTTTTTTACAGCAGTATCAAAAGGCGGAATTTCATCTACAAAGGGAACAAGTCCACCTATTTCAACATCTCCAAGTTGAGGATGTCTGAACTTTTGCCACTTTACAACTCCTTTACCTTTAAGCCCTTTTTCTATGTAATTTTTAAGTGCTTTGTTTTTAGAATCTCCTTTGGAACCGGCTTTTGATTTGTATTTTTCAATAAATGAAGCCATCTTTGCAGGGGTTATCCTTCCGCTCTCTATCATCTTTTTAAGCATTTTCACATTAAAGGAGGGGGGAGCATTGAATTTTTTCATAAATTCCTTAAGTTCAGAATCCTTTAGTTTTAAAAACTCCTCTTTGCTCATCTTTTTAAGTTTATCAAGAGTAAGTCCTTCCCCAGCTTTTTTCTCTTCTTTGGGCTCGGGCAAAGACCAGACATCAACGCCAATAACCGGAGTGCCGGTGTTAAAATAAAGCCACTTTATTAAAGAGCCATCCTCCTCTCCCTTTGCCTTTCTTTTAATGTTAATTTTATCCTTTTTAGCAAGGTCTTTGTACTTTTTCGAAAGTTCTTTGTAATACGAGTAATCCTTTGGATCAATGCTAACGGGAGGAGCTATTCCCAAAAAGCTTGCAACCATCTGCTCGGTAATATTCATCCCTCGTCCAATTCCTGCCTCTTTTAGAATTTTTACAAGTTCGCTAAGTTTATACTGCTTTTTAGTGTCAATTCCTAAAAATTTGCCAAAGTTATCGGGAACCTTTACCTTCATATCTCCCAATTTAGCAGTTCTTCCCATTTCCGGAAGTTTTAGCATATTGTTTGTTCTATCAATAATATAGGCAAGCTCAATGTTCTTATGACCTAAGATAAAGTCAGCAATGGACTTTGTTGTTTTCTCTGACACAGGGAAAAGACCCGAGCTTTTTCTATAATATTTGAAGAGAGGCGGAAAATTATTGTTTATTATAACTCCGCCCTTTGAGTCCTCATTGTACTTTCCATCACCATCATTGTCTATCCCTTCAATATAATACTTATAAACACCTCTTTCTTCTTTAACAGGATCCGCTTTCTTTAAAACATAGGGAAAGCTTTTATCTTCAATATACTTTCCATCCACAGCCTTAACTCTCATTATAGTTATGTATCCGTCTCCATTGAGATCTTCAGGTGGGTCCTCATCAATAAGACCGTCACCATCATCATCCTTGGGAGTGTAATTTTTAACTCTCTTTTCAAGAGGTTTTTTAAAAGGTACTGAATAAAGATCAGGATTAAGAACAGGTACAATATAAAAGCACTTGTCTTTATAAGCTTTATCGGATGATTTTACCTTATCCAGTACGAACTTGGAGAGCAATAATGCTGATTCACTTGCCGCAAGATCATAGCCTGATATGTTTGCACCAACAAAAACAGCAGGCTCATTTTCATTGCCTACAACCAACACATAAATTCTTTTTCCCGAATCAGTTTTTCCGAAAACTTTTAGTTTTGCATAAGGAGAAGCCGAAATTACCTTAAAAGATGAAATCAGCTGACCGTATGTTTTATAACCTTTCACAGAAGATTTAGCCATAAAAGGAATCAACAGAATAACCAAGAATAAAACAATTGATTTTTTCATTCACACCTCCGATATAGTTAAATTAATACGAACACAAAAGATTTTTGTTCTTTAAAATTCACTTTTTTTATTTTTGACTAAAACATCAAAGAATAATAAAATAATTTATAATACTTTCTAATCGGAGGAATTATGAAAAGAATATTATTAATTTTTGTAATTCTGTTTTTTTTAGTTGCTACGACATTTCCTCAAAGTAGATTTGATTTTGATTGTTATCAAAAGTATAAAAAATGCATAAAGGAAAACAAAGAAGCCAAAATCCCCTGCTATTTTGAATTTTGCAATTTTGAGCAATGTATCTGTAAAGAAACAAAAGTTATCAATCCCATAACCCATCATGAAGATACAGATCCCGGAGCATGGGGGACAGCCATAACAGTTTGCTCCCCCTGGGCACAATCAATTTCTCAGTGTATTGATAATTATTATAAAGAAAATGGAGACAATGACTGCAAAACTTCATCCAAGCTCAAAACATTAACATTAAAAACAATTAATAAACTCAAGGAGTTGAAAACCAAGATAAAAAGATTTAAAAAGAGAGGTAAAGGTTTAAATGATTTTGAGAAAAAAATAGAGAAGCAAATTAAATTATTAGAAAATGCAATAAAGGACAAATGACATAATACTATCTTTTCCCCATCATAACCAGTTCTTTTATAATATATGAATTTTTCCCAAAAGAATCACTTCTAAGTTCAACTACCTTAGCATAGACTCCGGGCATTGAATCTATCATCCAGTAAACGACCTTATTATCCCCATCAAAACCCTCCACTACCGTGCACATAAATTCTCCTGCTTTAACTTTAATTTTTTCTTTTCCTTTGACTCTGTAAGGAGAAAGCTCTTTTAAAGAAAAAAAATAATTGAATCTTTCACTCAAATCATCTTTGTATCTCTGGGAAAACTGTTCTTCTTTACCATCAATGATATTAAAATTAGTGAAAACAACCCTTTTCTTATCAGAAAGCACCTTTACCCGTGAAATATAAGGAGAGTACTTAAAAATACCTATACTCTTTACAAAGACACCCCTTCTGTATCTAAGACTTTTAATTCCTTTGAGAAAATCAATCATTCTCTCATAATCATTCCATGGTAATTTATCATGATAATCTGCGTTCTCATCAAAATCCCCATATTTAAAATTAATTTTTAAAAAAGAGACTTTTTCAGATTTTTTCCTCAAAACTTTAAAACTTTTCCTATTCTTTTCAAAAGTAAAAACATCCAGGTCAATCTTTTTTATATTTAATTTTCCCTTCAATGAAGTCGAAATCAGTGGCAGGAAAAGGGATTTATTTATTGAATCATAAAACCATTCCCCTGAAAGCTCTGTTATAACCCCATCTTCAAATTTTACCAATTTCACATCAAAAGGAAGGTCAAGCTTAAGATATTTTGTAAAATCTCCTCCATCTATTTTCCACAAGCCTGCCAATCCCGATTTTTTGTTTGCATCCGCAAACTCATCTCTTCTAATTCTCAAATATGTATATTCATCCCTCTTATTTCCCAAAACCATAAACTTATCGTCAATTTTTACTATTTTGTTTACCCCACTCAAACTTTTTGCAAACTTTGACTCAATAATAATACTTTCCCCATCCGAAGAAATTCTCCACTTCCCAAATTCTCTTCCCATTATTACTACTTTTCCATCCTTTGAAAATCCAATCATCATATAAGGCTCACTTATCTTTCCATTAACCTCCGCTTTTATAAGAAGCTAATCTCCTGAAACAGAATTATTCGCCGATAAAAGCGGAAATACAAATAAAAACAGAATAGCAACAATAAAAAATACTTTTTTCATCTAATCTCCTTTAAAAAAATAAGGCAAAGATTATATTAGATTCCGCCCTATGTTAATCCGTTTTTTTTATTCTTTTGGCTCCACCCCTTTAAAAAGTAATCTCAAACAATCCCTCTTAAAATTAAAAAATGACACTTCTCTTTTATATTCAAGGTATTCTTCTCCGAATTTTTTAATGACTTCAGGTTCCTCTATAAGAATTATCATAATTACCATTAACAAAATCTCAAGAGGAACTATCATTAAAATAAAAGATACACTCCCAAGTAAAAATGCAAAAGATACGGGAAACAGCATTAACCCCAGATGCATCGGATGGCGCATACAAGAGTAAACACCTTCTTTTACAAGCTTGTTAGTTTCCATTCTCGGGATATTTCCAACTCTTCTGTATCTGGCAAGAGTTCTGCCGGTGTTTGTACTTATTTTAATAACAATCCATAATAATACAACCCCTATCAAAAAACTCACAATATGCCAGTAAGTGTTATCCCAAAGCTCAGAGAATAAGCCTTTATCAAGAAAAAAACCTCCAATGCCTCCACCAATTATAAAAACAATCCACACTAAAATTCTAAAAAGCATCCTCTCTCTTCTCCTACCCTATATTTATGTTAATAAAACTCATTGTTAGAGATAAAATCCATTTTCCTTATTAAATTTTAGAAATATCATAATAATCTATCCTGACACTCTGCTTCCCATTATTTACTCTTTACAAAATCAACTCATAAGTCAGCTTTTCAAGTATACTCTTTCCCTCTAATTTTCTCAACCAATATCAGTGAAAATCTTTAATCATTTTTAAATTGTCTTTTTCATTAAAAAAATTAATATACCTCTTTTATAAAAAACTTGCAATCGGGAAAAGTTGGACTTATATTAGAAAGTATAATTATTTTATTAAAGGAGAAAAATATTGTCATATATTGATGAAAAACGAAAGGGATTGTTAGTAGTAGCTTTTCCCGAATTGTCAAACAAGGATAAGTTATGGATAGAAAATTTCAGAAAAAAACATGACAAATTATTCTATAAGATAATAGAGCCCCACTTTACTCTTGTCTTTCCCACTTTTGATATAAGCGTCCCACAATTTATTAATGAAATTCAACGACTATCTCAAAAAATTAAAAAGTTTGAATTCACACTAAAATCAGCAATGATGAACAATGATTTATTAAGTGAATATTATCATATTTTTTTGATTCCGGACGAAGGAAATAGCAATATTGTAAAAGCCCACGATATCCTTTACTCCGGGATTTTACAAAAACACAGAAGAACAGATATTGATTTCATCTCTCACATATCAATAGGAAACACAAAAAAACCCTATGAGGCTTTAAAGCTCTTAGAAGAAATAAATGAATCCGACCTTTTAATAAAAGGGAAAGTTTCACAATTAAGCATTATCACTTATGGGAGCGGAAAAGTCGAATTATTAAAAACAATCCCTCTTAAAAAATAGAATTTTATTGTGATAAAAGTTTAAATCAAGAAAAATTCCCCCAAAATGGCAATAAAAGAAAGATTGCCCATTCTATAACTCCCGGGTAGTTTTTCATTTTAACTTATTACCAACGCCTTTTACCTCTTCTTCTTCCGAATTTACCTATCAAACCAATAATTAGAAACAAAAAACCCAAAGGCCAAATTGAACTTTTCCCGTAAATCAAAAGTCCCACTATAAGCCATATTACACCAAGAACTAAAAATATATCATAAGTCCTTCTTCTCATAAAAACCTCCAATCATTTTAAGTAAAAAGAATAAAAAGAATAATAAATAAAGTCAAGGAAAATCCCAAACTGATATTCATTTTTTTCTTGACCCTCATAAACTATTTTGATATTATAGATAACAACGGGGTTTTTTCACAATTTAAATTTAATAAGATAAACGAAGGAGGCATTAATGAGAAGGAGGATATTTTTTTTCTTTTTATTCCTCTCTCTTTCATTGATTTTGGCAGGAGGTGAAATCTTTGTCAAAATAAGTGCAAGAAGAGTGAATATCCGTTCAGGCCCCTCAACTAAGAGTAAAATTTTAGGGACAGCAAAAAGAGGGGATGTTTTCAAATTGGTAAAACAAACCGGAAAATGGTATGAAATCATTTTCAAAAACCAAAAAGCTTACATTCACATCTCTCTCGCTAAAAAAACAGAGCCGAAAGCAAAAGAGAAAATTCGTAAACCGGTTGAGCAAAAAAAGCCTCAGAAAAGCAAATCACCACCCAAGATTACTTCAAAACCTCCGGCTACCGTAAATTCAAAAGATTTGGAAAAACTCAAAACAATTGCAATTTCAATGAGAAAAAACTCTCTCGCTTTTCTTCAGCTTATAAAAGATATGAATATTGAAAAGACAAAACCCGTAATAACTACTGTTGAAAAAGCAAGGGTTTTAAAAGATGGCTGTGATGTTTACGAAACAAAAGATGAAAAATCAAGGGTGATTTTTAATCCACGATATAATGATGAATTTGAAATCCTTGAAAGGTATGAAAATCTTTATAAAGTAAAACTTAAAGACGGAAGAGAGGGTTAGATAAATGAAAAGAATATTCAAATTATAACATCTCAAAAAAAATCCGCATTTTACAAAGTAACAGGACTCACTCAATCGGAGCTCAGACAGTATATTATAGTTGCAGAGGATATTTATTCCCAGATTGTTCAACAAAAGACTCTTGCTGATAAGATTTACAAAAAGTATGAAAAAGAAAATCTGTTTGGCTCGGAAAGTGGAAAAGAATTAAGTAAAGTATACAAAAGAATTAATAAATACTTTTTCTATGCTGATGATTTTTTCAAAAAATACATAGAGAGCGGAAAGATAGAAGGGAAAATGGGAGAGAGCATTATGAAAAAGATTTCAGCATGGGGAGAAATTCTCATAGGCCCTTCCACTTATTCAACTGAATATCATGATACATACTTAAACACTGAGAACAAAGGGCTTGTTAGCAGTATTAACCTTTCTGCAAATACCAGTTTGAATAAGAATTCAAAGGTAGATTTAAACTTTACAAAATTAAATGATATTATTCAGACACCTTATTCAAGTACTAATATAGCTCTCAAATATTCTTATGACAATAAGAAAACACTCGGAATAGGAACATCTCTCATATTAAACTCTTATACTGACAAGAATGAAGAAAGTTTGGGTTTAAATGATTATACAAGAAGCGGTTTTATTATAAATTCATTCTATAATCTTAGTAATGATACAAGCTTCTCTTTAAATTATTCTCATTTAAACAATTCATATAAAAATAATAGTGATAATAATTTTTCAACCAATAAATTCAATGGAAGGGTTAAGCACTCTTTTTCAGCTTTTTCCGGAGTTTATGCAAACTTTATAGGATTGTTTGGCTCCAGTGATTCTGCATTTCACGATTATAGCAATACGCAAACAGAGATAGGATACAAAACAGGTAAGCTAAATTCAATGACAAAAATTAATCTCTTATATGAAAACCTTAGTTACTCCGAAATGGAGACTTCAAACTATAATATTATCAAAATAGGATTATATAAAAACAAAAGAAAATCAGCTCACTATTCCTACTATTACCTTGATTATATTAGTAAATCTTTTCCAAACAACACAGTGGAATCCTACAATCAAATAAAAGGAGCTTTCTCAACTTCAAAATATGGGAAACATTCAAAGACATTTCTCTTATCATTTTTTACCAACATTTATAAAGAGCAAACAGATTTTAATTTTACAGAAGCAAGGGTTGATTTCGGAACAATCTCAAGCTCTATTTTTTTTAATCTTTCCGGATTTTTCAAGCTCTGGCATTCACCTCAATCAGAAAATAGCACAATAGTTAAACCTCATGTGGTTGATCTATATGGCAAAATGGGAATTAATACAGGAGTTTTCAGAATTGGTCCTACGGTGGGAGTACATCTTCTGATGTCCTCTGAGGAAGGTGTTTCTTTAATAAAGAGAGATGGAAATCTCTTCAGGTTCGGTGGAATAGTGGAAGGGAATATAAATTTCGGAACCGGGAGCTTTCTAAACCTTAGAGGAGCGTATGAATATGGATTCGTTTACAATAATGAACTTTCAATAAACCCATACACTGGAACAATAAAAAGAGGAGATCTCATCCAGAGACATCCGACCACAATCCAACTAAGTTTTCTCTTTTCAACACCACTTCCCATTTCAAACAATTTAAAATTCCTTGTAAAGGGGAACTACTATAAAATAGACACAGCAATGGATGAAAAAATCAGTATAAATCCTATCTTGAGCAATAAAATATTCAAAATTATTGCCGGAATAAGCTTTAGATATAATTAAAAGGAGATAAAGATGAAAAAAAATAAAAAACTTGTGATTTTGATTGTATTTTACCTTTTTGCATTCTCCTTTTTGAGCTTTTCTTTTACCGACGAAGATAAACAGCAAATTCATGATTATGTAAAAGCCACAAAAGACAGTCTTGAACAGGCAAAGGGAAAATTTGATTATGTTATTGAAAAATGGAACAAATTTGTTCTTAACAGATATCAAACATTACCCAAAAAATATCATCCGCTTATTAACAAGTTAAACAAGCAGGTAATGTCTAAAATCAGATCCACAAATTCTCGCATGGATTCATTTATAAAATATGCAACAAAATATTTGGAAAGCGAACAAAAATTAGATTCATTTGTGGCAAAGGCAAAAAACTTTATTCCAAATAAGGACAATCCTTACAATGCAGTTGATGCGATGCTGGCCGCTATGAGAGAAATAGATGAAGCCACAAAAACCGAGTGGAAAGATTTTAAAACAGACCCTGTATCTTCTTCCCTGAAATTTATGATAAATTCATTTAATAAATATTTTTACGAAGCTGTAAATTCCTGTAGAGCTGGACTTGTAAAAGCTCAAAAACTGATTAAAGAGAGAGGAGGAAGATGTTTCGGAGGAAAGGGAGGAGAAGAACTTGCTGGTTCCCAGATGGAAAGAGCCTGGGCAAGGCTAACAAAGGGAAGCAAACAGCTTTGTCCTACAGGACTAAGAACAAGAAATTTAGATGAGGTATGGATAAGTCAGCAGGATAATGAGCCATGGATCTGGGACAGCAGACATAAAGAATGGGTAAAATTGGGAAATAAACTTTCTGATGTTCAAAACCTTTTTGATTATTATTTTTTCGCCTATGGAAGAAAAATCCCTACCAATGAAGTTATAAACTGGATTACGAAAAAACCAAGAAGGTTCAAAGAGCTTGAAAGTGCAGCCATGGTAAGATTCAATGCTCTTAGTTTTTCAGGTCTTAATTTTACAAATAAGAGTTGTAAAGAACACATTCTTTCAATAACAGGATATGAAAAAAAGAGAGCGAAAATACTCGAGGAATGCGGCAGTGATTTAACAACATTCAAAGGTAAATATATATTTTCAAAACCATCTTATATGAGATCAGACTCCAACACAATTTACAATATACTCACAAACACCTATGAATTCAGAGGCAAAATCAGGGAAAAAGGCAATGACAAACCGATAAAAAAAGCAAAAGTAAATATATCTGTAAATGGAAACTCAAAATCAAAGGAAACCGATGAAAAGGGTAAATTCAGGATGCTTGTAAAAGGGAAAGTAAGTTCATCAAAAAGGATTTCCATCCAATTAACCCATGATGATTTTGAAGATAAGACAATTGATACGGTAGTTTCGGAACAGTGTGCAGATCTTGGTATAATGGAAATGGAAAAAAGTTCGGAAATAGAGGGACTTGTAATCTCACCATCAAACACAACCATAAAAGTAGGAGAAACCGCTAATTTTACAGTATTTGTAAGATATAAAGACGGAAGACAGGAGAAGATATCCAACAGTCAAGTAACATTTTCAGGCGCTCCAAACGGAGTGTTCAAAGGGACCGAGGAAGGGACATTTACCATAACCGCTTCCTATGATGAATACGGGACATCAGCAACTGTCACAGTAAAAAAAGAGGAAGAAGGAGAAAAGGATGTCGATGACGCGATAAAGGATATTAAAGATGAGAACAAAGACAAAACACCGGAGGAACAGGATCAGTGTTCATTACAAAGTCTGAATGGAATTGCCTCATCAATAAATGAAACAATCTCAGAAATCACATCCGCATATTCAATGTTTCTAAACTATTATTCAAAATTCAATCAGGAAATAAACAAACAGAGTTCAAAAGTATGTAAAAACAGTGTGATAGCATACTGCTATTCACAGGCAATCAATCTTATGGATAAAATCTCCACCTTAACAGGTGATCTCAGAGAAAAAGGAGTAAATTTGATACTCCTTTCGGCTATTTGTCCTCAAGATGAAAACAACAGTGGTCCCAGTATAAAGGGAATTATCTCAGCTCTTGCCGGTCAGGGGAAATATGAATCTCTATCAAGAAGCAAATGGGGTGAGATGAACGGAAGATTAAGAAATGATTTTAATTGCGATGAAAATGAAATCAGAGAAAGAGGAGACAGGATAATACCTTCTGAGATGGACCCCGATTTTCTCCAGGGCGGAGGAACAATGACAGAAGTCGAAGGAGATGGTGTTGATAATGATGGAAACGGACTTCAGGATGATTCCATTGTTGAGCTTGCAGGGTACAATGTCACTTTTGTGCTCTATGATTCAGGAAACCTTAAAGATGATATGTTCACACTCTCTGTCTCAGGTTTCGGTATGCTTGGAACAACTCCCAGAGGAGGATTGCAGGCCTTCGGTCTTAACCTTTCTCCCGGAACCTACACTGCAACAGTAACCTGTATTCTCGCTCCGGATAATGTCGGAACATTCACCCTTAACATAATCCAAAACGGGAAAATCATAGGTAGTATAAGCGGTGCACCACCTCAGGGAGGGGGAGGCACTGTTACATTCACTGTAAAATAAAAAATAATATTCATCCATAGTGCAGACGCCTTTTAAAGGCGTCTGCACAATACTTTAATCTTTATATAATCCTTTGCTATAACAAAAACCGCTTTTCTTCCATTAAATCTAAAAAAACCACTATATGTATCATTATTTGATACACACTCCGGAGTATAATTTTAATAGTGAAAATTTAGTCATAGCTCCTTTCAAAGGAGGGATAAATGTTAGAATTTATTAAAATTTTATTTTATTTTTTCTTAGGTTTTCTATGCACTATGGCCGTTGCTATAATTGCCATAATTCCAATTGTTCTCTGGTTTCAAATTAGCAAACCCCTTGCTGTTTTAGTCCTTTTGCTTTATGCTTTTATCTGGTATAAGAAAAGGGATAAGACAAGTTGAGCAACCCTTTACAAAGCAGAGCAGACAAACAGCAGAAATATACCTACAATTTTTAATTCTACTGATTAAAATGGATTAAAATAAAAAGGCAAATGTGCCCCCTATTTTTCTTTGTCATCCTTTGAAAAAATATCCTTTATAATCACATACAATGGCAGTAAAATAAAGAAAAAAAGAGGATAAACAATGATGTAAAGAAATATCACATAAGTTGCATAACCGGCAAAAATAGAGAAGGGAATGCTTAGCAAGAGCCAGAATATTACCTTGATAGGATTAGAATACTTTAAGGCTTCATCTATGGAAATTAATAAATAGCACTGAGAACCGCTATTGGTATGTAAAATCCCCCTTCTTTTTCAAATTTTTCATTAAGGTCATCCAAAAGCTTTTTCATCCCCACTCCTTTTTATGGCATAGAATATACAGCTTTGACAACTGCCCGGCTTCTCGTTTACCAATCCCACAAATCATCATCCTCATCTTCGGTCTCTTTGAGAAAAATGTCAGAGTCCTCCATTCGGAAATCAAAGATAAAATCATTCTCAAGGGATTTTTTGATAAGGGTTTTGGGATTTAAGGTCGGAAGAAAAAGATCAGGATTTGATGATAGATAGCCTATTTTAATCCCAAAACTGTTTTTAATAACCGGTGGGTCAAAAGAAAATGGATCCCACGGAGAAGAGAGGGAAAACTCTGAGCCATACGCCCCAAAAGTATTCCAGATGCTGTCCGGAGAGTATTCGCTTCCGTATTTTCCGAAGGGATTGTAAATGGAGTTCGGGTCAAAGTGTGAGCAATTAAGACATCCCAAATACTTGCCTGAAAAAGAATCATAAATCAGAAGAGGCTCATATTGGCTTTTCTCTTTGAAAAAGAGATAATCATCTCCCGAATACAAAAAACAGGATAAAGCAATAACCCCCATGATTAAAGCAAAAACAATCGCTTTTTTAAACATACTCCACCTCCTTATTTTATATTTTAGCAAGGGGTGTGTAGCAAATGATGATACAGGTTACAAAAAGCTGAGCAGCAGAGCAGCCGAACAGCTGAACAGCTACAGAGGCAGCTTACTGGGCTCTCAGCAAATAAAACCATTAAGCTTTGAGATCGGAAAAGGAAGCAGAGCAGCTCTCAGCAAAATATGTCTTATCCGTTTTTTAGCTTATCTATCATTGAAAACAGCATCTTTCTTATCTCTT
>CAZWJH010000031.1:0-24485 GCA_964634755.1 uncultured Clostridia bacterium
TTCCTTGCTCTCAAAAAACATTTGGTATATAATTTTTTTGGAGGTTAAAATGTTTGGATCATTAGGTTTGCCAGAATTATTATTAATAGCTTTTATAATCGTTCTTCTTTTTGGAGCTAATAAAATACCGGAAGTCTTCAGAGGCCTTGGAAAAGGTATAAAAAGTTTCAAAGAAGAGATGAAAAAGGATAACCCGGAAGAGAAAAAAGAGGACAAAAAACTTGAGGATTAATGCAAAGATACATAGAAAGCCTTGAGAAAGAAGAAAGAAAATTAGAGCATAAAATAAAAGAGATAGATAAAAAATTAGGAAAGTTCAAAGGGATAAAAGCGCTTTTTTCAATCTCTGATATCATTCAACTTTTCAAAGAAAAAGAAAAGCTTTTACTAAAATTAACAGACATAAAAGATAAAAAGTGGGATGCACTTTCAAACAACCATTTAACACTGCACTTTAAAAGCATAATATGGCAACTTGATAGACTTTCAGCAATCTACAATGATGTTAGAACTCTTCTTTTGGAATTTAATGAAATAGGAGAAATCCTTAACAAGCTCAAAAAGGGGAAAAAAGAGCTCACGAATGAAGAGCAAAAAGAAATTAAATCAATAATAGAACTTGCGGGCTACTCATCCTTTGAAAGAAGATTTAGAAAAGAGAAAGATGTAAAAAAATCCTTTGAAAATTATATTACATTTTTCCCGGAAAAAGGACTGATTCTTGATCTCGGTTGCGGAAGGGGAGAATTTTTGGAACTTGTTGAAGACAGCGGAAGATTTGGTATCGGGGTTGATATTGACGAAGGAATGCTGAAAATTGCAAAGAGGAAAGGCTTGAAAGTTTTTCAAGGAGATCTTATAAACTTCTTAAAAAACAAAGAGGATAGTTCCTTTGAAGGAATTTTCTCTTCTCAGGTAATAGAACATTTAGAATTTTCAATGGTAAGAGAACTTGTTTCCCTTGCATTTAAGAAATTAAAAAAAGGAGGAGTTATAATTTTAGAAACAATTAACCCTCTTTCATGGTTTTCCTTTTCTCAAATATTTTTACTTGATCCTACCCATAGATTTGCTGTTCACCCAGAGCTTATGAGGTTTCTCCTCGAAAAAAACGGTTTTTCCGAGATTGAAATAATATTATCTCAGCCACCAGACATTAAACTAAAAGAAACTGATAATCCTGTAATAAACTATAATATTGATCTTCTTAATAAACACCTCTTTGCTGAGACAAATTTTGCAATAAAAGGGATTAGATAGATAAAATTTAACTATGATATGTTTGATAATTGATTTTTTTTATTTTATAATCCTATAATTTATTTTTTGGAGGAGGTATAATATGGATATAAAAGAAATGGCTTTAAATCTTTTAAAAAGCCATAAAAATGTAAAAGAGGATTCACCACGAAAAGAACTAATTAAAGCAACAGTTGAAAGAAAAGAGGCAATTGTTAGCAAAAATGGAGCTCTTGCCACATGGACTCCACCCGAGTCAACCGGAAGAAGCCCTAAAGATACGGTCACTGTTAAAAGGAAGGAGAGCGAGGGCAATATAGATTGGGATTCTCCTTACAATATTCCAATTACTGAAGATACCTTTGATATGCTTCTGGAAGATACGTTATCTTTGTTAAAAAACAAAGAGGAAGTTTTCGTTACAAACAGAGTAATAGGAGCAGACAGTAAGTATGCTTTACCGGTAAAAACAATAACAGACAAAGCCTTGATAGCTCTCTTTACGAATAATATGTTCAGGCCAGTCCCTGATGATATTTCAAAAAGCATTTTCTATGACAAACCTTTCACGCTTTTTGTATTACCTTATGATAAACTGAAGAGAGAGAAATATGAAGGAAGATTGAGGAAATTACCTGATGGGAAAACAACAAATATGGCAATAGCGATAGATTACGACAGAAGAGCGGGAATTGTATTCGGTTCGGCTTATCTCGGTTCAGTAAAAAAGCTTATGTTTACAGTTATGAACTACTATTTACCCGAAAACGATATTTTACCTTTGCATGCATCCGCAAATGAAGGGAAAGACGGAGGTTCCGCTCTCTTCCTAGGGCTCTCTGGTACAGGAAAGACCACTCTTTCCGCAGATCCATCTAGGGCACTTTTGGGAGATGATGAGCATGGATGGAGCGATGATGGAATTGCCAATTTTGAAAATGGCTGCTATGCAAAAATGATAAGATTGAGCGCAGAAAAAGAACCGGAAATTTACAATGCAGTAATGCACAAAGACGATTATCTTAATCACGGAGCAATAGTGGAAAACGCCATGATCTATCCAAATGGGGAATTTGACTTTTATGATGCAAGACTTACGGAAAATTCAAGATCATCATATCCCTTAACCTATCTCTCAAATATAAAGGAATCTTCCAAATCTGGTCACCCGCGAACTATCATCTTCCTCACAGCGGATGCAAACGGAGTACTTCCACCGGTAGCAAAATTGAATGAAGAGCAGGCTATGCTCTGGTTTCTAATGGGTTATACAAGCAAACTTGCAGGGACAGAAACAGGAATAGTTGATCCTGTGTCAACATTTTCAAGATTTTTCGGTGAACCATTTATGCCGAGAAACCCCAATGATTATGCGGAGATGTTAGGAGAAAAGATGAGAAAGCACAATACGGATGTCTATCTGATAAACACAGGATGGACAGGAGGTCCTTATGGGGTGGGAAAAAGGTTTGATATAAATATCACACGAAAAATAGTTGAAGCAGCTGTAACAGGAAAATTAAGAGATGTAGAATATTATGAAGATAAAAGATTTCACATTAACATACCAAAAAAATGCCCTGGAGATATTCCTTCGGAAATCCTTGATCCAAGGTTAACATGGAAGGATAAGGAAGAGTTTGAGAGAAGGGCTAACAAATTAGCTGAAGATTTTAGCAAGCATTTTGATAAAGCTTATGGCAACAAAAATCTTTCTGAAAAAATCGTAAAACAGTGTCCCGGTAAATAATGAAAGGAGTAAAGATAGGTCTAACTGGTCCCCTTGCATCAGGAAAAGGAGAGGTTTCAAAATATCTAAAATTAAGAGGATTTAAATACATTTCCCTTTCGGATATGGTAAGAGAAGAACTTAAAAAGAGAAGGCTTGAAGAAACAAGGGATAATCTTATGATGATTGGAAATAGCCTTAGAAAAGAAGAGGGAGCGGGAGTTTTCGGAAAAAGGGTAAAAGAAAAAATAGAGAATGGAAATAAAGAGCTAAATTGGGTTATCGATGGAATCAGGAACCCTGCAGAAATTGAGGAACTCAGAAAGATGGAAAAATTTTTTCTACTCGCTGTTGCTGCGCCAAAAGAGACCTTGATAGAGCGAGTAAAAAACAGAAAAAGGCGTTCTGATCCATTGTCAGAAGAGCAAATAGAAAAAAAACTTATGCGGGAGTGGGGAATAGATGAGCCTCCCGATGGCCAACAAGTTGGTGCCTGTATGGGAGAGGCTGATTTTTTTGTTATGAATGATGCAAGTCTTGAAGAACTTCACAATTTTTTAGATTCCCTTCTTTCGGCAATAGAAAAAAATATTTAATATGAAATTCCGGAATTTTTTATCTCTGGTTTTAATCGGAGGTTTTATAATGGGAAACTTATCGTGCGGAAAAACTGATTATGATAAAAAGGGGGAAGAATTAGTGCATTCCATAGAAAAAAAGGTCAAAATAATTGAAAGGGACGCGAGTCTTTCTTACTGGAATGCAATGGTAACCGGCAAAGATGAATACTTTAGAAAATACGAAGAGCTGAATAAGAAGATTGCTGATATTTATTCTGACAAGAATGAGTATGAAAAACTAAAAAATATTTACGAAAGCGGGAAAATAACAAAATATGAATTAAAAAGAGAAATTGAATTACTCCTTTTAAATTTTAAAAGAAATCAGATTCCGAAAGATTTGAGAGATGAAATAATAATTTTGGAAACTAAGTTAGAAAAAGAATTCTCTACTTTTCGTGGAAAGGTAGATGGAAAAGAGGTAAGCGCCAATGAAATTTCAGAAATTTTAAAAAAATCAAAAAATTCTGAAGAGAGAAGAAAGTATTGGGAAGCATCAAAAAGTGTAGGAGAGATTCTCTCTAAAGATTTTCTCAAATTGGTTAAACTTAGAAACAGAGTAGCACATATATTGGGATTTAAAAACTATTATGTAATGTCTCTTGAACTCTCAGAGCAAACCGAAGAGGATATTCTTGAGATTTTTGATGATTTGGCAAAAAGCACTGAAGAGCCCTTTAAAAAGATAAAATCGGAAATAGATTTTAAACTATCTCAAAGATACGGAATCTCTCCCAATGAGCTTATGCCCTGGCATTATGAGGACCCATACTTTCAAGAAGGGGTCTCCATAAATGAGACAAATATTGACTTTTTTATAAAAGGGAAAGATATAATAAAAATAACAGAGGCTTTTTACAAAAGCATAGGAATAGAACTTTCGGATGTAATTAAAAGAAGTGATTTTTATGAAAAAAAAGGGAAGAATCCCCATGCTTTTGAAATAATGATAGGAAGATCCGGAGATGTCAGGGTATTGATGAATATAAAAGATAATAGTCAATGGCTTGAAACTGCACTTCATGAGTTCGGACATGCAGCATATTCAAAGTACATTGATAAAAAACTACCCTATTTTTTAAGAGAAGAAGCTCACATTTTTGTAACAGAGGCAATTGCAATGCTCTTTGGAAGATTAACAAAAAACCCATATTGGCTACAAAAAGCCTTAAACATCAAAGAAGACGAAATCAATAAAATTAGGATGGCTCTTTTAAAAGAATTTTTGGAATCCCAGCTTATTTTCTCAAGATGGGCTCAGGTAATGATGAGATTTGAAAGAGAGCTTTACTATAACCAGGATCAAGACCTTAATGAACTCTGGTGGAAGCTTAAAGAAAGATATCAATTTATTAAAAAACCGGAGGGGAGGAATAAACCGGATTATGCAGCCAAAATACATATTATCTCTGACCCCGTCTATTATCACAATTATATGCTCGGAGAAATATTAGCCTCTCAATTGAACAATTATATTATTTCCAAACTTTACAAAGAAAAGAACAAGACTTTAGTCCCCTATTATGGCGAAAAAAAGATAGGAGAATTTCTCATAGATAGTGTTTTCAAGCAGGGAGCTAAATATAGATGGGATAAACTAATATTAAAGGCAACAGGAGAAGAGCTAACCACTAAGTATTACGTGAAAATGTTTTTCCTCCTAGAATAAATCCTCAGGCTTTAATATCAACTCTTCCGCTCAAATAATCCATGACTCCAATATATTCTTCATTATATTCAGGATTCTCTTTTCCTTCTGTATATAGTTTAAACTTTATCTTCTTTTGATTTCCCTCTTCTTTCCCATTTCCATCTCCTTTCTCACCAGAATTAAACTCGCTTAAAGTTTGTATAATAGGCAAATCAAATTTTAAACCGAGGTTTTCAATATTTGTTTTAAGTGTTTCAATACCTGAATTCAGATAGTGTTGCACTTCCGGCTTCTGGACATAAACTTTCATATCCATCTTTTTATCATTACTGAAAGAAAGCTGAATGTAAATTTTCCCCAAATCCGGAGGCTCAAGGTGTATTCTAAAAACCCTGTTCCCCTTTGGCATTGTATTCTGAATTATTTTAGCAACTTCTTCAACTAAATTAGCTCTATTTAACTGTGTGCTTTCAGATTTAGGTTTAATCATCTTAAAATTTTCAAATTTAATCTCCCTTGTCTCAGGAGAGATTTTTATCTCTTCCACCTTTGACACTTTCACTTTCTCAAGGTCAAGCTTCCTTTTGGAAACTACCTTCTCCTTACTCTTTATATTATCAAGCTCTTTTACTTCTTTTTCACTTCCAGTTTTCTTTTTAGTTTTTTTCACATTTTTTTCTCCTATTATTTTATCAACAGCTACTTTTTCCACTTCCACTTTGACTTTTTTACCTTTCCCCTTAACAAGTTTAAGAGCCACTTCATCACTTTCAGTTTTCTTGATATCTTTCCCTTTTAAATTTTCCTGTTTAACTTTTACTTTAGGCTCTTCGACTTTCTTTTTAACATCACTTTTCATCTTCTTTACCTTCTCGCTCTTTTGCCCCTTACTTATTACCTCCTTTTTAAGATAATGATGAACAAGTAGGGCGAGAAAATTCTTTTCATCCTTTTCAAGTTTTCCATTCTTTTTATTTACTCCACCTTTTACCTTTTTCCCCTTTTTTATCTCCCTTACATTTTTTTTCAAGCCTTTTTTCCCTTTAATATCACTGGAATTACCGATTCCTTTTTGGATAAAATCCTCATTGGCCAAAATCACCTGATTATCCATTTTTTCCACCTCCTATCTTTTTTAATTCTTCCATTTTTTCCTTATATCCTGCCTGTTTTGCCAAAAAATCTATTAAATCTATAAAAATTTGTTTATGGGTAGTTGAAAGACCCTGCAAAATGCTAATTCTTACTCCCTTTTTCATTGTAAAAAGAGAAGACACTATGGAATAGAACATTTTTTTATCCGTTTTATAATAGTATACAACAAGGTCAATTGCTGCTTGGGTTTCAAGAGATTCAATAATTTTCTTTATTCTTGAATCAAGCTTTTTTGCCTTCCTTGCACTCTCAAGTTGCTTCCAATTTTGAGTAAGTTTTCTTCTTTCCTTCTCAAGCTCCTTAGCTTTTGCGTTCAATTCATTCTCCCACTGTTTTAGGGCATTTTCTTTATTTTTTAAAACTTTTGACCATCTAAGATAATACTCTTTTTCACTCTTTATCTCTTTTATTATTTTTTCAATATCAGCACTCTTTGTCTCTTTATTTTTTTGCGAATTTAAAGGAAAAATGAAAAACAAAAGGGCAAAAACAAACATTGCTTTTAGAATTTTTACCCCGCAGTCAGTTCTCATTTTCAAACCTCTTTGAATTTAAGAAAAGATCATCAACCATTTTTTGCTCTTCTTTGTCAAGCTCGTAAAGGTACTCTTTCCACTTTTTCTCCCTGTAATTTTCCAAAACCTTTTTCGCTTTCCGAGCCTCTATCCATTCCTTAAGCTTCTCAGATTCTATCTTTTTTTTCTCTTCAACAATCTTCGCCTGAACTTTCTCAAGCCTTATCAGTTGAGCTATATACCTCTGAACAAGCTGAAAAATTCTCAAATCAAGTTCCCCCTCCATTAAACTCTCAAGATACTCTCTTCTCTCTCGCTCCTCTCTGTAGATTTGCTCAAGTCTTTCCTCTGCTTTAACTCTTTCCATCTTTGCCTTAGCCCATTCTTCTTTCTTCTGTTTTTCTATGTTAATTCTATATGTTAAGAGAGTATCAAAGGGGAACTTAAATCTCTTCATCTTTAAATATCTCCTTTAATTTCTTCAAAGTTTTATTATAACTTGAGCTTTCGTCAACTTTCTGTCTTAAAAATGCATTTATCTGCTCTATTTTATCCAAAGCTTCATCAATAAGAGGATTGCTCCCCTTCACATAAGCTCCTATATTGATAAGATCTTCCGCATCATTGTAAGCAGACAAAAGTTCTCTTACTCTGCCTGCATAATTTATGTGCTCTTCCTCAACAACCGAATTCATAACCCTGCTCACACTTTGAAGAATATCTATTGCGGGATAGTGATTTCTGTTAGCAAGCCTTCTGTCAAGAACTATGTGTCCATCAAGAATGGACCTGCTTATATCGGCAACAGGTTCCGTAATATCGTCAGCCTCGACTAATACAGTATAAATACCGGTAATACTTCCTTTGTTCTCAAAGTTTCCCGCTCTCTCCAAAAGGCGAGGCAAAGCTGAAAAAACAGAGGGAGTATAACCCTTGGTTGAAGGAGGTTCGCCCGTAGCAAGGCCTATTTCTCTTTGAGCATAAGCAAACCTGGTAAGAGAATCAAGCATTATCAAAACATTATATCCCTTTTCCATAAAATACTCTGCAATAGCTGTCCCGGCATATGCGGCTCTCAATTTCAAAAGAGGGGGCTCATCGGATGTTGCTACAACTACCACTGATCTCTTTATCCCTGTTCCAAGATCTCTTTCAATAAACTCTTTCACCTCTCTTCCTCTTTCCCCCACCAATATAATTACATTAATATCAGCTGAAGTGCTTCTTGCAATCATACCCAAAAGAGTACTTTTCCCGATCCCTGATCCTGCGAAAATCCCTATCCTCTGCCCCTTTCCTATTGTTGTAAAACCATCTATGGCTCGTACTCCTGTCTCGACTTTTTCTCTTATTATCTCTCTCTTCAATGCTTTGGGGGCTCTTCTGTATATTGGATAAAAATCCTCTGTAGGAATTTTTCCCTTGTCATCCATAGGGTTCCCCAAAGAATCAATAACCCTTCCTAAAAGCTTTTCTCCCACTTTAATTTTAGGGTACCTCCTTGTTGCGATAACCTTGTCCCCAACCCCAATACCTGTCATTTCATCCAGAGGCATTGATATTATATTGTTTTCTCTGAAGCCAACTACTTCAGAAATAAGATTTCTACCAGTAGTGGTTTTTATCTCCAAAAGCTCTCCTACAGAGGACTGAGGCCCTTCACTTTCCACCATAACACCGGCCACTCTCACCACTTTTCCGTAAAAACGATAAGGAGAGCTTAATCTGATTCTATCAATTAAAGAAGCACCTTCACTCATTTTTCTCTTCCAGAATATTCAAAACTTCTTCAAGTTTTGTTTCAACAGTGGAATCAATCTCTCCCATATCAGTTTGAATAATACAACCGCCTCGAGTAATAGCGGGATCTTCCACAAGTTCAATCTCTTTTCCCGAAAGAGAAGAGTCAAGCTTCTCCCTATTCTCTGAAAGATATCTGTAGTCTTCAGGACTAACCTTTATTACTATTTTTTTTGTTTCCACAACATTCTTTACAGTCTCTTTTACCACATTTAAGATAAACTCTTCACTACTCTTGATTTCAGAAGCAACGATTTTTTTAAGAGCCTCTTTAACTATCAGAATCATTTCACTTTGAGCTTCTTCATAAATCTTTTCTCTCAAAGTATTAAGAGAGTTTAAGCTTTTCTTATATTCTTCAACTAAATTTTTTATCTTCTCATCCGCATCCTTTATTCCCTTCTCAAAGCCTTCTCTATATCCTTTTTCTCTGCTCTCCTCATAAGCTTTTTTTAAAAGCTCCTGTTTTTCATGCTCACTTACTACCGCTTCAGGCATAATTTTTTCAGCAACTTTTTCATCTTCCTTTTTAGACTCAACTTCTTTCCTAATAGGCTCTTTCTCAATAATCTTTTCCTCTTCAGGGCTTTTTTTCATCTGCTCTTTAACAAAGCTTTCAAAAGAAAAACCTTCTATCTTAAACTTATTTTGCTCTCTTTTTTTAATAACTTTATACAATATACTCTTCACCGCCGCCTCCTCCGATGGAAACAACTCCTTCCTCTTCAAGTTCTCTTACAACTTCAACTATCTCATGTTGAGCTTTCTCAACATCTTTGACCCTTATCGGTCCCATGTATTCCATCTCCTCTTTCAACATCTCAACAGCTCTCTGAGACATATTTCTAAAGAATTTTTCTTTAAGCTCATCAGAAGCTCCCTTAAGAGCAATTGCAAGGCTCTTTTTATCAATTCTCTTTAAAATCTCAGCTATCCCATGGTCATCTATTAAGAGTATATCCTCAAATACAAACATCATATCTCTTACTTGCACTGCAAGTTCGGGGTTTTTAACTTCTATTTGCTCAAGTATCTGTTTTGCAACTCTTCTTTCCATTCTATTCAAAAGATCTGCAACAGCTTTAACACCTCCGTACTCTTCAAGTTTATATGAGCCCAAAGATTGAAGCCTCTGGTCAAGCACAAAGGATATCTTTTTAACAATATCGGGAGATATCTCTTCAAGGTTTGCCATTCTTATAGCTATCTCAGCTCTTATATCCTCGGGTAAAGACTCAAGAAGCTCTGCTGCTCTTGATGCCGAAAGGTGAGCAAGAATAAGAGCTATTGTTTGCGGGTGCTCATTCTGTATAAATTTTGAAATTTGCTGTGGATTCACCTTTTCAAGAGAGGCAAACCCCACCGACTTTTCAAGAAGTTTAACCAATCTATCAATTATTTTTCTTGCTTGCTCGGGACCCAAGGCTTTGATTAAAACACCTTTTGCATACTCAATCCCACCTATGGCAATATACTGTTTTGCAATCGCCATATTGTAAAACTCCTCCATTATCCTTTCAGATATTTCAGCAGGGATAGGACCTAAAAGGGTAATTTCCCTACTTATATCTGCAATCTCCTCTTCATCCAATTTACTAAAAACTTTTGATGTTATTTCATCTCCCAAAATAACCATTAAAATAGCTATCTTTTGTAAATTCGTAAGATTTTCATACTTTAATTTTCCCATTATTCCTCCAGAAGCATACTTCTGATAATTGCTACAAGATCATCTGTATTTTCACTTGCAAATTGTTGAAGCTTTTCTCTGATAATTTCAATCTTTTTTGCTTCCTTAGGTGGCTTATACTGGCTTTCTATCTCTTTCTCAAGTTGCTCTCTCTCTTCGGCTTCGCCCAATTGAAATGGTATCTCTTTCCCTTCTATTTCACCAACAGTAATCCCACCTTTCGGAAGTGCCTTGCCTTTTTCTATAGCAACCGTAACTTTTTTCATCATTGGTTTTAAAATCAAAAAGATCAGAGCAAGAGCAAGAATCAAAATAACTCCATACTTAATAGCAGTAGCTATAAATCTTTTGCTTTCCTGAGCCTTCATATATCTTTCAGATTCAATCTTATATGTCTCATCAAAAGATAGGTTTGCAACTTCAAGCAAATCTCCTCTTTTTTCATCAATTCCAACAGCAGCTGCAACCAATTTTTTTATCTTATCAAGTTCTTCAGGAGTCCGGGGAACTTTTTTCTCAACAATGTCCTTGCCTTTTTTCTCAATCTTAACAGCATCATCAACAATCACAGAGACAGATAATTTTTTAATTTCTCCTGAAGGAAAAACCGTTTTTAAAACTGTTTTATTTATTTCATAATTTTTTACCTCTTTTTTTAACTCACTTGCTTTTGTTGTACCTCCGGCTGTTTGAGTCGTATTACCAGCTACATTTGAACCAACTCCGGGAGTTCCTCCCTGAGTACCCTCAGTTGTTTTTTGAATTTCACTTTTTTCACTTCTTTCAATTTGAACATTGGGGTCATATATTTCATCTACTTTTTCCTTTTTGGTAAAATCAAGATCAGCAATAACACTTGCTCTAACCTTACCTATTCCAACAATTGGTTCAAGAAGAGCCACTATTCTTTTCGCCATCTCTCTTCCGACTTTTTCCTTAATCTCAAGTTGTCTTGAATTCAGCTTTGCATCTTCACTCTCTGTTTCAGAGGATGCAAGTAGTCTTCCATAAACATCTACAATAGTCACATTCTGAGGAGATAATCCTTCCACCGCGGAAGAGACCAAATGAACTATTGCTCCTATTGTGGATTTTGAAAGCCCTGCTCCCGGATACACATTCAAAACTATAGAGGCTTTCGCAGGCTCCCTCTCTTCCAAAAAAACAGATCTTTTTGGCAGAACAAGGTGAACTTTAGCAGATTTCACTTCTCTTATGGAAGATATTGTTCTACTAAGCTCCCCTTCAAGTGCTCTCAAGTAATTTATTTTTTCCATAAATTCTGTCATTCCAAGCTTTGACTTATCAAAAACCTCAAACCCTACGCCACCCCCTTTGGGTAATCCCATTGCAGCAAGATTTATCCTTAGCTCATTTACTTTATTCTGCGGAACTCTTATAACATTTCCACTTAACTTATACTTTACCTTCATATCCTTCAACTTTTGCATAATTAAGGAGGCGTCTTCATCGCTAATGTTAGAGTAAAGGACTGCATATTCAGGAGTATTTGCCCACATGACAAGTCCTACAAGTCCCCCAAAAACAATCAAAACAACAGTAACAAAGAATATTTTTTGGGAAGTTGATAAATTACTAAACAGGTTCCTTATTTGAGTTAGTATATTTGGCATTTTTCACCCTATATCCTTGTTCTCATTAATTCATTATAAGCATCCATCAATTTATTTTTTATTTCCATCATAAGTTGAAAAGAAAGATCCGCTTTCTCAACAGCTATTAAGGTCTTATGAATGTTTTTCTCTTCTCCCGTAACCACCTTTTTTATTTCCTCATCAGCATTTTTTTCAACCTTTGAAACCTCATTTATAGCTTCTTTCAAAAGATTTGCAAAATTACCTTCTTTGTCTTTGTTAGCTTTTTGTGCTTTGTCAATTGAAATCCCTTTTTCTATCTGTTGAATAATTTTAGAATAATCCGTAATTTTAGGATCTGACATAATTACCTCCCGATATCAAATGCTTTTGATATCATATTCTTAAGAGATTGTATAACAGTTACATTAGCACCATAACTTCTTGATGCATTCATCAAATTTACCATCTCTGTTACAACATTAACATTGGGATATGAAACATAACCATTTTGATCCGCATCTGGATGCTGGGGATCATATTTTTTAATAAAAGGAGAAGGATCATTGTAAATCTCCTTCACCTCAACCCCAACAGCTTCCTCTCCTGAAACAGCAGAGTTTAGAATATTTTCAAAACTATCTTTATCTATATTTGTTGCCTCAAAGATCACATCCTTTCTTCGGTAAGGCCCTCCCTCTGGAGTTCTGGTTGAGTTTACATTTGCAATATTTGTTGAAATAACCTGAATTCTCTTTAACTCAGCCGAAAGACCTGAAGCAGCTATGTCAAAAATCGTAAAGTGCCCACTCATTTTTACCTCCTACCAGAAGTTATAGCAATTTTTATATCTTTAAGCTGCTTGCTAATCAATTGAACACCCAGATTATATGCTATATTATTCTCCGTTAATTTAACCATTTCTTTTTCCATATTTACATTATTACCATCAGGTCTAGCTGGAGCGGAAGAAATTTCCACTGTAGGTGAAAGTTTTTCCACTGAATTAGCATCGGAGATATGTCCTGGATTTGTGGTTTTCAAGGAAACCTCGTCTTCTCCCTTTCCAAGAGCTCGTTTGAAAGCCTCTTCAAAATTCATCTCTCTCGCTTTATAGTTCGGAGTATTAGCATTTGCAATGTTTGATGCTATCACACTGTGTTTTTTAAGACTTAGATCTAAAAATTTTTCAAGTATTGTCAAACTTTCACTCTTTATTAAACTCATCGCAAACCTCTCACACTATTTTTTACATAAAAAAGTATCAAAAAACGTGCCACTATAATAATATGAGAAAAAAATATCTTTTTGCCAAGAGGTGTCTATTTTTTGACAAATTTTTGTATTTTATGCAAAAAAATGACTTGGGTCTTAGAAAATATATTCCAAACCAAACCTTAAACTTCTTGGTATCTGAAGCTCCACAGCATTCCTTTTATCTGGAGTAAAAACATACTCCGAAAGCTCAGCGCCAATATCAAGAATATTGAAAAAAGAGAGAAAAATATTTGCCTTTCTCTTGCCAAATTCAAAAGAATAATTAACTTTAAAACTCATATCCCAGATACAATCCTCCCGAGGCCCTCCTTTCACACCTCTTTCATCCTCCGCCTGTATGTTAAGATAGTAAAGAGCAAGTTTCCCATTGTCAATATAATACTTAATAAATGCAAATGGTTCACCATCCCTGTACTTAATATTTGCTCCCAAACTAAGATCTTTGGTAAGATAAAACCCAAATAGAATTCTCCCAACAAAAGCTCTGTCTCCATCCACTCTACCATACCCATTTATCCATGTGTTGGGATTTGCCATACTCTCATCAGTATAACCTATATCATTGTAAACCGGTCCATTCCCAAAAGCTGTGTATCCCATTCCCATATGTGCCATAAAAGAAAATGAAAAAAACCATCTTTTCTCTTTTCTACCAAAAAGGTGAAACATAAATTCAGCATAAAATGGATTTTTATCAAAATTATAATTGGAAAGATAGTAATGGGAGGCTTTCTCTGGAAAATAAAGATTAAAAGCATCCACTTTTTTGTAATAACCATCATATTTTTCATAATTTACCCAAAGATTATTGAGAAATTGTACATAAAGTCCTCTTACTTTTACTCTAAAGACCTTTGATAGATTAATGATAGATGAAACAATAAATCTTTTTTCATACGGAGTTTTAATATCACTTGAAACACTATGATAAAAGCCACCGGTATATGATATGCTCTCCCCCCTCATATTATAAAAAATCCCTGATGGCCTTTTACTTTCAAGAAAAAAATTTAGGGTCTCATTTATATCTTGAGGTCTCTGGCTATAATAAACTGAAAATTCTGCTCTTCTTCCCTTGAAAAAGATGGCTTTAATATCAAAAGCTCCTCCCCAAAGGCTTAAATTATTTCCAGCGTTTTCAAAACCCAGAAGGGATGTTTTAACATATAACCTCCCCTGAAGTCTTAAAAAATCTGTTGGAATATAGTTAAAAGCAGCTCCTAATAATAATTGAGTATTTGTATTCGAGTATTTATCTCCTCTGTTCCATCTTACCTGATATAAAGGGGTATCATCAAACAAAAGTAAAGAGTCTTCATAGTTTCCTTCATTTCCTTTTATAAAAGCTAATCTGTTCATCGAGAAGATAGACAGATTAAAATTATTATTAAAATCAAATCTTTTTTCTCCTTCAATTGAAACTGTAAAAGCTCTGAATTTTCCAAATCTATCAAAAAAATAGATAGCATCACCATCATTATCCATCATATTCTTCTTATAGTAAGAAAAATTCGGAATTCTATTTTCATCTTCGTACAAAAATGAATTTTTAATAAAATAATTTTCCCCCTTAAAAACAAAACCTGTTAAAAAAGAAAAAGAACTATTTCCAAATGTTTCCGAAGATAATCTTCCAAACTCAGAATTGAGATGATCCCTGAATCTTTTGTTTAAAGCTGTAATAATCTTTAAATCAGAGTTATCAAAGGATTTTTTATATATAGAGAGGAAGGAAAATAGTTCCCCTCTTTCATTAAAAGTAGAATCTTTTTCTTTCGAAAAATCATTAAATTGCCTCTTTAAATTAGCATAAGAAAATGAAATAAAAAGGTCAGAAGTGTTTAAATCAAGCTTTTTTGAAAAGCCAATAATATTATTTGTAAGTAGTTTCCTTCTTGTGTAGTAAAGTTCGTCATCTCTTGTGGAAGGATGTTTATTCATAAGAGATGTTGCAAACTCCGGAAATGAGCCGAGGTCAGTATAAACAGATGAGAAATAAAATCTGTTCAAATTGACATTTTTACTTATGTTCAAATTAAAACCGACTTTTAAATTATCTGATGTTCTCAACTGATAATCATAAATATTAAGTAAAGGAGCTAAAATTGAACTTGTGCCCGGATTCAGAGCAGAGTTTGCACAAAAATCTTCAATATAAAATTTAAAATTTAATGGAGATTCTCCTTCAAAGTACACCTTATTCAAATCCAGAAAAGAGAATCCATTGCTATCTTCTACCAAAAAAGTAGATGTTGGGAAAAAATTTTCAAATGAAGAGTTTGTGAAAATTCCACCGGGAAGCAGAGAAAGTAAGAAATTATCAATTTGATAATTTCCATTACCCTTTCCTCCATTTCCATAAAAAAAAGATAAAGAAAAAAAACTGAATATTAGAAAAACAAGTAAGAATTTTTTCATTGGATTTTATAACAGAAAAAGGGAAATAAGTAAAGTTTAAACTTTACGAGGAGTTGATAAAGTCAGGATATCAATCCTCTCAAATTCCAGAGGAGTAAGTGTTTTTCTTATTTCAAAAAAAGTGGCTCCGCTTGTTAAAATATCATCTACTACTAAAATGTTTTTATTCTTAAAAACCTCTTTGTTTTCCAGCGGATTTTTCAAAACAAAACTATCTTTTATATTTTTAATCCTCTCTTTCTTTGCCAAAGAAGCTTGAGGTAAGCCTATTCTAATTCTCCTTAAAAAAGAAAACTTTTCAACATTAGTATTATTAAAGAGCCACTCCCCTATAAGTTCAGCCTGATTAAATCCTCTCTCCTTTAATTTTTTTTTATGGAGAGGTACGGAAAGATAATAATCATAGTTATTCAAAAAAGAAAGTTCATATTTTTCTTTTATAAACTCAACCATCTTTTTGCCCATAGGAATATAACCGTAGTATTTAAAAAGGTGTACAAAATCTTTCACAACATCTTCAAAAATAAAGAATGAATACAAAACAGAATTTTCATCAAGTTTAATAATAGATTCTCTAAAACGGTAATGATTTAACCTCTCCACACAATCATTACAAATAATATGTTCCTCTGGTTTTAACTTTTTACCACATAATTTACAGTACGAAGGATAAACAAGATCGAGAAGAGCCGTGAAAATTTCTTTTATCAGATATAACCTTTTTCTATCTTTTCCTGGCATTCGACACAATATTTGGCCCAAGGGATAGCTTCAATTCTTTTGGGATTTATCTCTTTCCCGCAGTACTCACATACTCCGTAAGTTCCATTTTCAATTTTCTCAAGGGCTACATCAATCGCCTTATAAGTATTAAGCTCTCTTGCAGAAAGCTGAGAAAGATAATGGAGGCTGTAATGAATAAGAGATTTATCCCCCTCATCCATTGCCATATCATTATCCGAACTGGACCTCTTAATAAGATCTTCTAAAGTTTCCAGGATTTCCTCCCTTCTTTTTTCCAACTTTTTTTTCATTCTTTTAATAAAACTTTGAGAAAGGCCCATTTGAACTCTCCAATTAAAATTCTATATCTTACTTAAAGAAAGGGAATTTGTCAATAATCTTTCTTTAGGTAAAATAAGAAAAAAAAAGTTTTTGAAAAATTTACAAGAATATTTTACAATTATGGACAAATTTATTCTCGGAGAAAAAGATGAAAAACGAAAGAGGTGGCTGGGGCTCAAAGGTAGCCTTTATTTTTGCAGCAGCTGGTTCTGCTGTTGGTTTGGGTAATATCTGGAGATTTCCCTACCAAACAGGAATGAATGGTGGAGCAGCTTTTGTTTTTGTTTACCTAATAGCAGTTTTCCTAATAGGGCTTGCAGTATTTTTAGCAGAAGTTTCAATGGGAAGAATGACAAAAAAGAATCCTGTCGGAGCTTTTAAGCAAATTAAACCTAAAAGCCCATGGTTTTTGGTAGGGATTTTGGGAGTATTCACAGCTGTTATGATTCTTTCCTATTATGGTGTTATCGCAGGATGGACTCTTGGTTATGCAGTAAAAGCAATAAGAGGGGATTTCTCACATAAACTCACAGAAGAATTTGTTCAAAATATGTTTGCTCACTTTTCCTCCAATATAGGATTAAATCTTATTTTATTTTCTCTTTTTATTTTAATAACTGTACTTGTTGTATCTTTAGGGATAAAAGGAGGGATAGAGAAATTAACAAAAGTCTTAATGCCCATGCTATTTATAATACTTTTATATCTTTCAATAAGAGCTGTGCTTTTCGAAGGAGCTTCAAAAGGGCTCGCTTTCTACTTAAAACCTGATTTTACAAAAATAAATTCAAGGGTAATCTTATTTGCAATAACACAGGCATTTTTTTCCATCTCTCTTGGAATGGGAACCATTATGACTTACGGTAGCTATATTTCCGATGAAGATTATCTGCCATCATCAGCCTTCTGGGTAGTTTCATTGGATACATTTGTTGCTATAATAGCAGGCCTTGTGATTTTCCCCACTTTATTCACAATACCGGGAATGAGCCCCCAACAGGGTCCAGCATTAGTTTTCATTGTCCTTCCCGTTGTTTTTTCAAAAATTCCTGGAGGAGCAATTTTCGGTTTTCTCTTCTTTCTACTCTTAGTAATAGCAGCTTTAACATCAACAATTTCTCTGCTTGAAGTACCCGTCGCATATCTTATAGATGAAAAAAAATGGAGAAGAAAAAAAGCAGCTATTGCAGTAGGAATTCTCTCTTTTATATTTGGAATTCCCTCAATCCTAGCAAATGTTAAAGGAAACTTTTTCTCAAAACTTCCTCTTTTCAAAAAAGATTTTCTTTCTGTAATGGATCTTTTATGGGGAAACATATCACTTCTCTTAGGAGGCTTTTTAATAACAATATTTGTGGGATATGTATGGGGCGCCGATAAAGCAATAAAAGAAATTACAAAAAACAGAAAAGAGTTTAAACTTGCCAGCTTGTGGAAAATTTTCATAAAGTATTTTGTTCCTGTTGTTCTGTTTGTAATTTTGCTAACCTATATTCTCTGAAAAAGCATAAAATATAAACAAAAGATAAAGAAAAATTGACAAAAGTATCAATTAAGTTTAAAATAGTTAGCTAATGGATATAGCAATACTTGTTTTCTATTTTATACTCTTATTAATTTTGTCTATCTTTGGTGCACATAGGTACTATTTGCTCTATCTTTATCAAAAACACCGCAATGATAAAAAAGAACCAAAAGGTAAATTCAAGGAGCTTCCGGGAGTAACAGTTCAACTTCCACTTTATAATGAAATGTATGTTGCCGAAAGGTTAATAAATGCAGTCTGTAAGTTTGATTATCCAAAAACCAAACTAGAGATTCAGGTTCTTGATGATTCCACGGATGAAACAAAAGAGTTAGTTGCAAAGGTCGTTGAAAAATATAAAAATGAGGGATTTGACATAAAACATATTCACAGAGAGGATCGAAAAGGTTATAAAGCAGGTGCCCTTGAGAATGGAATGAAGCTTGCAAAGTATGAGTATTTTGCAATATTTGATGCTGATTTTATCCCCCCACCCGAATTTTTAAAAAAAACGATTCATTATTTTACAGATCCAAAGGTTGGAATGGTTCAAATAAGATGGGGACATATAAATAGAAATTATTCCCTTCTTACAGAGGTTCAATCAATTCTTCTTGACGGGCATTTTGTACTTGAACATACAGTAAGAAACAGATCAGGAAGATTTTTTAATTTTAATGGAACCGGTGGAATATGGAGAAAACAGGCTATAATTGATGGCGGAGGATGGCAACACGATACTTTAACCGAAGACCTTGACTTAAGTTATAGGGTTCAGATGAAAGGGTGGGAATTTGTTTATATCCCTGATATTATCTCCCCAGCAGAACTCCCTGTAAGCATAAAAGCATTTAAAACACAGCAGCATCGCTGGGCAAAGGGAGCTATACAAACAGGAAAAAAACTTATGCCCAGAATAATAAAATCGGATCTTCCCTTAAAGATAAAACTGGAAGCCTTTTTCCATTTATGCGCAAACATAGCTTATCTTTTCATGATTCCTTTATCAATAGCAATTTTCCCGACAGTCGTAATAAGAAGAAATCTTAATTGGGATCAAATGATTTTAATAGATATACCATTTCTTTTACTTGCAACTTTTTCATTTTCAAGTTTTTACTTTTTTGCCCAAAAGCAGGTATTAAAGAAGTGGAGCAGAAAAATTAAGTATCTGCCTTTTGTATCTGCAATTGGAATTGGCTTATCCGTCAATAATGCAATCGCAGTTTGGCAGGGGTTGTTTGACAAAAAAGATTCAGAATTCGTAAGAACACCCAAATACGGAGTGAAAAAATCAAGAGAAGATATTACAAATAAAAAATATAAATCAAAAATGGGTTATCTTCCATTCATAGAGCTTCTTTTTGGAATATATTTTACATTAACAATTGTTGTCTCAATTCAAAAGGGGATCTATCTTACAATCCCCTTCCTCTTGATATTCCAATTTGGTTATCTTTATATGGCACTTTTGTCTTTCTCAGAAGATATAAAACTATATTTATTACGAAGGAAAAGCCTTAAATTAGCAAAATAAAAGGAGGTATTATGCCCGAAATTTATTTGGATGGGGAGCATTTTCAATTCAATGGTAATTTAGAAAAGTGGGATGAGCTTTTGCAAGCAATCTATGCAGAAGCCGGAAAACAGTTACGAGGAATAGCAAAAATTACCGCAGACGGGGAAGATATAACATCTATTATTTCCGGAACACAATTTGAAAAAACTCCTGATAAAGTATCAAAGATAGAAATTACCACGAGAAAAATCTCGGAAATAGCAGAAAGCGGGATTGATAATGTAAAAAAATTCATACCGGATCTTATAAAAATTTTAAATGGAGCGGCAGAATTTTCAAGAACAGGAGAAACAGAAAAGAAGAATCAAGCTATAAATGGAGGGCTTGAAGGAATTAAATTAATAATCACTTTGTTCATAAATTTACATAATCTTTACAAGTTTGATCTAAACAAACTTATACTAAGTGATGGAACAACAGTGGCTGAAAAATTCCAAAACCTAAATAAAATTTTTGAGACATTCAATAATGCCCAGCAAAGAAGAGATGATGTGGAAGCAGCTGATATTATTGAGTATGAATTAATACCTTTAATTGAAAGCTTTTCAGATGTTTTTGAACAGATAAGAAAGGTTATAGAAGAAAATAAATCGGTTAACTAATTAAAGCTTAAAAACATTTTTATGAAAGGTATTCCCTCACAATTACCAAATTCGTATGATTACAGAGGAGTTTGGATTATAAAAAAAAGTAAAAAAATAAAATTAAGAAATGAAGAATACCTTCAAATCATAAAAGAACTAAACAAAGATAAGTACAAAGGCGGGATAATTGAATTCCCTTTATCAGAAAAAAATCATCTAAAATTAAACACTTCAAATGGCACTTTCTTAATAAAAAAGGAATTTTATGAAAGTTTCAATAGAACAAAAAAAGAAGAAAATTTCCATTACACAGAGCAACCAAGCATAACTTTTTCTTTTTTCTCATCTATTTTTGACTCAAGATGGAAAGATATGCCCTACCCCCCCTCAATTCTCCACCTTGGGAGTAAAACCTCAAAATCCCAAATACCAACAAAACTCTCTGTTCTTGATTTGGAAATATCATCTATACCTCAAAACAATGATAAAATCTGGGGCTTTACCCTTTTTGATGATCTCATTCCAAAAGCTTTAAATTATTTAAGAGAGTTAAGAAATACATATAAAGGGATTATAGGAATAGGAGGTCCTTTCCCAACACTCTCCCCTATTCCGGCAATTGTCCATTTCGATTTTATTAATTTCCTCTACAGAGGAGAGGCTGAAGAAGAGATAAGCCCACTATTAAAATTTATTGTCAATATAGACAAGAACTCTCCCCCCTTAATCTTCCACAAAACTTCCGAGTTTGAAGGTTTCTTTTATAATAAAGACAACTATTTTATACTGTCAAATATAGAAAGAACAAATAAACTATCAACAATTGACTTAATAGAAATAGATTTTAGTTTAATAGAAAATGGAATGCTCAAAAGAGGATTAGAGCTTAATCTTTCAAGGGGGTGTCCCCGTTCATGTATTTTTTGTTCTCATGTTCATGGAAGAAATTTTAGGATTATTTCTTCTCAAAAATTGGATTTATTATTAAAAAAACATAAAAAAATAATAGAAAAAGAAAAAATAAAAGAATCCTCTGCTTTTTTTATTAATATAAATGATGATGATATTCTTTTAGCTGATAAAAAGATAAAAGAGATTACAGGTACAATTAAAAAAAATAACTATAAAATTTACGGTTTTCAAACATCAGTAAGCAGTTTTGTACAAAAGAATGAAGAAATAAAAGAATATTTAATTAAAATAATAAGAGACAAATCATTATATGTTAGCTCTCCCCTTCTTTGGCTTGGAACTGATGCTTTTTTGGAAAAGAGAAGGAAAAGATTGGGAAAGCAGAAAATTTCTACAAAAAGTTTTGAGAAGATTGTAAATCTATTTGAGAAAAATGAAATTTTAAATTATCACTATTGGATAATACTTGACAGAGATTCAACATGGGATGAATTTTTTGAAGAGTTTTTCATTCTGTGGGACTTAGTAAAAAAATTCAAACTATTTGAAATCTTGCCAACAAGCTCATATCTTATACCTTATCCTTATACATCCGCTTTTTTAAAAGCAAAAAAAGAAAATTTCAAAGGCCTGATTTTAAGAGGTATATTAAAATCAAAAATCAATGAAAAATATAACTATCCATTGGTAAAAATGGAAAAGCCCGAAGATGAAGCTCTTACAGAGGCTTTTAACCCTGAAAAAAATTTCAAAATAATTGAAAATATAAGAAAGAAAAATTTTTTACCAGCTTTCCAGGAATTATATTTCATATTTAAAAAAAGCAATTATTATAATTCTCTTAATGAAAAATCAAGGAGAGAAAAAATTTTAAAACTTGAAGATTCTGTCTCTATGTTTTTAGACTAATTACTCTTTTACTTCAACCTCAAGATAGAGAATTCTTCCGCAATTCTCACAGGTAACTATATTCTTACCTTTTTTCAATTCAACTATCACATGAGGTCTTACTTTCATATAGCATTCAGAACAGAAGCCATCAACAACTTTTGAAAGAGGAATTCCCCCTTTGGTTTTACCCAAATCCTCATAAAGTTTAAGGTGTTCTTCATCTATTTCAGAAGCTATTTTTTTTCTTTTTTCTTTTAACTCCTTTAAATAAGCTTCCACTTCCTTTTGTTTTTGTAAAACTTCTTCTTTCTCCTTTTCATAAACACCTTTTACCTTGGCTATTTCTTTTTCCGCCTTTTTTATTTCCTCTTGAATCTCATCTGTTTCAAGTAAAGAGGCAATAACTTTTTCCTCTGCCTCTTCCTTTTTCTTCTCCAAAAGTTCAATTTCACTAATCATAGCAGTATATTCTTTGTTCGTCTTTATTGAATTAAGCTCTGATTTTTTCTTATCAATTTTCCCCTTTAAATCTTCAACTTCAAGTTCTAATTTATCCCTCAATATCTGATTTTTCTTTAATTTTTCTTTGGCTTCTTCCACTATTTGAATACTTTTTTCTATTTTATCATTAATTTCTTTTAAAATCTTTGGAAATTCTTTTAATTTTTTTTGGGTCTTTATTATTTCCTTATCAACATCTTGAAGCTTAATCAACTCACTGATTTGACTGATCAATTTTTCTCTCCTTGATAAATGGGCCTGACAGGACTCGAACCTGTGACCGGCCGGTTATGAGCCGGCTGCTCTAGCCAACTGAGCTACAGGCCCGCATATTTTATATCAAATTTTTACATAATAGTCAATCTAAAATTATCTACTTTTTAAATCTCTTCAATACATCTTTAACTGCATCTTTATGCAGCATTATGGTCAGCATTTTTAATTTAATATAATCTTCTCTATAAAAAAGATAACCTTTAAACTTGCCTCTTCTTGCTGCTCTTGCAGAATCTTTAATAAGGAACCAATCTCTTCCTCCCACTCTTGTATAGCCAATAAGATGAATTCCATGGTCATCTCCTGTTGTGCGATTATATATTCTGAATTCTCTGGAGTCTTGATTTATATACTCATACGGAATATCAAAGGTTGGGACAACAGCTATGTCTTCTTCTCCATAATAACCAGGCTCAGAAACATCCCCACCAATAGTTAAAGAATAGCCATTTTTAATAGCTCTTTTTATTATTTTATAAAAGACATCAAGAGGCACATTGTGATAATCCTTACTATGCCACCAATTATCTTCCACTTTAAACTCACCTTTTGTATAAAAGGGAATTGATTTTGTGGACATAAAACCAACATAATCATCAAGATTTACTTTCACAACATCCTTAAGAAAACTCTTTGGAGTATATGTTTTTCCTTTATAAGTAAAAGTCTCGGGAGGCTCTCCTAAATACTTGTTTAATATAATTTTAATATGGGCAATTACCTCATTCTCATCCCAATAGCCATTTGACTTTATAAAATTCAAGAAATTTTTCATTTCCCTATACATTTGCGAATGATTGTGTCTTCCGTCTTTTCTGAGAACACCTTTGTAAACACTTTCGGGAACAATTCCATATTTTTTCCAAATTCTTATCAGAGCATTTGATTCAGATCCTTGTCCAAAAACAGAATTACCTCTTGTTTTTACAAAACCTCTTGCCTTTTCAACATATTCATAATAAGCAGTAAACATTTCAGAGAGTTTTAATTTCTGGCCCGTAATCCTGTAAATTTCGGATTCCATAAAAGAGGTCGCGGAGAAATCCCAGCATGTACCTGTTAAATACTGTGCAACCGGCGGATTATGCCATACCTGTTTGAAAACTTTCGGGGATGCAGGTTTCTTAATTTTTGAAACATCAAATCTTATAATCTTTCTGTTCTCTCTCTCTTTTTTCTTTTCTTCTTTGATTTTCTTGATGATTGCAGCTGTTTTTTCTCTTTCTTTTTTAGCTTTTGCTTTGTCTTGTTCAATCATCTCCTTAATTACTTTGTCAGGCACATACTTTACATACTTAATTTTGTCCTTATGATGACCGGCAAGCGCAAAATTTGTAATTAAACCAAAAATCAAGAGAACTGAAATAAATAGAGATAAAGATTTTCTCATAAAACACCTCCTTACTATTAATAAAAATTATATAGCAACTAACCCTTAAAATCAATTTTTCTTTTTTCTTTT
>CAZWJH010000032.1:0-24062 GCA_964634755.1 uncultured Clostridia bacterium
TACTTGATTTTATTACCCTTTTCAAGCACAAAATTTTTCGGGACAGTAATGATTTTTAATAACAAATAATTCTATTTGTCAGATCAAACAATTATTAACATTTATTTATTAAAAAAATATACAAAAAACCTTTTAAATTCTCTCAAGTGCCCTTAAACTCACAAATTTTTACTTATAAATTAAAGATATAAACACTTAACTTCCCATAAAAAGGATAAATTACTTTATACCCAACGCTATATGGAGCCTGTAAGAAAAATTGTAGCCATACTTCATCGCGTACTTTATGATATCAGAAGAGAGAGAATCCATCTCATTCTTTTCACTGGAAAGAGGCATTATATAGATTTTTTGCAAAGGTATGCCAATTTTTTTTCTTAACTCCTCAATTTCATCAAAATCCTCACTATCTTTTACGACAAATTTGAAAATTGATTTTTCATAATTCGCAAACTCTTTTAATATACTGATATTTATCCTTCTTTCATAAGGCTCTCCGCTATTGGAAAGCTTTGGGGATACATTAAAATGCAAGCCAAAGGGGAAAAGCTCTCTTCCGCTCAAAGTTCCATTTGTCTCTATCTCAATGCTGTCGAACTCATTTTTACTCTCTATTATTATCTCCTTTATCAAATCTCTCTGTAAAAGAGGATCTCCTCCGGTGATTACCAAATTGGAAGCCTTATCCTTTATTTCCTTAATTTTTTTCACAACAATTTCAGGAGTTTCTTTTACCCATTTATTTGAAAAATTACTGTCTACAGCATAAAGAGTATCACAAAAAGAGCATCTTAGATTGCACCCCGTCGTTCTTAAAAAGACTGAAAGGACACCACTCTTCGGTCCTTCCCCTTGAAAGGATAAAAACAGAGAATTATAAAGGAGATATTTCTTCAAAATTAACTTTTATAAAGTTTTCCTTATCCATACGGCAGAATCCGCTCTGAGTAGGAGTTTCAAAAACTTCAACTTCAACACTATCAAGTTTCAACTTCTCAATGAGTCTTGAGGCTATGAAAATTGCAAGATTTTCAGCTGTAGGATTCCTATCTAAAAGAATTATTCTTTGATCCAATTTTTTCAAGCCTTCAACAATAGGGTCGTCTCTAAATAGGATTATTTTATGATCAAGAAGGTTTACTATTAATTCTTTTAAATCTCCAAAATCCGCAACCATCCCCCATTTGTTCAAATCACCTATTGCTTTTACCTTCACCTTATAAGTGTGACCATGTAAAAACCTGCACTTTTCTGAATGCTGCCACAACCTGTGAGCTGAATCAAATGTTTTTTCCCAACGAATTTCCATCATATTCTCAATAATATATTAACCTTACCTTTGCATTCAAGCCTGCTTTCAAATACTTAAAAGCAGAACTTCTATTCATGGAAATTTCAAGATTTCCATGACTTCCGATCAGCATAAATGGAGCTCCTTTCCCATCAGCATATGTTTTTGCAAATTGGGTAATTTCATTTCCCTTAATTTCAATTTTGAATTTAGTTGAGCCCGAGTTTGATATATTTGAAAATAAAAAATCCTTTGATATATTTGTGATAAGATTTCCAAATTTATCAATGTAAACGATTTTTCCCTCCATCTCACTTTTAGAAACAACAGAAGGGTAATAGCTATCTTTTACTATATATTCATCCGTTTCATTTCCAAGTCTTGATGGGTCAACTCCTTTGCTCAAATATGCAGCAATAGGAGCCATCTTATCACGAGCTTCGAAAGTGGAAGGGGAATCACTTAAAAAATAGTGAGCAGCATCAACAACTCTAACATAGCTTTCCTCTTTTTTTAGAATTGGAGTTAAGACTCCGTTGTCAGGAGCTACAAGATAGTATCTTTCATAACTTACCAAAAGAATTCCTCTCTCAGTTCCAACTCCGGGATCAATAACAACAAGAAATATAGTATTTGGAGGAAAATATTGCAAATTTTTCTCCACCACAAAGGAAGCAGAATCAATGTGAAAAGAGGGAAGACCGTTAGCTATATCAATAACTTCGGCCTCCGGGTTAATTTTGGAGATTACCCCTTTTAAAACACCGATAAAATAATCCTTTTCTCCAAAATCAGTAATAAGTCCAATATATTTTTTCATTAAAAAATTCTATATTATTTGAGGATAAATTTCAAGAAATCCTTTCTCCAGAAAATGTTTAATCTTATTTATATGTTAAGATATTGACAAATATAATGTTTAAAAATTAAAATTATAATATGAAAAAAGGCTTTTTATTGTCCCTCTTCTGTTTAGCTGGTTTTTTACTTAATACGGTAGAATTCATTATTCGTTTTTTCGGTAAAAGTGTGTGTGAAAAGGAATCATGCAAGATAGTAATGTCATATGTAAAATACGGAGATATTATACTTGTACTCGGCGGAATCATTGTTTTTCTCATCTTGTTTTTAGCGTCTTTGCCAATCGAAACAAACCAAAACTTCTCAAAAATATTTCCGTTAGTTTTTGATTCTCTTTTAGCAATCTCAATCACAGCGGAGGGTTTTTTGGTTGGATTTCAGGTATTCAGAGTAAAAACATATTGTTCTTTTTGTTTTACTGTTTTCATGATTTTCTTATCTGTGCTTCTCTTAAGAATACTTCAAAAGAGGTTGCTTCCCTTTATAGGCTTGATAAATTTCGGTATGATATTTTCCCTGATGTTTTTAATTTCCTCTCCTTTACAGCCAAACAAGTGCCTTCCGGAGTCGAGTTATACACTAATTTATAGTAAAAACTGTCCTCACTGCAAAAGAGTAATGAAGTTTTTAGATTCAAAATCAGTAAAATATACTGCAATTCCCGCCGAGAAAAACAAAGAGTTTCTGAATATGTTTCAAATAAATAATGTTCCAATACTCATTATAAGATCACAGAATGAAGTCAAAATAGTTACAGGAGAAGAAAAGATTAAATCTCTATTTGATTTTAATTTTAATAATCAAAAAAATAATTTACCCTTTCTTCCTAACCAAAGTGATTCCTGCAAGATTGGAGCACCTTGTAAATAAGTATCGGTTAATTTAAAAGTTTGGCTACCTCTTCCTGCTTTCTCCAATCCCCGAAAATTTTACCTTTCGGTAAATATTTGTTAACAAACTTTTTAACCTTTTCTGGAATTTTCCCTGCAGGCTTCCTATAAAATGGTGTTTGAGGTAAAGGCATAAATGTGTGAGCATGAATCCTTGCCCCATAATTTACAAGCTCTTCCATAAACTCCACACTCTCGGAAATATCCCTCTCCGTCTCTTCGGGAAGTCCGAAAATAAAGTCAACATCAATCCCATAGCCATATTTTAAAGAGCGTTTTACAGCATTTTTAACATGTTCAACCCTATGCCCTCTGTGAATTTTCTCTAAAAGAGTATTACTACCTGTCTGAGCCCCTATAACAAGTCTTTTGTTATCAGTATATTTTCTCAAAAGCTCAAGTGTTTGCTTATTCACATGCTCTGGCCTTATTTCTGAGGGAAATGTCCCGAAAAAAATTCTTCCATTATTCTTTAAAAGCTTTCTCATCTCTTTAAGAAGTTTTTCAATTGCATCATAATTAATTGTCTTTCCATCATGGGAACCGTAGGATAAGGCATTCGGAGATATAAACCTCATATCCCTCATCCCCCTTTTTTTCAAAATTTCAACATATTTTAGAATATTCTCAATACTTCTATGCCTGACTTTTGCCCCGAAAAGCTGTGGAGTCTGACAATAATAACAAACATAAGGGCATCCGCGAGTAATCTCAATGGGACCGAATTTTTCATACTTTAAAGAAAACGGAGGATAATCATCAAGTCTGATTTTCTCACCTTTAAGACCTGAAAAATAGTCTCCACTTCTCACAAAAGAAATTCCTTTTATTTCATTAAAATCTCTTTTATTTAAAACCGCATAAATAAAGCTCTCAAAACTTTTCTCGGCTTCTCCTCTGAAGACAAAATCAAAATCATTCAAAAGAGTCTCCTTTGGTACTCCCGAAGGGTGGGGACCTCCTCCTATGATAAGAACCTCCGGATATGCTGCTCTGATTTCTTTTGCAATTTTATAGTATTCAAACTTTTGCAGAGTGAAAAATGAAAAGAGAACAAAAATTTTACTCTCTTTTTCAGAGGTTATTTCTTTTAATAATTTGAAAAGAGATTTTTGCTCTTCCGGGTAAAAGATTCTTACGGACTTCTCAAACTCCGGATTAATCTCAAGTACCCCTGAAAGAGTGTTCATTCCGTATCTATTACCCTTTTTGTAATAAAACACAAGTGAAACCTTACTTCTCATCGGTTATTTTAATTGAGATTAATAGATTTTTTCAAGATATTTTAAAAGTTTTTTTATGGCTCTTCCCCTGTGGGAAAATTTATTTTTAACCTCAGACGGAATCTGTGCAAATGTTTTTCTTGTTTTTGAATAATAGAAAATAGGGTCATAACCAAAACCATTGCTCCCCTGAGGTTTTTCAAATATATAACCACAAACCTTTCCCTTGAAAGTTTTAATAAGCTTTCCTCTGTGAGCAAGAGCTGTTACACTTACAAAACAGGCTTTTCTTTCAGGTTTATCTTTACCTTTAAGCTTTTCCAGGATTTTTGAGATTCTCTCATTATCATCTTTACCTATTCGTGAAGAGTAAATTCCCGGAAATCCTCCCAATGAGGGTATAACAAGTCCTGAATCTTCCGATATAACAGGTAGCTCAGTTTTCTCGGAGTAATAAAGTACTTTGATTATTGCATTCTCCTCAAAAGTTTTACCACTTTCCTCGGGCTCTTCAATACTGCCTAAGACATCATCAAGTTTTAATATCTTTATATTTAAGTCTGAAAAATATTTTTGGAATTCCTTTACCTTTCCGGAATTTTTTGTTGCAAGCAGGATTTGATTAAATCTCTTCTCTTTCTTCAAGTCTGAATTCCTGTATTCCTTCAAGTGAGTAAGCACGCTGAATTAAACTTTTTCTATCAAACTCTTTTGCGGTAAATTCAATATCCCAGTAATAGATAACATCCTCTTTACCCTGAAGATAGCTTTTAATATCATCCTCATTTATTTTGAACTTCTTAAATATAACGGATGATTCAAGAGGGTATGTTGACTTAAGATGAATAATATACCGCTTAAAAGGCCTTTCAATAACATCCTCAAACTTTTTTAAAAGTGTAAGAACCAGGAGGATGAAAATAGTGGAAACAGAGGATATAACATAAAGCCCTACTCCAACTCCCATTCCTATAGAAGCTGTTACCCACAGAGTGGCAGCGGTTGTAATTCCATGAATCTCAGAGCCTCTTAACTTTATTATAGTACCTGCACCCAAAAAACCTATACCTGTAATTATATTTGCCGCTATTCTTGAAGGGTCTCCGAGAACAGTGCTTCCGGCTTTTACCATCTCAAGTGAAATAATAGTCAAAAGAGTTGAACCAAAAGCTATGAGAATCATTGTCCTGAATCCGGCAGGTTTCCCCTTAACCCCTCTTTCCATCCCGATAAGCCCGCCCAAAAGCATTGAAAGAACAAGTTTAAAGAATATGTTAATCATCAAGCTCCTCCGGATCCTTTGAGATAAGCTCTTCAAATTTGCTTTTTGCTTCCTGCTTTTTCTTCTGGCTTATGTCAAATGCAGCTTTTAAGGTTTCATCAACCAACTCCTTTTTCTTGATTTCCTTTCCCAAGAGCTCGTCAAGAGAAGCTTTTTTCTTTGCTTTGTGTCTTTCAACCTTAACCACCTGCTCAGTCTCCCTGTCCACCCAGAGAATTGATTTACATACAGGGCATATTATTTTCATTATCTTTTCACTCATTCTTTATAATAACAAAAAAGAGAAATGAAAAAAAGCTTCCAAACACTCTTATAGCCTCAAGCATTTTTTTGTAAACTTTTTAGGATAACACACTTCACATTCCCTAACACAAAAACTCTTTTTCTGAATTTCAGGATAATCTTTTTTTACCTTATTATTTTAATGTAATCCCCTGTTTTCACTCTCTCATTCAGATGAAGATTGTTTATTATAGTGATTTTTTTCCAGAATTTCTTAGAAATAGCATTTGATACAAGAAAGGTTTGAAGAGAAACATTCCTTTTCACCTTTCTTACATAAACTCTGAAAGGTCTTCTGCTTAAACAATAGGGATTATTTAAAGTTGCAAAGGAGTTTAAAGAATAAAAGATAGCTCTTTTCCTTCTTTCGTATGATTCCGGCGTTGCAGCTACCAAAAAAGTGTAAACATAATCTCCTTTTCTAACAGTATCAATAAAGGCTCTTACTCTATTTTCAGCACCTGAACTTTGTTTATTGTAAATCATAAAATCTATGTAATAGGCAGGAAAACCATTAACATTGGCTTCTCCGTATCTTAATAACTCTGTATTGGAGAATTTTTTATAAACTGTCTCAGCATATGTCGGAAGTTGCTTTGTTGTCTTTTCCGCAAAAAGTATAATAACAGAATTTTTATCCTTTGAAACCATCTTTACCTGAGTGGGGGTATTGTAAACACTCCATCCGGGAGGTATTTTAAAGTAAAACCTCATATTCGGATGACAGAATCTTCCATTCTCCACAAAACCCTGGCGGGGATCTTTTCCATAAACGATTTTATTTATTCTCTTAAGATAAAAAGGTCTTCTTACTTCCAATTTTTTATCTTCTGACTGAAGAAGAGAAACTGCTCTCTCAATTCTTTTTTTTGTGAGAGGGTGTGTTGACAAAAAGTTAGGCAGATGGGGTCCCCCAGCTTCCTTTGGGAGATTTTCAAGTGAATTGAAAAATTTCACTATTCCCTCCGGATTATAACCTGCTCTTCTCGCATATTCAATTCCCAGAGAATCTGCCTGATATTCATTATCTCTGCTGTACTTTAAAAATAAAAGCTGGGTCCCTATTGAAATAAGAGGAGCAGCATCCCTTACCTTTTTGCTCAAACCGGCAGCTACCAAAATCCCCGCATTAAAAAGAAGAGCTCTTGACATTGCCTTTGCAGAATGCCTTGCATTTACATGCCCTAACTCATGTCCCAATACTGTGGCAAGTTCGCATTCACTGTTAAGTATTGCCAAAAGACCCCTTGTTATGTAAATATATCCTCCGGGTGCCGCAAAAGCATTGACTACCTCAGAGTCCAAAATTGAAAAATGATACTTCAAATCTTTCCTATGAACATGTTGAACAAGCCTTTGGCCAACCGTATTTATATAAAGATTAAGTTTTCTATCTTCGTAGATTCCGTATTCAGACCTTACACTATTATCAACGGATTTTCCCATTGCAATTTCCTGAGATTCTGAAATAAGCATAAGCTCCTTTTTACCCGTAACAGGATTAACTGCACAGCCCCAGACAAAAATAAGAGCTATAATAAAAACAAGAATAAGATACTTTTTTACTCTCATATCTGCCTCCTCTCTTTTATTAATACATTAAGAAAAATAAAATGTCAATTAAGGATTTAAAAGAGATACAGAAAAGTTTTGTCTTCAAAAATGTCGGAAAGTGCGACAAACCTGTCATGTTTTTAATATCTCTACACTTTAACTAAAAAAAGCACCTTTTTTACACAGTAAAAAAAAGAAATATAAAAATGGCACGCTTCTTGCTATCCTTTATATAATTACTTTTTAGGAGGTGAAAATAAAAGGAAAAAAAGTACTAATTATTTTAATTGGGATTTTTCTTTTAATTAATTTTAGCTATACTCAAATCAAACTTTCTGATCTTAAAAAACTTCCGGACCCTGTGGTAAAGGATATTCAAGTAACCAAAAATTGTGAGCTATTAGTTACTATAGCTAATATTGGTAATGCCGGAGTTCAAACTTCCTACTACACTCAAATAGCGCTCCAAATGCTTGTTGACGGAAAAGCGGGAGGAGGTATGGTGCTATCTGTTTTTGACAAAAACTTTGTTTTCACAAAACCCCAAAAAGTTCTCACAGTAAACTGGTTTCCAACAGCTACAAAAGAAAGAATCGGGGATGGCTTACCTCACAAAATTACTCTTGAAATTGACCCCGGAAACATCCTCCCGGAAGCAAATGAAAATAACAATGTCTTCACAAAACCCCTCTCCTGTGGAGATGGAGGTATCAGTCCAAAAAAACTTCCAGATCTTAAAATTACAAACTGCATACACCAAGATAACCTCTACCCTGGAGAAGAGATGGGCCCTGTTAAAGTAACAATTAAAAATGAAGGAACAGTGCCTGCAAGTAATTTTTCAGTGGAGGCAGTCCTCTCAGAAGATAGAAATGTAAAGATTGAACCACATTCATATTCTTCACATTTTACTGATGATGTGTTACTGAGAGGAGGAAGAGAGCTCATAATATTTTTAGGAGCAAAATCAACAAAGGCCATTACAATACTCGGGCTCAATACGATTCCGGCGGATACTCCCTCTGGGACTTACTATTTAGGAATCATTGTAGACCCTGAAAAGAATGTCCCTGAATCAAACGAATACAATAATCTTTTCGCTTTTCCAATAAATATTCTTCCTCCTTCAAAACCTGATCTCCTACCTACCAATATACGATGGACCACCAATTATTCAAAGACTGGAGGAAGAGAGGGAAGTGTAACATTAATAATCAAAAATCGGGGTAATATAGCTGTCAGAAACTTTTTTGTTGACTTCATACTTTCAACAGACAGGAATGCTCAGGTGAAGTACCATAAGTATTCTCCAAACTTCTCCGAAGATGTTTTACTAAAAGGGGGAAGGACCTGGATAAAATATATTGGTCCTAAAAGCACCATAACCGTTGGGGTAAAACAATTGGTTATACCTTCTGAGGCACCAGCCGGAACATATTACATCGGAGGAATTGTAGACTCAGGAAATGCCATAGCAGAAACAATTGAAAACAATAATATTAAGTTTTTGCAAATTCAGGTTAAAAATAAGCTAATTAAATTACCCAAAAAACTAACAATTGTAAAGCCAAAATCAGTTAAACTTAATAATAAGTAATCTTAATATTTAATAAATACAATAAGGAAAAAAGGCAAATTGATTTTGGATAGCAATTGATATAAAATATTTTATGCCTTCACTTGAAAAAGATGCGAAATTTTGTCCTTATTGTGGCTCCACTCTTGACAAAGTATTCGTGGAGGGACAATGGAGAGCTTATTGCCCAAAATGTGATAGGGTTATTTATGATAATCCAGTTCCTGTTGTAGCAGGTGTTATAATAAAAAATAACAAAGTACTTTTAATTAAAAGAGGGATTTATCCGCGTAAAGGATTCTGGGCATTGCCGGCAGGTTTTGTTGATACTCATGAAACAGCGGAGGAAGCACTTATAAGAGAGTTAAAAGAGGAAACAAATATTAATGTAAAATCTTACAAATTTTTAAGAACAATCAATCAAAAAGGAATGAGATACACATCGGTTCTGATAATAGGTTTTCAAATCACAAAGTATGAAGGGGAAATAATCCCGGGAGATGATGCGATAAAGGCAAAATTTTTTCCTCTTGATAATATCCCGGAACTTGCTTTTTCTTCGCATAATATTCTTCTGGATTCTACAAAATAGATGAAAGATTTATCTTCTGTTCTCCATATAGTAGCTACCCCGATTGGCAATACAGAGGATATTACACTTAGAGCTATTAAAATTCTTGAAAAAACCCAAACAATAATCTGTGAAGATACAAGAAATGCAAAAAAACTTTTCAATTTACTCAATATCTCTATAAAAGAGAAGACTTTTATAAGTTATTATAAGGGAAAAGAAAGTTTAAAATTAAAAAAAATCATTGAAATTATAAAAGAAAAGGGGGAGGCTGCTTTAATATCTGATGCAGGTACCCCCCTTGTTTCTGATCCCGGATATCTACTCATTAAAGAAGCAATTAAACAAAATATTAAAATAATTCCTGTACCGGGGCCAAGCTCAATTCTTACTGCAATAATGAGCGCAGGTATTAAAACTGATAATGGTTTTGTATTTTTAGGTTTTTTACCAAATGGAAAACAAAAAATAAAAAGAGTCTTTCAAAAATATCTTAGTTTACCAACAGCTTTTATCTTTTTTGAATCACCAAGGAGAATAAAGGAGAGCATAAAAATTCTTTCTGAAAATTTCGGAAAAAGAAATATAGCAATTTGCAGAGAGCTTACAAAGATTCACGAAGAAATACTTAGAGGGAAAACAAAAGAGATACTGGAATATATGAAAGACAGAGAGTTAAAGGGAGAGATAGTAGTGGTTGTTGAAGGAGAAATCAGAGAAAGAATGCCCAAATCGTATGAAGAAATTAAACAAATACTTTTCACTACAACAACATTAAGCGAAAAGAAAATAGAGAAGATATTAAAAAACAGAGGATAAATAAATTTTATTATAACCACTCTTAAATTAAAATTCTTAAAATATTACAAAAATAATTGACAAAAAAAACAAAGAATATTAAAGTAATAGAGTATAAAAAGAGGTTAATATGATTAAAAGAGAAGAAATTGGTTCGTATTTTTTTACGTTAAAGGGTAAGGACACTTTCTCCTTAAAAAGATTTGAAAAAGAGGAAAAAGTAATTTTCAGATATATTCAAAACTTTAAAAAAGAGGATAAATTAGAAAAAGTATTTAAATTAGAATACCTTTTAAAGGGTATAAGAGATTTTTTTCACCTTGCAAATCACCCGAAAAAAACAAAGGAAAAATGGAATTTTATTGAAGAGGGGAAAATCCTAATTGAAGTTTTCAGAAAAATAAGGTGTATCTACAATGAACTTTTTGGAAATAATGAAGAAAAAAATTTTCTGAACTTTGTTGAATCAAAATTTAAAATTTCTCTTGAATATTTACTTGAAAGTGAGCTTGAAAAGGAAAAGTGGAGAGCAGAAGATTGGATAGATTATTTTAGAATCAAGCTTGAAGAGATAGAGATGTTCCTTGAAATAATATCCAAAAGCAGCTCTTTAAGATATAGAGAATTTATGATCGTGGGAGATATATACTTGCAAGAGTTGGTAAAAAATCCTTACATCTACCCTTTTGTCAGAAGAAATTTTAAAATAGAACTTCACAGAGTAGTGCATAAAGGAATTAGAGAGATTTTACTTTCAATTGATGATATTGAAAAGAGATATGTGTTAGGAATAAATATAATAGAATCATTTAAAATTTTAAGAATAATTCAGGAAATATCAACAGAAAAGAGTTTTCCCATTGATTATTTCATTCTCGTGCACATAAGAGGAAACCTTGAAAGATTAAAAACATATAAAGGGATTAAGGAGAATAAAGAGATTGTATCATTAATAGATGAGACAATTTCAAAGGTTTACAACATTATACTCGCAAATATTTTCACAAAAAAAAGAAAAGAAATTTTGTTCGAAAAATCAAAGAGCATTCTTGCAGATATGCAAAAGGAAGTGGTAATAAAATTATTAAAAACTATAAATCCTGAAATAGACAATGTTTCAATTTTTCCCGAACTTTCCAATAAAAAGAAATTTTTGAAAGAATTTTATGAATCCATTGAAAGGATACAGGAGCTTATTGATAAAAGCTTAACTAAAAACATAGAAGAATTCAAAAGTTCACTTTTAAAGGAAATGAGAAATTTTGAAAACAATTATCTTCTCTATTTAAAGTTAAAATACTGGGAAAAATTTTATAGATTATTTTTTGCAATAAAGCACTCCCCCCACAAATATCAACTTTTAAACAGAATAAGAGAGTTTTCGAATTTGATAGAAGCAATAAAAAGGGATTCACTAAGCCTTTAACTTTTCGACTGATTTCAAAAACAAAAAAAGATTGAAATATCTCCTATTTTCAGCTAAAATCTTAATCTTTAAGGAGAGAGAATGAAAAATTATGATACTATAATTGTAGGTGGTGGAATAATAGGTTTAGCCACAGGTTTCTATCTTACAAAATTTGGTAAAAAGGTCTTGGTAATTGAAAAAAGATATCCGGGAGCAGGCTCAACAGGACGCTGTATAGGAGGGATAAGACAGCAATTTTCAACATCCGGGACAATTCAGCTTGCAAGAGAAAGTTTGAATCTTTTTAAGGAACTTGAAAAAGAGTTTGGCTTTTCCGTGGAATTTTGTCAGAGCGGTTATCTTTTGCTGGCTCATACGGAGGAACAAAAATCTATCTTCCTGAAAAATATAGAAATCCAGAAAAGTTTTGGAATAAATGTAGAGTTTATTTCCGCAAAAGATATAAAAAAAGAATTTCCATATGTAAACACGGAAGGGATACTCGGAGGAGCCTTCTCACCCGAAGATGGACAGGCTTTCCCATTTTTAGTTTTAAAAGGTTTTATAAGAGGAATCACAAAAAACGGAGGAGAGATTATTACAGAAACAGAAGTAAGTAGTTTAATCGAACAAAATGGAAAGATAAAAGGGGTGAAACTTTCGAACGGAAAAATTATCAATAGTGAAATTGTCATTAATGCGGCAGGCCCATGGGCAAAGGAATTGTCAGAAACTGTGGATATAGAACTTCCTTTTGTCCCTGAAAGACATGAAGCATTTATAACTGTTAAAATTAAGAAGTTTGATCCCATTATTCCCATGCTTGTGGATTATAGAAAAGATGGGTGCTATTTTAATCAGAGAATTAACGGACAGATTATAGGCTGCTATACACCCGTACCCAATTATCCGGGAAAATCCACAAAAGAGACTTTTGAATTTTTGTATGAAATGAGCAGAAGAACTGTCCGCCTTGTGCCAGCCTTGGAAAAGGTTCATGTGCTTAGGCAGTGGGCAGGCTCATACACAATGACTCCGGATGGTAATCCGGTAATAGATAAGACAGAAATAGAAGGCTATTTTGTTGCAGGAGGAATGAGTGGACACGGTTTTATGTTAGGACCTGCGACAGGAAAGCTTCTGGCAAGCCTTATAGCGGAAGATAAATTTTACATAAATATGTCAGAATTTTCTTTAAATAGAAAATTTCAGAGCAAAGAGCTTTTAAAATAGAATGGAAAATCCGTTTATACTGAAAGTAAGAAATTTACAAAAAAGTTTTAACAAAAAAATCGTCCTTAAAAATATATCATTTGAGGTAAAGAAAGGCTTCGTATTTTCAATAGTTGGCCCTTCAGGTTCCGGAAAGTCAACCCTTTCAAAAATTATATTGGGGCTTGAAAAACCGGACACAGGAGAAATCTTATACAAAGAGACTCCTATAAAAACACTCCTGAGAAAAAATAAAAAAAAATTCAGGAAAGAAGTTCAAATAGTTTTACAAAACTCATCTTCAAGCTTTAATCCCAGACACAAAATCAAAAATATTCTGAGAGAACCCTTTATATTTCATAAGATTAAATACTCAGAAGAAAAGATAATAGAGATTCTCAAACAGGTGGGATTGGATGAATCCTTTTTAAACAGATATCCGGATGAAATGAGCGGCGGGCAGAGACAGAGAATTGCAATCGCAAGAGTTTTAATTTTAAAGCCAGAATTATTGATTCTTGATGAAATTTTACGCGGACTTGATATTTCCTTGCAGGGCCAGGTAATAGATTTAATTTTGAAATTAAAAGAAGAATACGGTTTTAGCTTAATTTTTATATCTCATAATAAAAAAATAGTTGAATTTGTATCAAATGAAATTTTTGAGATAGAAAATTAAGTTGTTGTTAACCTTGTATCTCGCCCTGAAATAGGTCAAGAATTTTTCAGTTTTTCCCTCCAAATCTTTTTACAAACTTATTAAAAAGCCTTTCCTCTTTTACGATTATCTCTCCTGTCCCGTTCATCCCTTTATAATACTCTATCCTTTTACCAAAATTGGTAATCAATCGGTTTCCCAATTTTATCCGGACTCTAAAACCTTTCCCCTCAATATAATCCTTATCCTCCTCCTCACCCTCCAATATCCCATACTCCCTGTATGGATAACCAGAAAGCTTTATCTTAACTCTCATCCCTTCTTTTATCTTGATAAAATCAACTTCTCTCACAAACCCAACCCCCGTATATGCACCACTCTTAAAACTTCTCTCTATCTTTAAATTCACAATTACCTTCTCAGGATATTTTATTATCCATGATACAAAAACCATCATCAACAAAACCACAAACACAACACTCATACCCCATCTCACAACCCACGGAGGTATCTTCCCCATTATCTCCTGTATCCGTGGGCTTCTTTCCCTTAAATTCCTATCCCTTTTCATTTCCCAAGTTCCAGTTGATTCTTTACAAGCTCATAATACCTTCCCCTCTTTCCTATAAGCTCTTTGTGATTCCCCTCCTCAACTATCCTTCCTCTCTCAAGCACTACTATATTATCCGCATTCTTCACTGTGCTTAATCTGTGAGCCACTACCACCACTGTCCTTCCTTTGAAAAATTCTTCCAAATTTTCCATTATCTCCCTCTCGTTTTCAGCATCAAGTGATGATGTAGCCTCATCCAGAAAAAGATATTCCGGCTCTTTGTATATAGCCCTTGCCAAAAGTATTCTCTGCTTCTGCCCTTCACTCAAACTCAAACCCTCCTCTCCTATCTTTGTCAAATACCTCAAAGGCAGCTCTTTCATCACAAAATCATATATGCAGGCTATCTTCATCGCTTTTTTTACTCTCCCAATATCCGGTTTCATATCTCCGAGACTTATGTTTCTCACTATCGTATCCGAAAATATATACCCATTCTGCATTACAACACCCACCCTCTTTCTCCACTCTCCCGAATGTATCTCTTCAAAATCAATATCTCCTAATCTTATGCTTCCCCTCTGAGGCTTAAAAAACTTTAAAAGCAGTTTTATCAAGGTTGTTTTCCCGCTTCCCGATACTCCCACTATTGCCGTTATCTTTCCTTTTGGTATTACGAGGTTCAAATTCTTTAAAACAAATCTATCTATCTCATCATCATCTTCATTATCTCTTTTATCTTTTTTATTTTCTCCTTCATCATAATTTTCGTCCTCCCTGTTTTCTCTGTTTTTCTCGGGATTCTTTCCGTTTTCGTCTTCAGGCTTATTCACAGGTTGCGATTTCCGCTCCATTATTATCTTCTTCCTTCTCCTCTTCATCATTATCTTTTCCCCCCTCCTCAACCTTTGCAAAACTATCGTATGAAAACCATAAATCATTTATTATTATATCAGCTCCCCCATCCGGTATCTTTTTTTTCTCTTTCCCGTAATCCTCCTCCTCTTCCCTCTCGTGTATCTCTCCTATTCTTTCAAGTCCTATCTTTGCATCCTGCAAGGTTAATAAAAACCCTATTATCTGATCTATCGGTCCCTGAAGCTGTCCTATTATGAATGTTATCGCAAGCATTGCTCCGAGGGTTATACCCCCCTCTATCACGGATTTTGCCGCCACTATTGAGATTATTATATTCTTAAACTGGGTTATCAACTGTGAGCCTACGAGTTGTATCTGACTCAAACTCAATGATTTTATCCTTATCTTAAAAACTTTCGCCTGTATGCTCTCCCACTCCCACCTCTTTTGTTTATCACTATTACTTATCTTTATCTCCTCTATCCCCTCTATTATATGGATGAGTTTTCCCCTGTTCAATGATTGCTGATTAAACATCTTAAAATCAAGTATCCTTCTCTTTTTTAAAAATATTATCACCCATGAGGTTGATATTATGCTTCCCACAATAAATATCAAAAATATATGAATATTGTATATTAAAAGAACAACAGAAAGAACAATTATATTAAAAAATGAAAACAGTGTCGTTAGAGTTGATGCTGTCAAAAGTTGCTCAACCCTTCTGTGATCTTCTATTCTCTGAAGTATATCTCCTATCATTTTGGAATTAAAAAAACTCATGGGTAATCTCAGAAGCTTCATTAAAAAATCAGACACCATTGATATGTTTATCCTTGTTCCCACATGCAAAAGTATCCAGCTTCTTATTATATCCGTAAAAGATGTCCCCAAAAAAAGCATGAGTTCTGCAAAAAATATCAGATACACAAAATTAATATTTCCCCCGTTTATCCCGACATCAACAAGCGCCTGATTTAAAAAAGGGCTTATAAACAGTATTATGCTTCCCGCACTCATTCCCAAAAACAGTTGGATTATATATTTCCAATAAGGTTTAAGGTACGAAAGAACGAATTTGAATCCGCTTTTTTTCTCTTTTTTTCCCTCTGCTTTATAAAACTTTTCAGTAGGCGTAAGAATAAGTGCTATTCCGGTTTCTCCGTCCGTTGAAAATCCTTTCATAAACTCCTCTTTTGTGTATTTAACCTTACCGAAACCCGGATCAGCAATATAAACGGTATCTTTTTTTATCTTATAAACAACAACAAAATGGTTCTGGTTCCAGTGGATTATTGCCGGAAGAGGAACCTCCTCCTTTAATGCTTCAAAATCAAGCCTTACCCCTGTTGTTCTGAACCCGACACTCTCTGCTGCCTCGCTTATTCCCAAAAGAGATACTCCTTCTCTTGTTATACTTGACCTTTCCCTTAAAACATAAAGAGGTATATCCTTTCCATACCATTTGCATATCATCCTCAAGGATGCGGGTCCGCAATCAACCGCATCATACTGTCTTTCAAAAGGAAATTTTTTCATAAGAACTATCTTATCCTGCAAAGATTAAATTTTCCTATAACATATTCATAATTTGATATCGGAGGACAAAGATATTTATATAAACAGTTCTTGCACGGCTCAACCTTATCTCTCGTCTTAAGCCAGCTCTCACCCGAATCCATCTCCCTGTATATTATCTCATAAAGCGAATCTCTCTTTATATTCCCGAGCTTTTTATTATTCAGATTCGCATAAACACTCCCGTTCTCAAATACGGTCAATCTTCCGAAATCATTAAAATTCAAAGCCCTCCTTCCGTTTATTTCCTTAAAATCCAATCTCTCCTCTTTTATATCCTCTTTTTCCGTAAAAACATTTTCCTTGAAAAATTCAATATTTTCACCTGTATAATAAGGCTTTAGTTCAGTCTTATCCTTTATCTTCAAATCACCTATTATCATTTCAACTCTCTCATAATCTCTCTCATCCCTTATTGCAAACTCAACTCCGTAATCTATCCAAAGATTATCAAGAAGTTTAAGCGCCTCTTTCAAATCTTCCCCTCTGAAATCAGGCTCAACCAATATCTTTACCAAAACCTCCTTATCTTCGAAAACTTTTACCCTATTCGAATAATCAATTATATTCCCATAATTCATATAAAATTGTTTTGAATATTTTAGTTTTGATATCTCCTCCATAAGTTTTTCCAATTCACCATACAAAAGTATGTTTCCCCCGATTATATTGATCCCCAAAAGCCCGCTTCCCTCAGCTTCCTGTATAACCTTCATTACATCCTTAACTCCGAGTTTCTCCCCTCTTCCCTTTTTACAAAACATAAATTGTTTGAATCCTCTCCCGCATATATCACAATTCTTTTTACAATCACTGTTTATATAAAATGTTATTGTTTTAAGATAATTCATAGCCTTCTCTCCGGGAGAACGATAAAAATCAGCTTTTAACCTTGTTATTCCCCACTGAACATTCAATATTGGTGTCATTATAACAGGCTTTTTCTCTCCTCGAATCAAATCTCCCATATAACTCTCTCTGAGCTTTTTAATGAATTCTCCGAGAAGCTCTGTGTCCTTATCTTCAACCTCTATTACTCCGGTGTTCTCTGGCTTTACAAGTTCACTTATGATTTTTTCAATATTTTTTTCAATCTCAAACTCCAAAATATCCCCGTTAAGAGTATTGTAAAGCAAAAGTTTTCTATCTTCCTTAAAAGGAAAAACATAAGATTCCACATACAGATATTTTTTCTTAGTATTCAATTATTACCTCCTTCATTATCTTTCCATAATTTTCCGGCTCCTCCTCAAGAAATGCCATATTCGAAGACAAATACCTCACATAATCCTTTTTATTTATAAATCCATTGCACACTACGGGCTTATCACTGTCCATATCAAGCTGTAACATACACTGAACACAGTGGAGTCTGTTAAAACATTTCTCACACTGCCTTCTCAGTTTATCGTAATATCTGTTATACCTTTCAGCTATCTTTTCAAAATCAATCTCAACCCCGTCCTCTTCCACAAAACCAAGTCCGTATTTATGAGAGACTCTCTCACATGGCAATATTTTTCCCTTTGCAGTTATGAACACCTTTTTTGAAAAAGGAAGACATGTTCCCGTAGGGATGAATGAGCCTCCCTCCTCCGAGAAAAAATCATCATAGGTCTCATATTTTGAATCCGAGTATTGAAAAACAAATGTTGAAAGGTTCTGTATCGTAGGAAGACTTATAAACATATCCCTTTCTATGTATGTATAGTCTTCCGCACTGAAAAGACTTTCGTAAACATTCTGATATGTCCTCCTGAACTCCTCTATCTTATCATCTCTTATCCCAACATTATTAAGCTCCCCTATCATCGGGGCCTTATCATAACTCTCCCTAAAAAATTTGTGTATCTCGGCTACCGAATTTCTATTGTGAAGAACAGCATTAAAATTAACCCTTTCCTTAAAGTATTCCGGATACTTATCTCTTAATTGATTAACATTTCTTACCACTATTTCAAATGATTCTTTTCCGTTTTCAAACACTCTGTACGAATTATTCCATTTGTTACCATCAAGGCTTATTAAAAGATTAAACTTTTTCTCCGCAAGAAAATCCATATATTTATCCAGAAGCACTCCGTTTGTTGTCATTGAGAATGTGAATCTGTTGTGCTTCAACTCAAGTTTTTCCGTAAATTCAACAATCTCCTCTATAAACCTGAAATTCACAAGTGGCTCTCCTCCGTAAAAACTTATGTAAATATTATTCCCTTGGGATACATTGTAGGGAGAGTTCCAGAGTTTCTCCATATACTTTAAAAATATTTTTGCTTTTTCAATATCAAGGTCTTTTCTTTCACGAACATCATAATCATCGTAAAATTCACCGTATCCGCAGTATTTACACTTGAGATTACATCTTTCGGTTGTCTCAAATGTTATCTGTTTTGTATTCGTAAGACTTCTCTTAACCCCTTCCGCTGTAAGCCTTCCGTCGAATTTTCTTTTTGTAAAAGAGGTTTCTGAAAAAAGTCCGCTCTCCTTCAAAAATCTTATCTTTCCGAGATAATAAAGAGCTTCCTCTTTTCTAATATTTTCACCATCCGTTTTCAGAATATCTTTTTTTTCGATAATCTCTTTTGCTTTTGAGAAATCAAAATTATTGTCTTCCAATATCTTATAGACGCTATACATCCCTACCGGAATAATTACAAACTTTTTTTTATCACTATCATACATATAGTAATTATTATTTCTTGTTTTAAATACAAAATACATTTTCACCTCCGATTATAAAAGCCTTATACAGGCTCCATATGCCCCAAAAAGCTCTCATGGTAAAAACTATTTTAACCTCCGGTTTTTAGAACAAAACAATTCCGTTTTTATAAACAACTTCAATTTTGGAAACCAATCGTTTTAAATCGAAATACAAATTACAGACAGACTAAAGTTTCTAATGGTACTATATTTCTGTTACAATGAAGAACCTTAGCCTATGAGCTTCAAAGGTTTAAACAACCCGAGGGGCGGGGCGCCTCCGCCCCTTTGGGTTGAATTCAGCTGTTCAATTATTTACCTGCTTTACCTGCTCCATAGACCATGAGATCCACCATCAAAATTAGCATTTCCGTTATCGTCTGTCGATGAACCTCCACTATTTGCGTAATAACATCCGCATCCGCAACATCTGTCAGGACTTACAATAATCAAATAACCACCCTTTGTTTTTTCAAGTTCTTTCCTTGATAAATTTGTTAACTTAAATTCTTTCATGGTTTTTTACCTTCTTTTTTATTTTTTTAACTTGCGCAAGTTTTTTCATTTCTCAATCTTTTTCCTTATTAGTCTAAAATTATCATTTTCAAAATTTGCAAAATAAACATAACTCTTATAAAAAAAACCATTATTAGTAACATATTCCGGATATTTGCTCTTATCCATTACTATCTCATTTATCTTAACTCCATTAGAATCATATATTTTTACTTTATATTTTTCACAAGAATAAACAGGTTCCAATGCTTTAATAACAAAGATATTTCCCTCTTCATCAGTAAAAATTTTCTCATAATATGTACCATATTCGGGATACTTCATCTTTGATAATAATCTTTTTATCATCTTCGCTCTGAAATCACCCTTTTTTATTATCTCATCCAAAGTTTTTTCGAATGCCTTTTTTTCTTCTTTTGTTACTTCTCTCTTTTTAAATCCTGTATCTACTTTTCTTATCAACTTTCCTTCATCTGTATAAATATCAAACTCTTTTTGATTAGTCATTCCTGCAACAAATCTCTTATTGTTTATTTTGCTAATATACAATTCTCCGAAAAAAGCTCCGGGAACAACTGGTGAATAACTTTTTTTTCTCTTATATTCCCTTATCTTTTTTAAAACCCCTTTCTTAAAATCAAATAAATTCAATTTGATCTTTGTCATATCATCTTTGTTACCAGAACGCATGGTTATGATTATTATTTTGCCATTTTCAACCCCTAAGATATCAAGCACAGATTCTTTCGTTTTAATAATCTTTACAAAATTACCTTCCAAATCAAATACACTTATTCTTCTTGTTGTTGCATATTCTGCTACAAGTAAATATTTATTATCAAGAACCGAAAGTTTTATTGCATAATACAAATCTCCAGGTCCTCTACCTTTTTGTCCGAACTTCTTTATAAATTTTCCACTTTTATCAAATTTATAAACACAATGTCCGCTACCCGTTGCAAAAAAGCTCCCGTCAGGTAAAAAGGCTATATCGCCCATTCCTCGGGGAAAATAGATATCCCATTCAGTCCCTTTCCCAAAGTTGGAATCGGGAACAAGTTTAATCTTCCCGCTCTTGTAAATATCAAGAAGCGATGCCGATAGCGTTAATGAAAACACAATTACAAAAAACAAAACAAAGTAAATTTTCTTCTTCATATTTCCTCCTTTACTAAAGCCATTAAGCATAAAATCTATTTTAGACGAAAGCATTTTCTTTCAAATAACCCGCTTTCAGTGTACAATCAAATTATGTTTTGCCTGATTACAGGTTAACATTAGGGGAAGAGGCGGGGGCCCTCCGCCTATTTTTTGATGTCTTTTAGATTAATAAATTACTTTTTACAACCTGCTCCAGGAGGAGTAGATAAACCTTCAAGAGAATTCGCATAGGCGTTATCAGTCGTAGAAGAACCTCCGCAATCAGCGTAAGCGCATCCACAGCCACATGGTCCATAAACATCAACACCTCCTCCTTTTACTTTTTCAACCTCTTTTCTTGAAAGTTTTGTTAGTTTGAGTTTTTTACTCATTAGATAACCTCCTTTTTTTATTTTTTAACCCGGGTTAAAGATATTCTACTCAGTTTACCATCACCAAAATAATAAAAATACTTTCCAAATACCCACACTACGGGAGTGGTAAACGGGTTCTCTTTAGCATTATTGTCTATCATAATTGTCTTAACAAAATTACCCGTCTTATCAAAAATATCAATCTTTATATTTCCTTTTGCCTCCAACTCACCCTCGTTTTCCCTAAAAATAAGCCCTTCATAATTTCTAACTACCAAAATATTACTTTCTCCATCTTTCATAAAATATCTATACAATTGTTCATATTCGGGAAATAACAAACCCTTTTTATATTCCCTCTTTAAAAGATCCATGAATCTCTTATTTTTTCTCATCGTGTATTTTAAATATTTATACAATGCTTCTTTCAACTCATTATTAGCTCTTTTTTTCTTGTATCCAAGGTTAATCTCTTTTACTTTTTTGCCATTAAAATCAAAAATATATATCTCAGGGAAAAAGGAGGTTCCGATAAAAACATAGTCTCCATTCACCACAATGATTCCTTTCCCTGAAAACATAGGCATTCTGAAAAATCCTCCATATTTCGATTTATCCTTTAAAATTAATATTTTCTTTTCCTTACCGGTTACAATATTTTTAATGTAAAAATTATGGGAAAAGATTACTAAATTTCCACTTTTACGAGAACTAAAGGTTGCTATTAATATAGTATCTCCCTTTAATCCAACAACATCAAATACAGGCTCTTTTGTCCTTATTATTTTTACAAAATTTCCATTCAAATCAAATACACTTATTCTCCTCATTGTTGCGTATTCTGCAACCAGCAAATAATTATTATCAAGAATCGAAAGTTTTCCGGGATGGTACAAATCCCCGGGCCCTCTCCCTTTCTTGCCTATTTTCTTTATGAATTTTCCATTTTTATCAAATTTGTAAACACAATGGCAGGCTTTATTCCCAAGTCCTGTTGCAAAAAAGCTTCCGTCAGGTAAAAAAGCTATATCCTTTATCCCTTGCGGAAAATAGATATCCCATTCAGTCCCTTTTCCGAAATCGGGATCGGGAACAAGTTTAATCTTTCCGCTCCTGTAAACATCAAGAAGCGATGCTGACAATGTCAATGAAAACATAAGCACAACAAACAAAACAAAGCAAAATCTTTTCTTCATCTCTCCTCCTTCTTTAAAGCTGAGCAGCCGTTCCAGCTGAGCAGCTTTTTAAATTGTTTTTGACTCTCGGCTCCGGATTTTTAAATCTCATTTATTTTCTCCTTTTTTATCTCTTACACCTATCCCGCATTTACATTCCTCAACTCCAAGCTTTCTATCTATCAAATATCTCAAATAATCCTCCTCTTGCTCCCCCTCTGTCACCTTCTTTATAATTCCCTTATCATCTATAAAGTATATCGTCGGATACATCCATACTCCTCCCAAACACTCTATTAACGCCTCATTCTTTTCATATACAGCATACGGAATTCCATAAGCTTTTATCGTTTTCTTCACTTTTCCATCAACAGGTATCATCAATAAACTTATAAGCTCTACCTTTCCCTTGTAATCATTGTATATCTTTTTTAAACTACCTATCATATCAATGCAATGAGAACATGTCGGTGACCAAAACACCACCATCAGCTTCTTTCCATAATACTTCGAAAAATTTTCCTTACCTTCTCCCACTCTCTTCAATTCTATTAATGAGCATCGCTTTTTTACTGAGCTTGATGTAGCTCCTAACTTTAGTGCAAAAAGCACAATAATCAAAACTACCAAAATCTTTACACTTCTTATATTTCGATTGTTTCTGTTACAAACTCCGGCATTTTTCTCAATTAACAATTCTCACCTCCTCAAAAAAATTTACTTTCATTTACTAAGAACCAAACCATAAATACATATGGCAAAAACCATGCCAAAGCTTTCGGCGTTTGGGAACCATTGAAAAATAAGGATTTTTGACTTTTTGACAATTTCTTTCAATTTACATTTTTTGGACTATTTTCCAAATCCAATCTGTTTATCTCTTTAAAATATTCTCTTTTTCCTTATTTAATCAAGCATTATCAAATTTGGAATATTGTTCAAATTATTTGGGTTATTTTCCAAGTATCCCTATGGCTTTAAATCATAATCATTTATAAAATATAAAAACTTACTGTAATCCTTATCTTTAATATTTAAATATCTTATACATTCTTTATACCTCCCCCCGGATACTCTACCTAAAGCATATTTTATTATCTCTTTAACATCTTTTCTACTTATATTCCTTCTCATAAATGGCTCTTTTACCACTTCCCAGAAACTCCCTCCTTCCTCTATCTTCTCTATTAACTTCTTTACCGTATCGCTCGTTTTATCATCTTTATCATCTACACCCATTTCTGGTTTCCTACATCCACACCCGTTTATGTGATTCCACAAACACTCCTCTATCTCATTCCCTATCTCCTCCCCATCAAGCTCTACACTCACCCTTTTCAGTACCTGTATAAGCTCCCTTACATTTCCTCTCCACTCATGATTTATCAAAACCTCCATCCCCTCTTCATTTATCCTCTTTCCTTCAAGTAAATATCCATAATGCTCTACTAATCTTTTTATCCTATCTTTGTCCTCTCTCAATGGCTTTAACTCTATTATAAAAGTCGATAACCTGTAATACAAATCCCTCCTGAACCTTCCCCTCTTTATCTCCTCTC